>CAZXLI010000179.1:0-13971 GCA_964641795.1 uncultured Bordetella sp. | reverse complement strand
CATCCGCGGCATGTACGCCTACTGGCGCAACGTGATGGAGGTCTGAGCATGGAATTCTCCGACTACTTCGCCATCGTTTCGCTGTACGCCGACTACTCGGCCGCCGTCGACAACGCCGAGTGGGAGCGCTGGATCGACTTCTTCGACGATGAATGCGTCTACAAGGTCCAGCCCCGCGAGAACTACGAGCGCGGCTTTCCGCTGGCCACGCTGGCCTTCACCAGCAAGGGCATGCTGAAGGACCGCGTCTACGGCATCCGCGAGACGCTGTTCCACGACCCGTACTACCAGCGCCACATCGTCGGCACGCCGATCGTGCGCCACGCCGAGCCCGGGCGCTGGCAGTGCGAGGCGAACTACGCGGTGTTCCGCACCACGCTGTCCGATGCCAGCACCGGGTTCAACGTCGGCCGCTATCTCGACACGATCGTCCGCACGCCGGCTGGCCTGAAGTTCGCCGTGCGCGAATGCATCTACGACAGCGAAATGATCCCGAACTCGATCATCTACCCGATCTGAGGCCCACCCCGATGAGCACCACCGACACCGCCAGCCCCTGGATCGACGCCCTCTCGGCCGACGCACTGCCCACCGATGACGTGATCGGCGTGCAGGTGGCCGGCCGCGACATCGCGCTGTACACCGTCGGCGAGGCCGTCTACGCCACCGACAACCTGTGCACCCACGGCCGTGCCCGGCTGTGCGATGGCTTCCTGGAAGGCCACGAGATCGAATGCCCGCTGCACCAGGGCAAGTTCGACGTGCGCGACGGCCAGCCGACCTGCGCGCCGGTGGACGCACCTTTGCGGTGTTATCCGGTGCGCATCGAAGGGCGGCGGGTGCTGCTGCGGCTGGACTGATCGTCTGGCGCGGGCCGGCTACAGCGGCGGATCCTCGTAGCGCTGCAGCACGTAGCGGCCGGGCGCATCGCCCAGCGCCGCATCCACCGGCGGGTTGCGCGCCTTCACGCGCCGGCCGCCGCCCTGTGCCACCAGCCACGCCTGCCACGCCGGCCACCACGAGCCGTCGGTTCGTGGCGCCTGCGCCGCCCAAGCCTCGGGTGAGCGCCAGCCGTCGCCCGGCTCGTGCTGCAGCATCGCGAAGTGCCGGCCGGCATGGCCGGGTTCGCTGACGATGCCGGCGTTGTGGCCGCCGTTGGCCAGCACGAAGCGGATCGACGTGTTCGCCAGCCGGTGGATCTTGTAGACCGAGGGCCAGGGCGACACGTGGTCGCGCTCGGTGCCGACGACGAACATCGGCCAGCGGATGTCGCCCAGCGAGACCGGCTCGTCCTCCACCTGGTAGCGCCCCTCGGCCAGTTCGTTGCGCAGGTAGCAGCGGCGCAGGTACTGGCTGTGCATCAGCGCCGGCATGCGCGTGACATCGGCATTCCAGGCCATCAGGTCGTTCGGATGCTCGGGTTCGCCGAGCCAGCGCGCGCGCAGCCGGCGCGACCACACCTGGTCGCGCGCGTGCAGGAACGCGAAGCTGCCGGCCATCTGCGGGCCGGTGAGGAAGCCGCGCTCGGCCATCATGTCCTCGAGCAGCGTGACCTGGCTCTCGTCGATCAGCACGCCCATTTCGCCAGGCTCGGAGAAGTCGGTCTCGGCCGCCAGCAGCGTGACACCGGCCAGCGGCGCCAGCAGCTCGGCGCCGGCCACGCGCTGCGGGCGCGACAGCGCGGCCGCGGCGATGGCCAGCAAGGTGCCGCCCAGGCAGTAGCCGCAGGCCTGCACCGCCTGCTGCGGCACCAGCCGCGCGATGGCGGCCAGCGCATCGAACACGCCCAGCTGCAGGTAGTCGTCCAGGCCCAGCAGCGCATCGCTCTCGTCGGGATTGCGCCAGCTGAGGATGAACACCGTGTGCCCCTGGTCCACCAGCCACTTCACCAGCGAGTTGTGCGGCGAGAGGTCGAGGATGTAGTACTTCATGATCCACGACGGCACGATGAACACCGGCTGCGCGTGCACGGTGGCGGTGGTCGGCGTGTACTGGATCAGCTCGACGAGCCGGTTGCGGTGCACCACCCGGCCCGGCGTGACGGCCAGGTCCACCCCGGGCCGCAGCGGCGGGCCTTCCTGCGCCAGCGGCGGCAGGCCGTTGGCGCGGCGCCAGTCCTCGCCCGCGGCCTGCAGGCCGCGCAGCAGGTTGGCGCCGCCCTGCTGCCAGGTGCGCTCCAGCACCTCGGGGTTGGCCAGGCCGGCATTGCTGGGCGACAGCATGTCCAGCCACTGACGCGCAAAGAACGCGGCCACGTCGCGGTGGTGCGGCGTCATGCCGCGCAGCCGGGTGGCCTCGGCCCACCAGTCCTGCGCAGCCTGGTAGCCCTGCACCACCGGGGCCCAGGGCCAGGCACGCCAGGCCGGGTGCGCGAAGCGCGCGTCGCCGTTGGCGGGCCCACCCTCGGCGCGGGGCTCGGCCAGGCTGTCGCCCCAGCCACGCAGCCCGCCTTCCCAGGCCTTCAGGCCCAGGCGCCAGGCCTCGGCCGGCTGGCTGCACAGGTGCAGCCACCAGTCCATCTGCGCCAGCGCCAGCGACACTGGCGAGAGCCCCTGCGTCGCATGCGCGATCGCGGCATGGACGCGGCTGTCGAAAGCCCGCGTGGCAGCACGCGCGGGGTCGTCGGTGGGCAGCGGGTCGGCTTCAGCGGGCGGCAGGGCGGGGTCGGGATGTCGCATGCCCGCCAAGCTAGCAGGTCTGCACGGCGATGGCACACCGATCGCGCCGCGGCTTGACGTTGCGCAAGCCGGGCCCGCGATCGCAGCGGTGCCGTCATGGGCTTGTCATGGCCACCGCCAAGACTGGGCTGACGCGCCCCAACCCGAGAACACCCCCGATGGAAAAGGAACACGCCGTCGCCTCGCTGGGCCTGGCTTCGCTGCTGCAGCCCGGCCGCCTGCGGGCCGCGCTGAAGGCCAACGACCGCATCAAGCTGTGTCTCACCTTGCTGCAGGCCGCCGCCGGCCAAGCGCAGTCGCCCGGCGCACCGCTGCCCGACTTCCGCCGCGAGATCGCCTCAGCCGGCATCGAGCCGCGCACGGAGGCCGAGTGGCTGCAGGAGCTGCCCGCCACCGCCACGCCGCACGGCGATGGCCTGAGGATGCCCGCTCTGCCTCGGCTTGCTCACCGGCTGCACGATGACCTGGCGGCCATGGCCCGGCCGCTGCTCGAAGCGGCCGATGTCGACCCGGCCCTCACCGCACGCGTCGAGCCGTGGCTGCAGCGCCTGCACGCGCTGGCCGAGGCGCCGGAACCGGTCCTTGGTGCCGCAGAACTGGCGGCACTGACGCATGCGCGCCACGGCGCCGAAGACAGCCTGCACAAGCTGGTGATGGCGTTGCACAAGGCACTCAACGCGCTGGCAGCCAGGCTGGCCACGCGCGAAATCGCCGGCGCCCACACCTGGCAGCTGGCAGCCGATGGCAGCGACGATGCCCGCGTCGCGGCCTTCATGCGCGGCCTCGATCGCACGCGTGCGCTGAAGGGCGATCACCCCGGGCTCGACACCTCGGCCACGCGGGACGGCCCGCGACTGATGATCCAGAACGACATCGGCACCAACGACGCCCACGTGCTGGTGCTGCAGGTGGACACCGCCGCGACGCCGCCGCGTGCCACGCTGACCTACTCGGACCTGCATCGCCAGCGCTTCGCGTTCTTTCAGCGCCTGCTCGCGCAGGTGGGCGCACGCTGGTCGGAGGATCAGACGCGCCGGCAGGAGGGCTTGAACGCCGGCGAAGCGTTCCAGATCGGCACCGCGCAGTTCGAGCCCGAGGACGAGGCCGCGCTGCAGCAGCAGCTCGAAGGCATCGGCGAGCGCGTCGTGTTCCTGATCGACTGGAACCGCGCCCGCAAACGGCTGTTGCCCTTCGTCGACCGTAACGGCGCGGTGGCCGTGCTCGAAGCCGCCACGCGCAGACGCTGCGGCCACCGCGCCTGGCTGGCTGCCGGCGGCGAGCGGCTGGTGTGGAACGCGATGGCGGCCCAGGGCGCCGCGACCTTTCGCCTCGGCGACCGGCTCGACACCGTGTTGGGCGACGAGGCGGCACGCGACTTCCTCGTCGACGTGCTGGCACTGGCCTCGCGGGCGGCCGGCAACCACCAGCCGGCCAGCCTGGTGGAAGACGAAGCCCGCGCGCTGCTGGCGCGTCGGCTGCATGGCCGGCGCAGCCACACCGCGCTGCTGGAGGAGCATGCGGCCCTGTGCCACGCGCTGGCCCAGGCGCTGCGCGACGCCATCACCCATGGCGGTGATGCCGATCCGGCGGCAGCGCGCCGGCTGGGCGCCCGCGCGAAGGACTGGGAACAGCAGGCCGACCAGCTCGTGCTGCGTGCCCGCAACCAGGCCGAACGCCAGCGCACCCCGCCCATCTGGCTGCGCCTGATCGAACGCGCCGACGACGTGGCCGACGCACTGGAGGAGGCTTGCTTCGTGTTCGATCTGGCAGCCGAGCACCTGGCTGCGCGTGCCGAATCGCGCGCTGCCGGGCACGATGGCCGGCACCGGCATGTCGCCGTCGGCTTCGCACCCCCCTTGCGCGCACTGCTGGGCCAGCTGGCCGAGACCGTGACATCAGCGGTGCAGGACGAGATCAAGGCACTGGCCATTGTCGCCACGCTGGGCAGCGAGAGCGAATCGGCCGACCACGACGAATTCCTCGCCGCGTGCTGGCGCGTGCAGCAGTCCGAGCGCCGTGCCGACGAGTTGCTGCGCCAGGTGCGCCGTGCGCTGACGAGCCAGGCACGCGAGGATGGCGATGCGGTGGCGCTGGCCCTCGGCACCGACCTGGCGGCGTCGATCGAAGAGGCCAGCGACGCACTGCTGCTGGTGTGCCACGGCCTGCGCGAGACCACGCTCCACCGCATCGAGGCCAGCACGCCATGAACGCACGCTTACCCGCCACGAACCTGCTCCCGGGCCCGCCGACGATGATCGGCTGCGGCGCGGCGCCTGGCGCTGAAGTGCCGCCGCCCGAGCGCGTGGGATTCAAGGCCCACAACCTGATCCGCATGGCCCGCCTGGGCCTGCCGGTGCCGCCGGCCTTCGTGCTGGACACCGCCTGGTGCCTCTCGCCGCAGCCACCGGTGCCGGCCGACTGGCTGCCCGCGATGGCGACACTGGAAGCCGCCAGCGATGCAGTCTTCGGCGATCCACGGCGGCCGCTCTTTTTGTCCGTCAGGTCCGGCGCGCCTGTGTCGATGCCGGGCATGATGGAAACGGTGCTGAACATCGGCCTCACCGAGGACACGCTGCCCGGCCTGGTCCGCGCGACCGGCAATCCGCGCCTGGCCTGGGACGCTTACCGGCGGCTGATAGCAGGCTACGGCGAGATCGTGCTCGGCGTGCCGGCCGCTGTGTTCGAAGACAACCTGCAGCACGTGGCAGGTGGCCGCGACGAGCGCGAGCTCGACTTCGCCGAGTTGCGCAGCCTGGCCCGCTTGCACCTGGAGACGCTGGCGCGAGACCACGGCCGACCGTTTCCGCAGGACCCGCGCGTGCAGCTGCAGGACGCCATCGGCGCTGTGCTGGCCAGCTGGCATGGCGACAAGGCGCGGACATGGCGGCGCATGAACCAGCTGTCCGACACGATGGGCACGGCCGTCACCGTACAGCGCATGGTGTTCGGCAATGGCGGCGGCCGGTCGGGCGCCGGCGTCGGATTCACGCGAGACCCGCGCAGCGGCGAGCCCACGCCCTGGGTCGACTTCCTGTTCAACGCCCAGGGCGAAGACGTGGTGTCGGGCCGCCGCAGTGCCGCGGGCCATGCCGAACTGGCCAGCGCCGCGCCCGCGGTCTGGAGCGAGTTGCTGCACGCGGTGCAGCAACTCGAGCAGGGTTTCGGCGACATGCAGGACTTCGAGTTCACGGTCGAGGAGGGCCGGCTCTGGCTGCTGCAGACGCGCAACGGCAAGCGCAGCCCCGAGGCACAGGCGCGCATCGCGCTGGACATGTGCGACGAAGGATTGATCGACCCCGCACTGGCGCGCGAGCGGACGCAGGACATCGACGATGCGACGCTCACCGGCCGCCGCGTGGTGTCGACCCAGGGCGAAGCGCTGGCGCCGCTGGCCCGTGCCACGCCGGCCTCGCAAGGCGTGGCGATCGGCGAGATCGCCCTCGACGAAGGCCGCGCGCGCCAGCGCCGGGAAGCCGGCGCCCAGGTGCTGCTGCTGCGCCAGGAAGCCGAGACCGCCGACATCGCCGCACTCGAACTCGCCACGGGACTGCTGACGGCGCGCGGCGCCCGCACCTCGCATGCCGCGGTGGTGGCGCGCCAGCTCGGCAAGGTCTGCCTGGTGGGCTGCGGCGACCTGCAGATCGACCTGCCGCGACGCCAGGTGTGTCTGGCCGGCCAGCCCATGGCCGAGGGCGAGGTACTGACCCTCGACGGCAATGACGGCGCGGTCTACGCCGGCGTCGCCGGCACCGAGGAGGTTCGGCCGATCGAGCTGCTGCAGCGCCTGGCGCGGCTGCGCGACACGGCGTGAGGTGCGCGCGCCGGCGGCGCACCGCCGCGCTCAGCCGATGCCGAGGGCGAACGAATCCTCGTGCAGCGTGTCGGACGCCAGCACGCACACGCCCCGCCCGCTGTGCTTGGCCAGGCGCTTGGCCGCCGCCGCGGCGCTGGCCACCTCGTCGGAGCCTCGATAGCGCCCGCGGGTCACCGGCACGGCACCGATGCTCAGCGTGGTGCAGGGGTGGAAGCGCATCACGCCGCTGCGGTCCTCGGCCATGATGCCGCCGGCGGCCAGCGCATCGGCATCGAAGAGGCTGCGAGACTGCTCGTTGAACGTCGCCACGATGCGCGCGCAGCGCTCGGCCCAGTCCTCGCTCTGGAACAGCATCACGAAGTCGTCTCCGCCGACATGACCGACGAAATCACGCCGCGCATCGCAGTGCGCGACGATTACCCTCGCCACCAGTCGGATCATCTCGTCGCCGCGCCAGTAGCCGTACTGGTCGTTGAAGGGCTTGAACTGGTTCAGGTCGGCATAACACGCAAAGAACGCGCGGCCGCTGGCCAGCAGCCGGTCGATGTGGTCGCTGATCGGGATGTTGCCGGGCAGGAAGGTCAACGGGTTCGCATGTCGCGCCGCCTCGATGCGCGCTTCGGTCACCGTGCGCACCAGCCGCTCGCCGGTTCCCAGGCCGCGGTAGCGCTGCCCCTCGGTGATGATGAAGCCTTCGGTCAGGTAGTTCTGGTCGGGTGATGTCAGCACGGCAGTCAGCTCGTCGATGCCGGCATGGATGTCCAGCATCAGGGGCTGCGGGTTCGCGTGCAACAGTGCCGGACGGCGGCCGTACAGCTCCTTGAAGTAGGGCTTGGCATAGTTGTTGACCAGCTGCTGCCGGTTCAGCAGGCCGAGCGGGCGGCCGTCTTCGACGATGGCCAGCGCATGCAGCTCGGGCTGCGCCTGAAACAGCGCGAAGGCATCGTCGTGCGTCAGCCGCGGCGCGGCCGGCGGCAGCTCGGCGATCAGCCGCGCCGCGGTGATGCCGTGGTGGCCGGCGCGGCGACGCTCGGGGAACACGGCGATGTCGCGGCTCCTGAGCACCGCCAGCGCTGCCGCGGGCAGCCCGGCCGCCGCCGCTGCCTGCGGCCGGCCGAGCGCGTAGCCCTGGCCGAAGCGCACGTCCAGGTCGCGCAGCACGCGCAGCTCCTCGTCGGTCTCGATGCCTTCGGCCACGATGCTGGCGCCGAAGGTTTCGGCAATCTGAAGCAGCGCGCGGAAGGTCTGCAGCTTGTTGTCGCTGTGCGGCAGGTCGTGGGTGAAATACTTGTCGATCTTGACGATCTCGGGCTTCAGCTCGGACCATAACCGCAGACTGGAGCGGCCATCGCCGAAATCATCGAGCGCCAGGCCCATGCCATGGCGGCGCAACTGGCCGGCCGAGGCGACCAGCTGCTCGATGTCGCGCACCCGTTCATGCTCGGTCAGCTCGATGACGATGGCCGATGGCGCCACGCCCAGCTCGCTGATCATGCCGAGCGCCGCGTCGACGCCGAGCCGTTCCAGCATCTGCAGCAATGCGGTGGCACTGAGGTTGACGAACAGGCGGCCGCCCGTACGCTGGTTCGCCCAGTCGCGCAGGGCCGCCCGCAGGCACTCGATCTCCAGCGGGATCGCGACGTCTTCGCGGCGCGCGGCGGCGAACAGCGCATCGGGGTTGCGCCATGCCGAGCCCGCAGGCGTGCGGATCAGGGCCTCGTGACCATAGATCCCCGCCTCGGCCAAGGCCACCACCGGCTGGAAGTGGGCCTTGAGCGCATGGCGCTCGATCAATTGCCGCACGGTGCGCACATCGGGTGTGGCGGCTGACAGCGAGAGGGTCATGGGCACTCGCAAGAGGACGATGTGCACTGTTATCGGCCGCTGGCGTGATGCGCCACAGCAAACCCGCGCGGGTCCTTCGGGATATCGGCCCGGTCATCACGTTGTCACGGGCATCCCGGGCCGGTTCGATCGAACCCGGGATGTCACGCTGCCATGCCACCGACATTTCGTAGGCGCGGTCGGCGTGCGGCTGGCCGGCGTCGTGCTGCACGGCGACCCGCAGCCCCTGGGCGCTTCTCAGGACAACCTCGACCGGACGAAGATGATCTGCGTGCACCGGGCTCGATCAGGGCCTGCCCCGAACTCGGGCTGCTGGCCAAGTGCCCGGCACCCGCAGCCTGGGCTGCCAGCACGCGGGTGTGATCGAGGTCAAGGGCTGTCGCAGTCCTGCAGCGCGGCACGTGGGGATTGCCCGACTGCCCGGCGCCGGGCACTTAGACTGGCGTCTCTTTACCGCCGTTTCATGAAGGGTCAGCCGTGCGCACACTCGCCCGCTCCGCGTTCCTCGATTCCGTACAGGGCGTTGAACATGAATTGCCAAAGGCCGGCACCTCTTTGGAGAACCCGTTCGTCTACGACGCGGCGGCCAAGGAGCTCAAGGCACTGGCCAGCCTCGGCGAGCTGAAAGTGGTGTCCGAAGCCTTCACCACCAGCTTCGGCGAGAGGTTGATCAATCGCCTGCGCTTCGTGCGGCTGCGCTGATACCAACGCCAACCGCAGCCACGGCCTGGCGGCCCCTGGGGCGGGTTCAGCGCGAGCGGTCCGCCACCGCCTGCAGCACGGCCCAGGCCTCGAGCTGCCGGCCCAGCAGGTAGGCCTCCACCGCCTGCAGGCTGGGCAGGTGCGGGCGGCTGATGCCGCCGGCCGAGCGCAGGCCACCGCCGATGCAGCGGCCTTCCTCGAACAGGTCGTAGCCCTGCTTGGCGATCCACAACGCGGGGTGCGCACCGTTCGGGCAGGGGGTGAAGCAGCGGAAGCTGGCCGGCCGCGCGACACAGCGGTAGCCGGCCGCGTTGATCGGCACCTCGCGCATCAGCGGACGTACCGTGATCAGCGGACGTACCGTGTGCGCGGGCAGCGGCGCGGGCCTGGCGTCCGAGCCGGCGCGCCGGCCGCAGAACGCAGCCCACTGCTCGCGCAAGGCCATGGCCTGCGGGCATTCGGTCTCGGCGCAGGTCAGGCGCATCAGCTCATGCCGTTGCAGCCGCACACCATCGCAGTACCAGCGTTCGCGGCGGCGACCCTGGGCGTCGATGCGGGCCTCGGCCGCCACCTCGTGCGCTTGCGGCCCGGTGTCCACACGCCCCGCCACGCGGCGCCGCGTGCCCGGCGGTGCGCCTTCCGGCACGCTGGCCGCGAGTTGCTGGATCAGTTCGTGCACCTGCATGAGCGCTGCCCTCCAGGCGAGCAGGATGCAGCAGCACGAACGCCGCGGCAAGCCGTCACGCCGCGTGTTCAGCGCCTGGCGGCCGACAGCATCGCGTCCATGGTCTGCTGCCGCAGCCGGTCCAGCTCGCCGCTGGCCTGCATGTTGCCGATGACCTCCCCCACCCGGGGCACCAGTTCGCGGTGGCGCTCATGCAGGAAGTGGTGCAGGGGGATGTGTTCCAGCGGCGGCTCCAGCGGCTGCACCTTGCCGGCCAGCCCCAGCCGCTGGATCAGCAACAGCCCGCTGAAACGGTCGTTCACCGCCACCTCGAAGCGGCCGGCGGCCAGCGACTGCATCAGGTTTTCCATCGTGGCGACCGGTTCCACCGCGCGCATGCCCTGGGTCCCGCGCTCCGAAGAGCCCACGCCGCGCACGATGCCGATGGTGTAGGGCGCGATCGACTTCCAGCCGTCCACGTGCAGGCTCGTGCCGCGGCGGACGAATGCCGACGGCTCGATCGAGTTGAAGCTCGGGTGCACGGGCACCAGCGAGGGGTACTGGTGCTGCACGGCGAGGATGCGCTGCACTTCACCGTCGGCACGGCCTTCGCTGGATTCGATCAACGAGCGCTTGGGAGGCAGGTCGACAAACTCCACGCGAACGCCCAGCCGCTTGTAGATCACGATCAGCAGCTCGGCGCCGAGCGCCTGGTCGGGCACGTTCTCCAGCCGCGCGATGCGCAACACGCTCTGGGCGCGCGTGATGCCCATCGCACCGAGCAGGCAGGCGCCGGCACCGGCCCGGAGCCAGCGGCGGCGCAGCGCGAGGTGGCCTTCATGCATGGGGGTCTCCGTGCTCAGGTGGGGTCGGCCGATGCGCCGCCCACGCAGGGCCGCTGCGGCCGAACCCAGCGGGCGAGGGTGGCGAACATCTCGTCGATGTTGATCGGCTTGGCGATGTGGTCGTCCATGCCCGCGTCCAGCGCTTTCTGGCGATCGCCCGCCATCGCGTTGGCGGTCATCGCGATCACCGGCAGGTCGCGCCATTGCGGCTGCTGCCGCAGCGCTCGCGTCGCCGCGAAGCCGTCCATCACCGGCATCTGGCAGTCCATCAGGACGGCGTCGAACGGCTCTTGCGCCAGCATCTGCAGCGCCTGCTGGCCATCGCCGGCCACTGCCACGCTGATGCCTTCGCCGGCCAGCAACTCCAGCGCGAGCTCGCGGTTGATCTCGTTGTCTTCCACCAGCAGGAGGCGGGCCCCTGCGAGGCTGGACCTGTTTTCCACCAGGGCGCCCTGGCGCCGCTGGGTCCGGGTGGTGACGGCAGCGGCCTGGCCCAGCGCCTGGCAGCAGGCATCGAACAGGGACGACGGGGTGACCGGCTTGGTCAACAGTGCGGCCACCGGCACCTGCTGCTGCGCCAGCTTGAGCAAGACCTCGTCGCGCGTGAAGGCGGTGAGCATCATCACCGTCGGCGCGCGGCCGCCCGCACGGGCCAGCGCGCGGAGGCGCTGCGCGCACTCGACGCCGTCCATGCCGGGCATTTTCCAGTCGAGCAGGACAAGGTCGTAGGGCATGCCCGCGGCCTCGGCGGCGGCCACCTTCTGCAGCGCGGCGCTGCCGTCGGCCGCGCTGTCGGGCGCCAGCCCCAGCAACCCGATCATGTCGACCAGCAGCTCGCGCGCCGATGCGTTGTCGTCAACCACCAGGGCCCGGCTGCCTTGCAGACCTTCGTGCCGCAGCGGCGCCTGGCGGGGCTGGTTCGGCTGCAGCCCGAAGCGCAGCGTGAAGAAGAAGCGGCTGCCCCGGCCGGGCTCGCTGTCCACCTCGAGCTCGCCGCCCATCAGGCGCACCAGCTGCCGACTGATCGCCAGCCCGAGCCCGGTGCCGCCATGCCGCCGGCTGGTGGAGGCATCGGCCTGCTCGAAGGGCTGGAACAGGCGCGCTCGCTGCGCCGGGTCGATGCCGATGCCGGTATCGCGCACTTCGAAGCGCAGCTCGGTCCAGTCCGGGCCCTGCGCCTGGACCTGCACCGCCAGGGCGATCTCGCCGCGCTCGGTGAACTTCAGCGCGTTGTTGCCCAGGTTGAGCAGCACCTGGCTGAGCCGCAGCGGATCGCCGACCAGCGCGTGCGGCAGGTCGGGTGGCTCCACGTACAGCAGCTCCAGGCCTTTCTCCTCCGCCCCCATGCCGAGCACGTTGGCCAGGTTGTCCAGCACGTCGCCCAGCTGGAAGTCAAGCTGCTCGACGTCGAGCTTGCCGGCCTCGATCTTCGAGAAGTCGAGGATGTCGTTGATGACGCCCAGCAGGGACTGCGCCGCCACGTGGATCTTCTGCACGTAGTTGTGCTGGCGCGGGTCGAGCGCGGTGCGCATCGCGAGCTGCGACATGCCGAGGATGGCATTCATCGGCGTGCGGATCTCATGGCTCATGTTGGCCAGGAAGTCGCTCTTCGCGCGGTTGGCTTCCTCGGCGCGCTGCCGGGCTTCCTCGAACTGTGCGGTGCGCTGGCGCACGGTGTCTTCCAGCGCGTCGCGGTGCCGGCGCAGGTCTTGCGCCGCCTCCTGCGTGTGGCGGGTGGATTCCTCCAGCGCATCGGCCATGGCGTTCACGCGGGTGACCAGGCGCCCGAGCTCGTCGTGGCTGTCGACCACGCAGCGGGCTGCCAGATCACCCGAGGCAATGCGGTCGACCGTCTCGCTGATGAGGACGATCGGCCGGCCGACCAGGCGCCGCAACAGCAGGAAGGTCACCACGTACAACACCGCCATCATCGAGACGATCAGCGCGGCGATGGTGTTGCGCGCGCTGCGGATCGCGGCCTCGGCCGGTTCGCGGCTGAGCGTGATCTCGATGCGCCCGACCTCCTGCGCAGGGCCGCCGTGAGGCGAGTAGACGATGGGGCGTTCGCGGACGATCACCTGCGCGGGATCGACCTCGCGCTGCTGCAGCACTTCGGCCACCAGGCCCTGCTGCCCTGCCCTGACCCGGAAGCTCACCACCTCGGGGTTGGGCGCCAGCGCTTCGAGCTGGCCTTGCACGGCGCCGTAGTCGACGGTCCACAGCGTGGGGGCCAGCGAGCGGCTGAACAGCGCGGCAATGCGGTCGGCTCGCGCGTCGAGCTCGCGCAAGCGACGCTCGCGCTCCTGGCCGGTGAGCACGGTGACGGAGACAGCCGCCATCGCGACCACGACCACGGCCAGCGCGAGCATCAATTTCGCATGGAGGCTGGCCGTGCGCGCTGCGATCCTCATGGTGGACTTCGGGGTGGAAGAACTGCCGCGCCGAAACAGCGCGAGGCCGGTCAAGGCCCCCGGTCCATTGTGGGCTCTCCCTGCTCACCCGTCCATCGGCGCGGCCCGCAGCCCGAGCGCTCGGCCGCCCAGCGCCAGCAGCGCGGTGACCCCCAGCATCGCGGCCAGATGCACCGCCACGGCGGCCAGCGACAGCATCAGCGAGCCCGACGCGGTGATGGCCTTGGCCGGCGAGTCGGACAGGCACAGCGGCACCAGTGCCGGCACCAGCATCAGCCCCGCGCCCTGGGCGGTGGCCGCGATGAAGGCGGACAGCGCCAGGCCGGCGGCGCCGTTGCACGCGAACAGCGCCCGCCGGCCCTGCTGCCGGACATGCCGCCCCTGCCGCCACACGATCACCAGCAAGGCACCCACCGCCGGCCACTGCAGCAGGCCGCGGTCCAGCCCGAAGCCGAAGGCGACCAGCGCGGACACCAGCGCCACCGACAGCACATGGCCCAGCGCGATCGGCAGCAGCGTGCGCAGCGCCGCGGCCGGGCTGCGCGAGCGCCAGGCGCACCAGGCCGCCAGCGGCCAGCCGCTGGCCGGGTTCAGGCCGTGCAGCGCACCGATGCCGGCCAGCGCGAGCCAGGGCCAGAGGCTGTCCATGACGCGTCTTTCGTGCGCTAGGCCTCAGGCCTGCGTCGCGTGGCAGCAGCTGGCGGCCGCCGGGGCCGGCGCGGCCTCGTAGCGATCGTGGTGCCGCACCCAGGCCATCGGGTGCGCCAGGCCTTCCTCGTCGCGGCCCTTGGGCGTGATGTCGAGGAAGTCGTAGGTGCCCATCATCAGCTCGACGCCGCGGCCGTAGGTCGAGTAGGTGTGGAACACCGTGCCGGCCTCGTCGCGCCAGAACACGCTGATGCCCGGCGCCTCCTCGGCCGGGAAAGGCTGGTCCTGGTAGTTGTAGTGCACGCTGCCGCCGGCCCGCTCTTCGGGCGTGGTTGCGAGGGCGTCGTTGATTCCGCGCAGCGAA
>CAZXLI010000178.1:0-13981 GCA_964641795.1 uncultured Bordetella sp. | reverse complement strand
CGCCGAATCGGTGGAGTGGCTTGAAGTGTTCCTCACGCGCTTCTCGGGCACCGTGGTGGGCATCACCCACGACCGCTACTTCCTGGACAACGCCGCCGAATGGATCCTGGAGCTGGATCGCGGCCGCGGCATCCCCTACAAGGGCAACTACTCCACCTGGCTGGAGCAGAAGGAAGCGCGCCTGGAGACCGAGCAGCGCACGGAAGACGCGCGCACCAAGGCGATGAAGAAGGAACTGGAGTGGGCGCGCTCCAACCCGAAGGGCCGCCAGGCCAAGAGCAAGGCGCGCCTGGCCCGCTTCGAGGAACTGTCGGACTACGAATACCAGAAGCGCAACGAGACCAACGAGATCTTCATCCCCGTGGGCGACCGCCTCGGGCACGAGGTGATCGAGTTCGTCAACGTCAGCAAGTCCTTCGGCGACCGGGTGCTGATCGACAACCTGAGCTTCAAGGTGCCGGCCGGCGCCATCGTCGGCATCATCGGCCCCAACGGCGCCGGCAAGTCCACGATCTTCCGCATGATCCAGGGCACCGAGACGCCCGATTCCGGCGAAGTGCTGATCGGCAAGACCGCCAGGCTGGCCTTCGTCGACCAGAGCCGCCAGAGCCTGGCCAACGACAAGACGGTGTGGGAAGACGTCTCCGGCGGGCTCGACAACATCGTCGTCGGCAAGTTCGTGATGCCCTCGCGCGCCTACATCGGCCGCTTCAACTTCAAGGGCAACGACCAGCAGAAGCTTGTCGGTTCGCTGTCAGGCGGCGAACGCGGCCGCCTGCACCTGGCCAAGACCCTGGCCCAGGGCGGCAACGTGCTGCTGCTGGACGAACCCTCGAACGACCTCGACGTCGAAACCCTGCGCGCGCTGGAAGACGCGCTGCTGGAATTCGCCGGCTCGGTGATGGTGATCAGCCACGACCGCTGGTTCCTCGACCGCATCGCCACCCACATCCTGGCCTGCGAAGGCGATTCGCAGTGGTTCTTCTTCGACGGCAACTACCAGGAATACGAGGCCGACAAGAAGAAGCGGCTGGGTGAAGAGGGCGCCCGGCCCCATCGCCTGCGCTTCAAGGCCTTGAAGTAACGACCCCCGGCCGCCTGGCGGCCGCCCCCCAGGGGGGGCTGTCAAGCCCGACCGGGCAACCCGGATCGGGCTTGACCCTTCCGACGGGCATCGCGCTCCCCTGGCCGCTGCGCGGCCTGTCCCCTGCCGGGGACGTTGCGTCCGCGGGACAGTGCCTCTTGCGGGGTGCTCCCCTTGGGTAGCATGGGGACGAGGTCCGATCAGGAGGAGTCCCCCATGCGTTCATCGGCATCGTCGTGCCGCCGTGTTCCTTTGCGTTTTCGCCTGGCGGCGCTGCCGCTGGCGGCTGGCCTGGCGGCGGGTTCCACCGCGGCACAGGCCCAGTCCACCAGCACGGAGGCCACGCCGCCGCGCGTGGTGATCACCGGTTCGCACATCCGCCGCACCGACCTGGAGACGCCGAGCCCGGTGCTCACGCTGAGTGCGCAGGACATCGCGCGCTCGGGCTACAGCTCGGTGGCCGATGTGCTGTCCAGCCTGTCGGCCAACAACATGGGCTCGCTGGGCCAGGCCACGCCGGCCGCGTTCGGCGCCGGCGGCAGCGGCATCTCGCTGCGCGGCCTGACGGTGGGCGCGACGCTGGTGCTGATCGACGGCCAGCGGATGGCGCCGTACCCGCTGCCCGACGACGGCCAGCGCGACTTCGTCGACATCAACTCGATCCCGATCGACGCGGTCGAGCGCATCGAGGTGCTGAAGGACGGTGCCTCGGCGATCTATGGCTCCGATGCGATGGCCGGTGTCGTCAACGTCATCCTGAAGAAGCAGCACCAGGGCACAACGCTGCACGCCGAGGGCGGACGCTCGGGCCATGGCGATGGCGGCTCGGTGCACCTGTCGGGCATTCGCGGCTTCGGCGACTTCGAGCGTGACGGCATCGCCGGCTACCTGTCGGCCGACTACCGCCAGCGCCAGCCGATCCTGCTGAACCGCCGGCCCTGGCTGACCACCACCGATTGGAGCCCCTGGGGCGGCATCGCCGACGGCCCGCCGCCGGACAACCAGGAGCTGCAGGTCGCGCCGAAGACCCGCACCTACAGCCTGCTCGGCCGCGTGTCGGCCAAGCTGCCGTCGGACTGGACACTGGATGTCTCGGCCTCGGTGCAGGGCAGCGAGGCCGAACAGGTGGGCCTGCTGAACTGGGTGTCGCCGTCGGCGGGCATCGTGCAGTTCCAGTTCGGGCCCAACCATCCATCGCCGGTGCCGGCGGCGCTGAACAACACCAACGTGATCGACCCGGCCACCGGCCTGCCGGTGGACGCCGTGCTCGACGACATCGGTGCGCAGCACAGCAAGACGCGCAGCCGCTCGTACCGGCTGGTCAGCAGCCTGAACGGCAACGTGGCCGGCTGGGACCTGACTGCCACGCTCGGGCTGACGCGGGTGACGACGAAGCTGGAGATGCTGAACTTCGTCAGCTTCCCGAACCTGCAGTCGGCGCTCAACAGCGGTCGCTACGTGGTCGGCGGCAGCAACCCGGCGGACGTGATCGCCGGCCTCGTGCCGACCGCCACCAGCACCTCGACCAACGACCTGAACTTCGTCAACCTGCGCGCGAGCAAGGAGCTCGCGAAACTGGACGGCGGCGATCTCGCGGTCGGCGCCGGGGTCGAGTTCCTGCACCGCGAGCTCTCCGAGCGCTTCCCGGAGGCCTTCGCGCAGGGCGTGCAGTCGAGCAACATCTATGCCTTCGGTGTCGGCAAGCAGAACATCCAGGCCGCGTACGTCGAGCTGCATGCGCCGATGACCAAGAGCTTCCAGGTCGATGCGGCCGCTCGCGTTGACCGTTATCTGGGCCAGAGCTCGTCGGTCACGCCCAAGCTGGGGGCCAAGTTCACGCCAGCGAAGACGCTCACCTTGCGCGGCACCATGGCCGGTGGCTTCCGTGCGCCGAACCCGGTGGAGATCGGCACCTCGGGCTCCAGCGCCGGCTTCCTGCCGGCGCTGTTCGACACCGCGCTGTGCCAGCTGGTGAAGCCGGGCGAAGCCTGCGACATCGGCGTCGGCGGCACCCAGCTGCAGCTGCCGGGCAAGAACCTGAAGCCGGAGAAGTCGCGCTCGTACACGCTGGGCCTGATCTTCGAGCCGACGCCGAACATCAACGTCTCGCTCGACTACTACGACGTGCGCATCACCGACCAGATCGTCTCAGTGGGCCTGTTCGGCCAGTCGCAGATCGACAACCCGAATGCCTACGGCACCAAGCTCTACCGCGTCAACAGCCCGACCACGCCGAACGCCGCGCCGACCGACGAGAACGACACCATTCTCTATGGCACCTACCCGTTCCTGAACCTGGGCAAGGCGCGCACCGACGGTCTCGACCTCGACATGCGCGCGCGCTGGGATGCCGGCAGCGCCGGCCGCTTCAGTGCGCAGCTGCAGTGGACGCACATGCTGCACTACTCGATCGACCGCGAGGGCAAGCACTTCGAGCTGGCCGGCACGCACGGGCCGAGCTTCGTGTCGACCAACACCGGCACGCCGCGCGACCGGGCCGCGTTCTCGCTGACCTGGGCGAACGGCCCGCTGGAACTGACCGGCACGGTGCAGCACACCAGCAGCTTCTCGGTGATCGACCCGAGCTACGACCTGAACGACTGCAGCGCGGCACTGTCGAGCATCTACCCGAACGGCGCGCCGGCCGGCGCCGGCCTGTGCCGCGTCGGCGCCTTCACCACCACCAACCTCGCGCTGAGCTACTCGATGAGCAAGGCGCTGCAATGGCGGCTGTCGGTGGTGAACCTGTTCGACCGCAAGCCGCCGATCGATGCGTTCGCCTCCAGCTCCAGCGGCGGGGGCGTGGCGGCCGGCGGTGCGCACTACAACCCCTCGCTGCACCAGGAGGGCGCGGTGGGTCGCTACTTCACGCTCGGCGCCACCTACTCGTTCTGAAGTGTGAGGATGTGACAGCGGTGACCGGCGGCTGCGCCGGTCACATCGCGTCACCAAGCCGTGCCCCAAGCGCGGAACTCCGCCGCGAAACTGCGCGCTGCTTCGAGGGCAGCGACAACAGGAGGGCCGCATGGTGGCAGGAACATCGAGCGCCGGGCTGCGCGCATCGCGCGCACGCGCCGGCGGGCTGGGGCTGATCGTCGCGGCGGTGCTCGCCGCGTGCGGCGGCGGCAAGGACGACAGCGAGGCCACGGCCGAAGCCGCCGGCGCGCGCCGCCAGGCCCAGGCCGTGACGTCGGCGCAGGCCGATGTGAGCAGTGCGGCGGCCACCTCGGCCGACACCGATGCCGTGCGGCTGGCCAACCAGGCCAGCTTCGGCCCCACCGATGCGCTGCTCAGCGAGATCAAGACCAAGGGCGCGACCACCTGGGTCAAGGACCAGATGGCGCTGAACAGCGCGCGCTACACCAGCGGTGGCGACGACGCGATCCACAAGAACACCAGCGAAACCGACTTCTGCAGCCTGCCGGCGCATGTCAACGACCCCAACTGCTGGCGCGACTGGTATTCGAGCGAGCCGCTGGTCTGGGACTTCTACCGCAATGCGCTGGGCAAGTCCGACCAGCTGCGCCAGCGCGTGGCGCTGGCGCTGCAGCAGATCCTCGTGGTCAGCGAGGTCGAGATCAGCGGCACCTACGGCCTGCGCAACTACCACAACGCGCTGCTCGACAACGCCTTCGGCAACTACCGCCAGGTGCTGAAGAAGACCATCCTGTCGCCGGTGATGGGCGACTACCTGAACCACGTCAACAACGACAAGCTGGCGCCCAACGAGAACTTCGCGCGCGAGCTGCTGCAGCTGTTCTCGCTGGGCACCTGCAAGCTCAACCGCAACGGCAAGCTCACCGGCGGCAGCTGCCAGCCCACCTACGACAACGACAAGGTGCGCGAATACGCCTTCGCGCTGACCGGCCTGACCTACCCGGCCGGCGGCGCCACCGCCTGGGGCTGCTGGCCCGAGGGCGCGAACTGCCAGTACTACGGCGGCGACATGGCGCCGGCGCCGGCGCTGCGCAACACCGAAGCGCACACGCTGCTGTCAGGCGTTACCGTTCCCGCCAATGCCACGCCGCAGCAGGCGGTGGAGCTGGTGCTCGACAGCCTGATGAACCACCAGAACATCGGCCCCTTCGTCGGCCGGCGGCTGATCCAGCACCTGGTGATGAGCAACCCGCCCACGCTGTACATCGACCGTGTGGCCACCGCCTTCAACGCCGGCCGCTACACCGCTGCCAATGGCCAGGTCTTCGGTACCGGCACCAAGGGCGACCTGGCGGCCACCGTGGCCGCGGTGCTGCTGGACGATGAAGCGCGCACCGAACGCCTGCTGCGCCGCTACGGCGGCTCGCTGCGGCCGCCGGTGCTGCTGTTCACCGGCGTGCTGCGTGCGATGGGCGGCACCACCGATGGCGACCCGTTCAGCTGGTGGTGGGGTGAGGAACTGCGCCAGCACCTGTTCCGCCCGCCCTCGGTGTTCAACTTCTACCCGCCCGACTATCCAGTGGCCGGCACGCAACTGGTCGGCCCGGAATTCGGCATCCACAACGCCAACACCGCATTGGAGCGGCTGAACTACCTGACCTACCTGTTCGACTGGGACGGCTCCGATCCGAACACCTCGATCCCGAATGCCACCGGCACCAAGGTCAACCTGAGCAAGTGGGCGGCGATGGCCGACAACCCGGCCACGCTGGTCGACAGCCTGTCGATGCTGGCGCTGGGCAAGAAGCTCGCCGCCGCGCCGCGCACGCAGGTGATCAACGCGGTGGCCTGGTGGACGCCGCAGACCGATTCGGCCAACTGGCGCACCAACCGCGCACGCGCCGCGGCCTACCTCGTGTTCGCTTCTCCCGACTACCAGGTGCAACGCTGATGAAGCCCACTCACACCCCCTCGAACGCAGCGCGTCGCCTGTGGCTGAAGAAGAGCGCAGCGCTGCTGGCCGGCAGCGGCCTGGCCGGCGGCCTGATGCTCGGCAGCCGCGTCGCCCGCGCGGCCGACTACAAGGCGTTGGTCTGCATCTTCCTGTACGGTGGCAACGACGGCATGAACATGGTCGTGCCCACCGACACCACGCGCTACAACCAGTACGCCGGCGTGCGCCAGGCGCTGGCGATCCCGCGCAATGCGCTGGTCGGCCTGGGCAGCTCGGGCTTCGGCCTGCACCCGGCGCTGGGCGCGCTGGCGCCGCACTGGAACAGCGGCATGCTGGCACCGGTGTTCAATGTCGGCCCGCTGGCGGTGCCGCTGACCAAGGCGCAGTACCTGGCCGAGCCCGAAGGCTCGCCGCTGATTCCCGACAGCCTGTTCTCGCATTCCGACCAGCAGATCCTGTGGGAATGCGCCGGCAGTGACGCGCTCGCGCGCACCGGCTGGGGTGGCCGCGCGTCGAACGCCCTGGCCACCACCAACCCGGTGATCTCGGTGGGCGGCAACGGCCACTTCGGGGTCGAGGACCTGCGCACGCCGCTGGTGCTGCCCGGCCCGGGCTCGGGCTTCGGCGCCTACGGCCTGCGGCCGGAGGACACCACCTGGGAGCCGAACCGGCTGCGCAAGGTGGCGGTCGACGCGATGTATGCGCAAGCGCAGTCGGTCGACCTGGCCACGGCTTTTGCGAGTCAGCAGACCGGCGCCTTCGAGATCTCGCAGCGCCTGTCCGGCCTGGTCGCGACGATGCCGGGCGACACCGGCTCGGTGCCGGCGATCGACGCGGCCTTTGCACCGATGGTGTCCGACGGCTACTTCACCAATGGCCTGGCGGCACAGCTGTACCAGGTGGCCAAGCTGATCCAGGGGCACAACACGGTGCAGGGCGACCGGCAGATCTTCTTCGCGACCATGGGCGGCTTCGACACCCACAGCGGCCAGGTCAACTACGGCGACCCCGCCAATGGCGAGCATGCGGGCCTGCTGCATGCGCTGGGTGATGCGCTGGCCGCGTTCCAGAGCGCGATGGTCGGCATCGGCATGGCGCCGCAGGTGACCACCTTCACGCAGGCCGATTTCGGCCGCACCTTCGCGCCGAACTCCAGCCTTGGCACCGACCATGCCTGGGGCAACCACCAGCTGGTGATGGGCGGTGCGGTGAAGGGTGGCAAGACCTACGGCACCTACCCGACGCTGGTGCTGGGCGGGCCGGACGATGTCGGCGTCGAGGACTGGGAACTGCAGGGCCGCTGGATTCCGACCAGCGCGGTCGACCAGTACGCGGCGACGCTGCTGTCGTGGTTCGGCGCCACCGACGCGCAGCTCAACACCGCGCTGCCGAACCTGGCGCACTTCAGCCAGCGCACGCTGGGCTTCCTGTAGCGGCGGCAGGCCCGCCTCAGCGGGCGGCCGCCAGCGCTTCGGCCAGCGCCCTGGCGTCGGCGCGCTTGGCCTGCGTGGCCGCGCGCTGGTAGGCCTTCTCGGCCTTCTCGCGCAGCGCCATCGCCTTGGCCAGCGCGGCCTCGTAGCGCTGCGGCGTGTAGGTCGATTCCGAGCCGATGTAGACGCTGGCGCGGCGCGGCTTGTCGCCGAAGCGCGGCATCGACACCAGGAAGATGCAGTAGCGCGCCGTGCCATGGGTGCGCACGCGCAGCAGCGGGCCGGAGATGCCCACCGGCAGCTGGCTGGTCTTGCTGGCGTTGGGCGTGCGCTGCAGGCCCGACGGCGCGGGCAGCCGGGCGATGCGCCGCAGCAGCTCGGTGGTGGCGCGGCGCAGCGATTCGGCACTGTCGCCCTGCTCGCCGTCGGAGAACAGCTTGGTCTGGCCCTGGTAGCGCAGTTGCCAGCCGTGGGTGGACAGGTGATCGATGCGCTGGATGCCCTGTGGCACGCGCAAGCGCTGGCCTGCCAGCACGAGTTTTCGGAATTTCATCGCCGATGGGACCGGTGCGCCGCGCCAGGGTTCCCCGGAGCAACCCTGAGCACCATGGCCTTCGGAAGCTGCTCCACTTCCACTTTGGCCGCCGCTGGCGGCCGGTCCCTCTGCTGAATGGCCCATGAAATCGTCGACGATGCTTCTGCCTGTGCCCTTTCCGATGCGCGGCCTGGCGCTGGCCGCCCTGCTGGCGCTCGGTGCCTGTGGCAGCCTGCCCACCAGCACCGCTGCGACCGGCGGCACTGATGCCAAGCCGGCGCCCTCTGCCGCCTTGGCCGCCGCCGGTGCCGCCTCTGCCGCCTCCGCTTCCGGCGCCGCGGCCCTGCCGCCGGCACCGGGCCAGCCCGCGCCCTTCGCCACGGTCGTGAAGGACGCGAAGAAAACCGAGGGCCTGTTCACCGCCTGGCGCAAGGACGAGAAGCTGTGGCTGGAGCTGAAGCCTTCGGACTTCGACAAGCCCTTCTTCCTCTCGCCCAAGCTGGCCAGCGGCATCGGCGAGGCCGGCGTGTATGGCGGCCTGATGCTGAGGCCGCAGGTGGTGGTTTTCCGCCGCGTGCACAACCTCGTCCAGCTGATCGCGGTGAACACCCAGTTCATCGCCAAGGCCGGCACACCCGAGGCGCGGGCCGTGGCGGCCAGCTACTCGCCGAGCCTGCTGGCCAGCACCCCGGTGGCCAGCCAGCCGCAGCCCGAGCGGCACACGGTGCTGGTCGATGGCGGCGCACTGTTCGTCAACGACATGCTGGGCATTGGCGCCGGGCTGCAGCGCAGCTTCCGCCAGGGCTACAGCCTCGATGTGCGCAACTCGGCCGTGATGAACGTGCGCGGCAAGCCCGACATGCTGGCCATCGAGGTGATGGGCCACTACGCCACGGGCGCGCTGTCCCAGCCGCAACCGGGGGCGACGGGTGCCGTGCCCTCCGCGCCGCGCAACCTGCCCGATCCACGCAGCCTGTTCCTGACCTTGCACTACTCGCTGGCCAGCCTGCCCGAACAGGCGATGACGCCGCGGGCCGCCGATCCGCGCATCGGCCATTTCGTCCATGCGCAGAACGATTTCGGCGACGACCTCGCGCGCACGCCGCGCGTGCGGCACATCGCACGTTGGCGGCTCGAGAAGAAGGACCCGGCGGCCGAGCTGTCCGAACCGGTGAAGCCGATCACCTACTGGATCGACCGCACCGTGCCGCTGAAGTACCGCGACACCATCGCCGCCGGCATCCTGGAATGGAACAAGGCCTTCGAGAAGATCGGCTTCAAGAACGCCATCGTCGTGAAGGTGCAGCCCGACGACGCGGACTTCGACACGCTCGATTTCGGCGTGGCCTCGGTGCGCTGGATCGTCAACAGCCAGCCGACCTTCGGCGCGATCGGGCCGCGCCACGTCGACCCGCGCTCGGGCGAGATCCTCGATGCGGACATCAGCTTCGAGAGCCTGTCGTCGCGCAACCAGCGCAGCGCGCGGGCGCGCATCTTCGGCGACGGCGCGGCCGAGGGCTGGGCGCGGCTGATGCAGGTGGGGCAGGCCGCCGGGGGGACCGCTGCGGCGCTGTCGCAGGACCCGCTGTACTGCGACCATGCCGAGGCCGCCGGCGAGCAGATGGACTACGCGCTGGACGTGCTGGCCGCGCGCGGCGAACTGGAACCGGACAGCCCCGAGGCCGCGCAGTTCGTGCTCGACTACCTGAAGGACGTGGCGATGCATGAGGTCGGCCACACGCTGGGCCTGCGGCACAACTACCGGGCCTCGCGGGTGTACAGCCAGGAGCAACTGGCCGACCCGGCGTTCACCGCCAGCCATGCGCTGACCGGTTCGGTGATGGAGTACGCGCCGGTCAACCTGCCGCGCCCCGGCCAGCCGCGGCCCGCGGCCTTCCAGACCACGCTCGGGCCCTACGACTACTGGGCCATCGAGTACGCCTACAGGCCCCTGGCGCCGCAGCAGGAAGCGGCCGAGCTGGCCCGCATCGGCGCGCGCAGCGGCGAGCCCGAGCTGGCCTACGGCACCGACGAAGACAACTTCATCGGCATCGATCCGGACTCCCTGCAGTTCGACCTGGGACGCGATCCGCTCGCCTTCGCCCGGCAGCGCTTCGAGATCGCGCAGGACCTGTTCAAGCGCCAGGAGAGCCGGCCGCTCGCGCCCGACCGCGACTATGCGGGCCTGCGCCGCGGCCTGGGCTATGCGTTGCGCGACGCCGGCCGCGCCGCCGGGTCGCTGCTGCGGCAGATCGGCGGCGTGCGCACGCTGCGCGACTTCCCGAACACCGGCCGCGACCCGATGCAGCCGGTGCCGGCGGCCGACCAGCGCGCAGCGCTGGACACGCTGTCGCGCCACCTGCTGGCGGCCGACAGCCTGGTGATCTCGCCCGCGCTTCAGCGCCGGCTGGCACCGGATTTCCTGGAGCGCGGCGATGCGGTGCTGTTCGGCGACGACATGGTGCCCACCGACTACCCGCTGGCCCAGGCCGTGCACGAACTGCGCCGCGCGCTGCTGGCCCAGCTGATGAGCGACAACCTGGCCAGCCGCGTGCTCGACAGCGAGGCCAAGGCGCCGCGCCCGGCCGAGGCCTTCCGGCTGGCCGAGCTGTACCGCCGGCTCGAGGCGGACATCTGGAGCGAGCTCGGCAGCCGCACCGACATTCCCGCCGCGCGGCGCGAGCTGCAGCGCGAGCACCTGAACCGGCTGGTGGCGATGCTGCTGCGGCCGGGCAGCGTGTCGCGGGCCGATACGCGCAGCCTGGCGCGGCACCAGGCCGTCGACCTGGCGAGCCGCATCGAGGCCGCGCTGCGCCAGCCGGGCCTGAGTGAGGAGGCGCGGCTGCACCTGCGCGACAGTGCCGAAGGCCTGCGCGCGGCGCTGGCCGCGCCCATGCAGCGAAGCGGGGGTTAGCCGCCGCCGGCTGCGCCCCGCCGGCCGTCGTTCGTCGCACCGGCCCGGCCGGCGCCTTGGAGTCGGCGACGCCAGCGGTTATCGTGCGCCCCCATGTCCCGCGAAGCGCCTCCCCCGGCCGGCCCGCCGACCCCGCTGCCTCCGACCCCGCCGCGGGCCTCGGGCTGGTCGGCCTACCTGCGCACGCTGAGCCATGGCAAGGTGGGCTGGACCATCGGCATCGCGTTCGCCGTCGCGCTGCTGCTGAACCCGATCTTCGCGCCGCCGTTCCCGGTGGTGCTGGGGCGTACGCTGTTTGTCGCCATCGTGCTGCTGCTGGCCTTCACCGCGGCCGGCAACTGGCGGCAGAACCTGTTGCCGCGCTGGCTGATGCAGACCGTGGCGGTGGGCGTGGCGGCGCCGCTGGCCACGCTGTGCGTCTACCTGGTCTACACCGGCGGCGACGTGGTCGCGATCGTGCGCAACCCGTGGATCATCTCGGGCTTCATCTGGATCTCCGGCAGTGCGTTGTTCCTGGGCCTGGTGCTGGCACTGGGCGCGCTGGTGCGCGAGCGCGATGCCCAGGCGCGCTCGTTGCAACTGCAGTTCGAGCTGGATCGCGCGCAACTCGAAAAGCAGGCCGTCGACGCCCGGCTCGCGCTGCTGACGGCGCAGATCGAACCCCACTTCCTGTTCAACACCCTGGCCAATGTGCAGGCGCTGGTCGAAACCGGCTCGCCGCGCGCGTCCGAGGTGCTGAAAAGCCTGATCGCCTACCTGCGGGCCGCGCTGCCGAAGCTGCACGAATCCACCGCCACGGGCGGCATGCCGACGCTGGCCAACGAAGTGACCCTGGTGCGCGCCTACCTCGAACTGATGCACCTGCGCATGCCGGACCGGCTGCAGTACGCGGTGGAGGTGCCGGCCGCGCTGCAGAACCGCCGCTTCCCGTCGATGGCGCTGCTGACCCTGGTGGAGAACGCGGTGCGCCACGGCATCGACCCCGGCGAGGAGGGCGGCCGCATCGAGGTGGGCGGCCAGGCCGACGCAGACGGCGCCTGGCGCCTGTGGGTGGCTGACAGCGGCGTCGGCCTGACCGAGAATGCGGTGCCGGGCACCGGGCTGGCCAACCTGCGGGCCCGACTGGCCAGTGCCTTCGGCCCCGGCGCGCGGCTGGAGCTGAGCGAGCAGGCACCGCACGGCGTGCGCGCCGAGATCATCCTCCCCGGACAGGCCGCCACATGAGCCAACGCGCCACCGCCCTGATCGCCGACGACGAACCCCTGCTGCGCGAGCACCTGCAGTCCCACCTGGCGCGGCTGTGGCCCGAGCTGGAGGTGGTGGGCCACGCCCGCAACGGCCGCGAGGCGGTGGAGATGTTCGAGCGCGAGCAGCCGCAGATCGTCTTCCTCGATGTCCACATGCCGGGCATGAGCGGCATCGACGCGGCACGGGTGATCGCCCGCCGCGCCATCACGGTGTTCGTGACCGCGTATGAACAATATGCGGTACAGGCTTTCGACCAGGGCGCGATCGACTACCTGGTCAAGCCCTTCGAGTCGGCGCGCCTGGCCGACACCGTCGAGCGCCTGAAGCAGCGCCTGGCCGAACGCCAGGCCCCCGATGCCCCGCCGGTCGAGCCCGACGCGGACACGGCCGATCGCATCGAGGCGGTGCTCGACCGGCTGTCCACCCAGCTGCGCCACCAGGCCAGCGGCAAGCCCTGGCTGCAGTGGATCAAGGCCTCGGTCGGCAATGCCGTGCGGCTGATCCCGGTCGAGCAGGTGGCCTACCTGCGCTCGGA
Organism: uncultured Bordetella sp.; assembly: GCA_964641795.1. GTDB lineage: Bacteria > Pseudomonadota > Gammaproteobacteria > Burkholderiales > Burkholderiaceae_C > Pseudaquabacterium. Next base: position 1,404 of record CAZXLI010000178.1, on the reverse strand, counting down.
CGAGAAGTACACGCTGGTCGTCTGGGAAGGCGGCGAGGCGCTGATCCGCAAGCCGATCCGCGAGCTGGTCGACGAGCTCGATCCCGATGTCTTCGCGCAGGTGCACCGCTCGGTGATCGTCAACCTGCGCCATGTCGCCCAGGTGATCCGCGGCGCCAACGAAACCGCCGATGTGCAGCTGAAGGGCCGCAGCGAGACGCTGCCGGTCAGCCGCAGCTACCTGCACCTGTTCCGGCAGATGTGAGCCGCGCAGGGCCGCCAGGCCCTCGTGGAAACCCCTAGTTTGCGTGTGCGGCCGCCTCGACGGCGCTGCGCAGGAATTGGCATTCGCGGTGTCGGCGCGACCCTGACAAACCGTCGGGAGAACTTAACTACATGTTCTTACGGCCGATATTCAATCGATCGGGCCGGCAGCCCGCTGACCAGAATGCCATCCGCCAGTCGTCCAAAGAGGGTCGCGCAACATGATGTCCAAACTCAACTCTTCCGTAGGCACCCGCCTGAGCCTGGGCTTCGGCGCCCTGCTTCTGCTGCTGGTGCTCGTGGCCGGCTTCTCGGCCATCACCACGCAACGGCTGGGCGCGCAAGTGCACCAGATCGTCGATGTCAACGACCAACGGTCTGCCGCCGCCTACCGCATGCTCGACGGCATGAGCGCGATGGCGATCCAGGCGCGTTCGATCACGTTGCTGACCGACGCGAAGGAAATCGAAGCCGAACTGAAGCTGTTCGAGAAATCGAAAGCCGGCTACATCAAGGCCGAGAAGGCCCTGGTGGAGATGATGGCCTCGGCCGACCCGGCACAGAAGAAGCTGGTCGAGGAAATTGCCGCCTCGTCCGCGAAGACGATCCCGATGATCTCGCTGGCCGCCAAGCAAGGCCAGGAAGGCGCGAACATCGATGCGACCATGACCCTGTCGCTGCAGGTACGCCCGGCCGAGATGGTGTGGCGCAAGAAGATCGATGACCTGATCGAACTGCAGGCCAAGGAAAACGCTGCCGGCGCCGCCGCCGCAAGTTCCGGCACCCGCACCGCGCTGGTCATCGAGGCCGCCCTGGTGGCCGCCGCCATCGCGATCGGCGTGCTCGTCGCCTGGCGCATCACCCGCAGCATCAAGCTGCCGATCGCCCGTGCCGTCACGGTGGCCGAGCGCATCGCCGAAGGCAACCTCGGCACCACGGTCGAGCAGGCGGGCAACGACGAGATCGGCCGCCTGCTGCACGCGATTGCCGCGATGCAGGACCGCCTGCGCGGGCTGGTCGGCGAGATCCGCCAGACCGCCGAAAGCATTCAAGTGGCCAGCGCCGAAGTGGCCACCGGCAACCAGGACCTGAGCCAGCGCACCGAGCAGGCGGCCAGCAACCTGCAGCAGACGGCCAGCTCGATGGCGCAGCTGACCGGCA
>CAZXLI010000177.1:0-14046 GCA_964641795.1 uncultured Bordetella sp. | reverse complement strand
GAGCGCGCGCTCGAGATGATGTGCAAGCGCGCGACGCAGCGCGTGGCCTTCGGCAAGACCATCGCGCAGCACACGGTGACCCAGGAGCGCATTGCAGAAGCCCGCTGCATGATCGACCAGGCCCGCCTGCTGACCTTGAAGGCGGCCTGGATGATGGACGTGGCCGGCAACAAGGCCGCCAAGGCCGAGATCGCGATGATCAAGGTGGTGGCACCGACGATGGCGCTGAAGGTCATCGACTGGGCCATGCAGGTGCATGGCGGCGCTGGCGTCAGCGAGGACTTCCCGCTCGCCTTCTACTACGCCCAGGTGCGCACGCTGCGCTTCGCCGACGGCCCGGACGAAGTGCACCGCAATGCCATCGCGAAGATGGAACTGGGCAAGTACGCGCCCGAGAAGTAATTGCTCGAGTGAGCGGCCTGCGACCAGCAGGCCGCGTCATTCGTCGTCGACCGGCCGCGACGGCGGCCACACCGACGGCTGCAGCGTGCCGGTGGCTCCGCCTGCCGTCGCATCGGTCCAGTCGCGCGCCAGCTTGCGCGCCACCGGCAGGATCTGCGAGAACACCTCGAACCAGCGCGTCAGCAGTTCGGCATCGGCCTCGGCCATTTCAGTGCGCAACGTCAGTCGGCCGCGGGTGATCACCAGCACCACCGGCGTGCTCGAGGCCGTGCCTGCCACGGTGCCCGCCAGCGCGGCCTCCAGGCCGTTGCTCAACCACAGCTGTAGCCAGGGCTTGACGCTGGCGATGGCGGCATACCGCTCGCGCAGGCGGCCGAGTTCGCTGCCGGTCAGCTTTGGAAACATCACCAGCCAGCGCATCTCGGGCGGCGTCTCGGTGTCCATGCGGGTCTGAACATCCTCCACGTACTGGTCGAAGACGATCTTCTCCATCGTCTCCATCAGTTCCTGGTTCAGCAGCAGCACCAGCAGTTCGCGTGGTGTGCCGACCTCGGCGCTGAAGCGGACTTCGCGCCCGTGGATGTAGGTGCGCTGCGGTTCACCCCACTCGATGCGCCAGCCGCCGCTGTCACCGGAAGCCGCCTGCCCCATCGGCTCGACAAGCCCACCCTCGGCATCGCGGATGCGCTTGAACTGGAAGCCGCGCGACTCGGCCCATTGCTGCAGCACCAACGTGTCGGCCGATTTGGGGCCTTTGTTCAACAGCCGCCGCAGCGATTCGAGCATGGTTTAGAGTCGGCCCGAAAGGACCAAGACCGAGGGGATCCAGATGATCGAAGTGTATTCCTGGGCCACACCCAACGGACACAAGGTTCACATCATGTTGGAGGAATGCGGCCTGCCTTATCGGGTTCATGCCGTTGACATCGGGGCCGGCGACCAATTCGAACCCGAGTTCCTCAAGATCAGTCCGAACAACAAGATTCCCGCCATCGTCGACAGCGAAGGGCCGGAGGGCAAGCCGATCAGCCTGTTCGAGTCCGGCGCGATCCTGCTGTACCTGGCCGGCAAGACCGGCAAGCTGCTGCCGGCCAGCGTCAGCGCAAAGTACGAAGTGCTCGAGTGGTTGATGTTCCAGATGGGCGGCGTGGGTCCGATGCTGGGCCAGGCGCATCACTTCCGGATCTACGCGCCCGAGAAGATTCCCTACGCCATCGACCGCTACACCAACGAAGCCAAACGCCTGTACGGCGTGATGAACCGTCGCCTGGCCAAGTCGAAGTACCTTGGCGGCCCCGAGTACTCGATCGCCGACATCGCGGTCTTCCCGTGGCTGCGCTCGTGGAAGAACCAGGGCATCGACTGGAACGACTTCCCGCACCTGAAGGGCTGGTTCGACGAGGTCGCCGCGCGCCCCGCGGTGCAGCGCGGCGTGGCCGTGCTGGCAGACCGGCGCAAGCCCTTGACCAATGACAAGGCACGCAGCGTGCTGTTCGGCGAACAGCAGTATCGTCAGCGCTGAAGCCGGCTCACCGGCGGCGGCCTCCTAGAATCGCCCCTCGCTGCCCGTAGCTCAACTGGATAGAGCAGCTGCCTTCTAAGCAGCAGGTCGGGGGTTCGAGTCCCTCCGGGCAGGCCACTTCTGCGCGTCAGCGCGCAGCCATCCATCGTTGCGCCAGATCAACGAGGCCGATCAGGACCAGCGCTCCGACCATGCCGACCGCGGCCGTCCAGATGCTGAAGCTATCCTGGTTGACGCTGCCGATGCCGAGCAAGCCCGACACCCAGCCCCCCAGCGGGCCGCCGATGGCACCGATCAGGATGCTCGTCAGCACGCCCTGGCGCCCATTGTTGACACCCAGCATGCTGGCAAGCCAACCGAACAGGCCGCCAACGACAAGCCACGTGAGCAGGGTCATGCCGGGGTCTCCACGTCGGGGACCTCCCGAACCGATCCGGACAGCCTGCATGCCAGGCTGGCGCCCGTCTGTGCGGTGACGCACATCCCGATGTCGGCATGCCGAAAGGCTGGCTGTGCAGTGCGCCATCGCACATACTGGCGCCATGTCGCAGCCCGATCCCCTGCAGGGCGGCAGCCCGTCGAGCCGGAGAGACGACCCGCGTCTCAACCAGCTTCTGGCCGCACTGCCCGAGCCCGAGTGGGACCGACTGCGGCCGCACCTGGAATGGATGGACATGCCGCTGGGCCAGGTGCTGTACGAATCGGGCCGCAGAATGAGCCACGTCTGCTTTCCCACCAGCGCAATCGTTTCGCTGCTGTACGTGATGGAGAACGGCTCGTCGGCCGAGATCGCAGTGGCCGGCCGCGAAGGCGTGGTGGGCATCTCGCTCTTCATGGGCGGTGAGTCGACGCCGAGCCGCGCCGTGGTCCAGAGCGCCGGCCAGGGCTACCGGCTCAAGGGCGGCCTGATCCAGGAGGAGTTCGCGCGCGGCGGTCCGGTGATGCACCTGCTGCTGCGCTACACCCAGGCGCTGATCACGCAGATGGCGCAGACGGCTGTCTGCAACCGCCACCATTCACTGGACCAGCAATTGTGCCGCTGGCTGCTGCTCAGCCTGGATCGGTTGGCGGGGCTGGATCTGGTGATGACGCAGGAACTGATCGCCAACATGCTGGGCGTGCGGCGCGAAGGGGTCACCGAGGCAGCCCTCAAGCTGCAGAAGCAGGGGGTGATCCGCTATGCCCGCGGGCACATCTCGGTGTTGGACCGGACAGGCCTGGAGCAGCGCACCTGCGAATGCTATGCGGTGGTCAAGAGAGAGTACGAACGCCTGCTGCCGCCCGGTCCTGCCGTCTGACGGCAGCCTTGGGCCGCTGCCGGTTCACTTGCCCTGAGCCAGCAGCGCTGCGCAGGCTTTCGCGACGGCGGACATCTGCTCGGGCGTGCTGCCCGGCGATGAGGCCGCCCAGCCGCCCTTTTCGACGAATTCGGCCTGGGCCCATGAGTCGACCTTCATCAGCGCCGCCTTGTTGGCCGGCGCATCACTGGCCTTTTCGAACTTGTCGACGCAGACCGGCGCGAGCACCGCGACAACCGCATCGTTGGCTCGCGTCTGGGCCATCAGGTCGGCCTTGCCGCCCGTGGTCCAGCCGCCCCAGGCGAAGCCAATGATGGCCAGCGCAAGGGCGCCGCCCGCGGCGCCCCACAGGGCGGGCTTGGTTTCGACCGGAATGTTCATGGCAATCCTTGCGGTGGAAGCGGATCACGCGCTTCAGTCGTGTCTGTCACTGCAGACCAGTCTTTCGTCGCCAGGGTCTCGTCGTCTGTGCGCTGCCGCACACGATGCCCCGCACCGGTCGCGACCGACTTGGCCGCGTACATGGCCCGATCGGCATGCTGCAGCAGCGCCTCCATGCTCTGGCCATCGCGCGGGTACATGGCGATGCCGACGCTCGCCCGCACCGATACGCGATGGGGTCCCAGTTGCATCGGCGCGGCAAGCGCCCGCACCAGCAGGTCCGCAATGGCCTCGGCGCGCTGCGCGTTGTCCAGGTGCGGCAACAGGCAGACGAACTCGTCGCCGCCGTGCCGGCAGACCAGGTCACCGCTGCGTACCGCATGCGACAGCCGCGCCCCCACCAGGCGCAGGATTTCGTCACCGGCGCCGTGGCCCAGCTGGTCATTGATCGCCTTGAACCCATCCAGGTCGACGAACAGCAGCGCCAGGACATGGGCCCCGGGCAAGTGGGCCGCCAGCGCCCGTTCGGACAGCGCGTCGAATCCGTGCCGATTGGGCAGGCCGGTGAGCGCGTCACGCTGCGCCTGATGCCGCGCCCGCGCCAGCAGCGCCTGGCTGGCGGCCAGCGTGCGGCGCGCGCGACCGAGGGCCTCGCGCAGCCTCGCCACCTCGCGCTCCAGGCGAGGAAGGTCGCCGCGGGCCCGGCGCAGTTCGCTGTTGATCGCATCGAGCATCCGATGCTCGGCGGCCAGAGTGCCTGTGTTTGCCGGGGACGCGAGCGATGGTTCTGCAGCTGGCATGGTTGGGCTCCTTGCGGGGAGGCGGTCCACGAGCGCGGCCACCGCCCGGTCGTCGATGTCGAGGCGATGCCACCCCCCGTCCGTGCGGCAGCACACAGACGACGGCAGCCGCGTTCGACACCATTCGAACGCGTTGCCATCCCCACAGCCCATGTCCTACTCCGCCTTCATCCACGACGACTCGGCCAGCGTGCGCTTCTGGGTCCAGGTGGACGATCACCTGATCGGCGCCAGCGTCAGCAAGTCGACGCTGCACTACTGCTTCAAACCCCATCGCAATGACGACGAGGCCATGGCCACCTACCGGGAGCACGCTCAAGCGCTCCATGACGCCGTGCGCCGACGGGTTGCTGCCGGTTCACGCGAACCTGTGATCTTGCGCGAAACCGACCTGCGAGCGGAGCGTTGAGCCTGCGGCCAGGACATCCACGCGGTCTCGGCCACGTGGTGATGTGCCAAGGCACGGCGCGGGCTCGCCAAGAGAAAATCGCCGCGCGGCATCACGCACGCGCGGCGACAAAAGGCCGGCCGCTAAGGGAGGGAGGGAGGGAGGAACGGCGACCGGAGAGCCACAGCATAGGCCGATCGCGTGAACGGCATGTTTCCGGATGCGTAGCAGACGGTTTCAGGACAGCCGCCACTGCGCTTCGGCCGATCACCGTGGAGCGCCCTGCCCGGTCACGCACCCCCAACCGCATGATGACGAAGCCATCGATCCCATAGCGCTCATGATGAGCGGCCAGGTGATCACGATGGCAGCGCTCTATGGCCGTGTGTGTTCAATGCTGGGCATGTCACTGCCGTGTCACCGGTCCGCACCCGTTGGCACGCACGGCGCTTCCTACACTGGCCCGCCGGGCGACTGGATCCCGGTCTGGGAGATGCCTGATGAACTGCCCACCCGCCCTGCACCGCTCGCTCGCGAGGCGCTGGATCGCCGCCTTGGGTCTGGCCGCCATGGCGCAGTGGGCCAGCCTCGCCGTGGCCAGCCCGGTGGTCGACAGCATCAATGGCGACGCCACGCCGCCCTTCCTGGCGTTTGCCAACAACAACATCGGCTGGGTCTACGTGCCCACCTCCAGCCTGCTGCTCGACGGCATCCGCTCGACCTTCCGCAATGTCGGCAGCCCGACGCAGCAGGGCCCGGTGGCCGTGCGCACCGTGACCTTGACGGTGCGCGAGAACGATGCCCACGGCGCGCTGCTGGCGCAGACCAGCTTCACTGCCGACGGCAGCGGCGGTGCGCTGGGCGGCAATTTCGCGCCGGTGCTGCTGGTGGCCGGGCGCAAGTACTTCATCGCCTACGACAACGTCTACAACATCGGCCTGAACATCCCGAACTGGATGCCGGCGCAGGCGCCTGGCACGGTGAACCTCGAGGGCTGGTACACCGGACCGGACTTCGTCAACCACTACCCCAAGTACATCGGCACCGAGCTGCAGGTGTTCTCGGCGCCAATCCTGCGCTTCGAGGGCACGCGGGTCTCGAGCTTGCCGGCCACCGACTGCCTGCTGAACTGGGCCGAGGCGCACTACCCGCAGTTGTTCGCGCCGGCGGGCGGCACCTCGCAGGTGTACCTGGGCTACTACTACCGCTACTACGCCGGCACGCGCAACTACGTCGGCATCTCGGCGGCCGACGGCCATGTGTACTTCATCGGGGCCGACGGCGCGCTGCAGGACGTGGGCGCCCTGGGCTTCTGGCTCGGCCTGGCGGCCTGCCCGGCGGGCTGAGCGCGCGAGGGACGCGCGGCTCGATGTTGGTCGGGGTGAGACGATTCGAACGTCCGACCCACTGCTCCCAAAGCAGTTGCGCTACCAGGCTGCGCTACACCCCGAAGTGGCGGATTCTAACGGCCGTGGCGGCCGGCGCTGAAAGTGTTCAGGCAGGCTCGGCCAGCACGACGATCCCGTCGGCATCGGCATAAAGCCAATCACCGGGGCGCACCCACACGCCTTGCACCTGCACCGGCACATCGACCAGGCCGGCCGCCCGGCGCTCGGTCGGCAGCGGCATCAGCGCCAAGGCGCGGATGCCGACATCGCTTTGCTGCAGCTCCGCGATGTCGCGTACGCAGCCGTCGACGACCAGCCCGGCCCAGCCGTTGCGCGCTGCGGCGGCGGCCAGGTTGCCGCCGACCAGCGCCCGGCGCAGCGAGCCCCCACCGTCGACCACGAGCACGCGCCCATTGCCGGGCGATTCGACCGCGGCCTTCACCGAGGTGTTGTCCTCGTGGCACTTGACCGTGCTGACCGGGCCGCTGAACACCGCGCGGCCACCGAAATCCTTGAACACCGGTGGCAGCACCCGGAACGCGCCATCGCTGTCGTTCTTGTGCAGGTCGCACAGATCGCAGGTGGCAAACAGGCCCATCGTGTCCTCCTTGGCTTGGCTCACGGCCGATGATAGAGGTGCCCTGTCAGGGCAGCACCTCGGCGATTTCAAGCTGCACGCCACGCGTGCCGACGGCCACCGGCGCGCTCAGGCCCTGCAGGTCGCCCGGCTGCGGCATCGCGTTGCCGCTCTTGCTGATGCGCGCACCGACGATCACCTGGCCGGCGCTGGACAGGCGCGCCGCGGGGCTCATGGCCAGGCTGTCGTCGAGCGTGAACTCGAACGGCAGGTCCTTGACCTGCTTGCGCAGGATGGCCAGCGGCATCTTGGCGCCCTGCGCGGGTCGCGCGAAGACGAACAGGGTGTCGCCCGGGGCCACGCGCGCCTGCAACGCGGCCGCGAGCGTGATGCGACCCTGGACGGCGCTGGCCGCGGCAGCCGACGTCGCGGCAGTGGGCGCCCCGCTGCTTGGCGCCGAAGCCTGCGCTGGCGGCAGGCCGGCCCGCTGGCGGGCTTCAGCGATCACGCTTTGCAGTTGCTGCGCCATCTCGCCACCCGGCTCGGCCACCGCCAGCGCCTGCTCCCAGCGCTGCACCGCGCCGGCCGCATCGCCCCGGTTGAACGCCAGGCTGCCGGACAGCGCCAGCGCCTTCAGGTTGCGTCCATCGAGTTGCAAGGCCTTGGCGATCAGCTGCTCGGGTTCGCCGTCGAGCTTGCCGCCCTGCACCGAACCCAGGGCATCGGCCAGATCGGCATGGGCCTGCGCGTCCTGCGGGCTCAGCGCCACCAGGCGCCGGAAGGCGGGCACGGCTTCCTCGAAGCGGCCGAGGATGCTGTACGAGCGGCCGAGCATCGCCCAGCCCTCGACATCGTCGGGCCGCTCCTTCAGGCGGTTGGCCAGGCGCTCGAGCATCGCGTCGATCTGTCCTGCCGTGATCGGCGCCGAGGCCCCACCCGCCGCCACCTGCGCGGCACCCGCGCCCGGCTCCACCCGCAGGCCCGCGCGATTGCCGAGCAAGGCGTAGCCGGCCGCCGCGAACACCACGACGAAGCCGGCCAGCCCGGCCATGAGGCCTCGCGAGGGGCGCTGCGCGGGCGGTTCCTGCGGTTCGCCAGCAGGTGGCGTGGCAGAGGACGCGGCGCTCTGCATCACGGCTGCCACCAGTTGCTGCTCGAGGGCCTGACGCGCAGGATGAGCGGCCTCGGCGCTCAGCGCGCCGCTCTTCTGCAGGTCATCGAGCTGCGCGATCTGCGCCTTCAGCTCATCGATTCGGGACATGGGTTTGCGGCTCGGTCTCTACTTCTTCGTCGTCAGGCACGTCGGGATCGAAGGCCTCGTCGCCCAGCCGCTGGCGGCGGCGCAGCACGACGACCAGGCTGCCGACGGCACCCACCATCAGCAGGGCCGGCCCCACCCACAGCAGGGCCGTGCTGGCCTTGAATGGCGGGCGGTACAGCACGAAATCGCCGTAGCGGTCGGTCATGTAGTCGCGGATCTCGCGCTCGGTCTTGCCCTGGGCCAGCATGTCGCGGATCTGCTGGCGCAGGTCTTCGGCCAGGCCGGCGTGCGAATCGGCGATCGTCTGGTTCTGGCACACCAGGCAGCGCAGTTCGGCGGCCAGCGCCATCATGCGCGCCTCGTTCGCCGGATCCTTGGCCAGCCGGGCGGCCTCGCCGGCGTACGCGCCGGAGATCGACAGCCAGCAGGCCGCCAGCAGCGCGGCAGCGAATCGACAGGCCTCACGCATTCAGTTGCCTCAGCAGCGGTTCGATCTTGTCGCGCAGCACCTCCGGCGTCAGCGGCCCGATGTGCTTGTAGCGGATGACCCCGGCCTTGTCGATCACGAAGGTCTCGGGCACGCCGTAGACCCCGTAGTCGATGCCGATGCGGCCATCGGGGTCGAACAGCGAATCCGTGTACGGGTTGCCGAAGCGCCCAAGCCAACCCAGTCCGTCGTTGCGCTGGTCCTTGTAGTTCAGCCCGTACAGCGGCACCAGCCCGCGCTTGGAGAAGTCCACCAGCAGCGGGTGCTCGTCGCGGCAGGCACCGCACCACGAAGCCCAGACGTTCAGGATCCACACCTTGCCCTGCAGGTCCTCGCGCTTGATCATGCGCTCCGGCGCGGCCAGCGCGCTGGCACTGAAGCCCGGCGCGGGCTTGCCGATCAGCGGCGACGGCACCTCGCGCGGGTTCAGGTTCAGGCCGATGGCGAGGAAGCCCACCAGCACCAGGAACAGGCCCAGCGGCCAGAGAAACCGCGCCTTCATGCCCCGCTCCCCACCACGGCCGCCGGCACCGCGGCACTGCGCGTCTGCCGGGCGCGGTAGCGGCGGTCGCTGGCCGCCAGCACGCCGCCCAGCATCATGATCAGGCAGCCGCCCCAGATCCAGCCGATGAAGGGCTTGTGCTGCACGCGCACGATCCACTCGCCGCTGGGCAACTGCTCGCCCATCGAGACGTACAGGTCGCGCACCAGGTTGCTGTGCACCGCGGCCTCGGTCATCGGATTGCTCTGCACGCGGTAGATGCGCTTCTCGGGCAGTAACGTGGCAATGACGCGGCCATTCTGCGTGACCTCGATCTGGCCCTGCATCGCCGCGTAGTTCGGGCCCGGCACCTCGCGCAGGGCCTGCATCGTGAAGCGGTAGCCGGCGATCTCGGTGCTGTCGCCACGGCCCATCTTGACGTCACGCTCGGTCTCGTAGGTCTTGACCATCGCAACACCGAAGGCGAACACCGCCACCCCCAGGTGCGCGACGAACATGCCCAGCATCGCGCGCGGCAGCAGCGCCGCACGGCCCGCCACACTGCCCCCCTGGGCCTTGGCGGCACGCGGGCGCAGGCGCTCCACGAGGTCGACCGTGATCGACGCGACGATCCAGTAGGCCAGCGTCAACCCGCCGGTGGTGACCAGCGAGATGCGGCCCGCGATCGCCCCGGTGGCCAGCGCCGCCAGCACCGCCAGCGGCAGCGCCCAGCGCAGGCGCCGCGCCAGCGAGCCGGCCTCGTCCGACTTCCAGCGGGTCAGCGGGCCGATGCCCAGCACCAGCAGCAGCGGCGCCATCAGCAGGCCGAACACGGTGTCGAAGTACGGCGGGCCGACCGAGATCTTGCCCTGGCCCAGCGCATCGAGGAACAGCGGGTACAGCGTGCCCAGCAACACCGCGCCGGTGGCTGCCGCCAGCAGCATGTTGTTGGTGAGCAGCATCGACTCCTTCGACAGCGCGCCGAAACGCTGGCCCAGGCCGACGCGCGGCGCTCGCCACGCGAACAGCGCCAGCGACGAGCCGATGACGATGACCAGGAAGCTCAGGATGAACAGGCCGCGCCGCGGATCGGTGGCGAACGCATGGACCGACGACAGCACGCCCGAGCGGACCAGGAAGGTGCCCAGCAGCGACAGCGAGAAGGCCATGATCGCCAGCAGCACCGTCCAGACCTTGAAGCTGCCGCGCTTCTCGGTCACGGCCAGCGAATGGATCAGCGCGGTCCCGCAGAGCCAGGGCATGAACGAGGCGTTCTCCACCGGGTCCCAGAACCACCAGCCGCCCCAGCCCAGCTCGTTGTAGGCCCACCAGCTGCCCAGGCCGATGCCGAAGGTGAGGAAGATCCAGGCCGCGGCGGTCCATGGGCGCGTCCAGCGCGCCCAGGCCGCGTCGAGCTGGCCGCCCAGCAGCGCGGCAATGGCGAAGGCGAAGGCCACCGAGAAGCCGACATAGCCCATGTAGAGCATCGGCGGGTGCGCCACCATGCCCGGATCCTGCAGCAGCGGGTTCAGGTCACGCCCGTCGGGCGCAGGCGGCAGCAGGCGATCGAAGGGGTTGGAGGTCAGCAGCGTGAACAGCAGGAAACCCGCCGCCACCAGGCCGAGCACGGCCAGGATGCGCGCCACGAACACCCGCGGCAGGCTGGCGCTGCAGGTCGCCACCGCGACGGTCCAGACATTGAGCATCAGCAGCCACAGCAGCAGCGAGCCTTCGTGGCCACCCCAGACGCCGGCGAGCCGGTACTGCAGCGGCAGCGCGCTGTTGGAGTTCGACGCCACGTACAGCACCGAGAAATCATGACGCACGAAAGACGCGGCCAGGCAGATGAAGGCACCGAGCACCAGGCCGAACTGGGCCCAGGCCAGCGGCCGGCCCAGCAGCATCCAGTCGGTACGGCCGCGATGTGCGCCGGCCAGTGGCAGCGTGCCCTGCAGCAGCGCCACCGCGAGGGCTGCGATCAGCAGCAGGTGTCCAAGTTCGGGAATCATTTCTTCGCCCCCGCTTCGATCGGATGGCCCGCCATGCGGGCCCTCACCTGCTCGGCGCGCTGGACCGCATCGGCGGCCTCGGGCGGCATGTAGTTCTCGTCGTGCTTGGCCAGCACCTCGCGGGCGCTGAACACGCCGTCAGGCCCCAGCTGGCCCTGCGCGACGACGCCCTTGCCTTCCTTGAACAGGTCGGGCAGCACGCCGTCGTAGCGCACCGGCACGCTCTGCGCGGTATCGGTCACGATGAAGCGCACGGTCACGCCCTCGCGCACCACGCTGCCGGCCTGCACCAGGCCGCCGACGCGGAAGGTGCGGCCCGAAGGCGCTTCCTTGGCGGCAATCTGCGTCGGGGTGTAGAAGAACACCAGGTTGCTGTTGAAGGCGTTGAGCACCAGGCCCACGGCAACGCCCACCAGGGCGAGCACGCCGACGACGATCGCGGCGCGTTTGTGGCGCGGCTTCATCGCTCGGCCCCCGTGTCATCGTCCAGCGCGCGACGGGCGGCGCGCAGGCGCTGGCGCGCCATCCAGGCCTCGCCGGCCATCACCACCAAGGCCACGCCATAGGAGCCCCACACATAGAGGCCGTAGCCGCCCATGTGCCAGAAGGCATCGAAGGAAGTCCAGTTCATCGTCGTCCATTGTCCGCGCCAACGTGGCGCAGCGCCCTCACCCACTCGGTATCGCTTTCTTGTTCGAGCACGATGGCCCGCGCCCGCGTGAACACCACCGCGAAACTGTAGGCCCAGAAGCACAACGTCATCAGCAGCATGGACGTGAGCATGGTGTTCACCATCTTCGGGGCCGCGGTCATGCTGATCGTCGAGCCCTGGTGCAGGGTGTTCCACCACCGCACCGAGAAATAGATGATGGGGATGTTCACCGCACCCACCAGCGCCAGCAGCGCGGCGGCGGTGGCGGCGCGGCGCGGGTCGTCGATGGCTTCGGTCAGCGCGATGTAGCCCAGGTACAGCAGCAGCAGGATGAATTCGGAGGTCAGCCGCGCGTCCCACACCCACCAGGTGCCCCAGGTCGGCTTGCCCCACAGCGCGCCGGTCCACAACGCGATGAAGGTGAACATCGCCCCGGTGGGCGCCAGCGCCCGTGCGTACATCGAGGCCATGCGCGCATTGAGCATCCAGCCCCAGGCGGCCCAGAAGGCCATCACCAGGTAGATCAGCATGCTCATCCACGCGGCCGGCACGTGGATGAAGATGATTCGGTAGGCCTCGCCCTGCTGGAAATCGGTCGGCGCGATCGCGAAGCCGACGTACAGGCCGGCCAGCCCGGTGATCGCCGCGACGGCCCAGAACCATGGCACGGCGGCACCCGCGAACGCGTGGAAGCGCGAGGGCGCGGCCAGCCTGGTCCAGGTGATCGGGGAGCGGCGCTCGTTCATGTTTCGACGTTCAATCCAGCGAGATGCGCAGCGCGGCGGCGGTGGCCCACGGCGCGCCGAGCAGCGTGGCGATCAGCAAGGCCCCCAGCAGCGACAGATGGGCCTGCGGGGACTGCCCGGCATCGACCGCACCCACCGCTCCGGTGCCGAAGATCAAAGCCGGGATTGTCAACGGAAGAACCAGCAGGAAGACCAATGCCGCACCGCTGCGCAGGCCCAGTGTCAACGCTGCGCCCACCGCGCCCAGCAGGCTGAGGATCGGCGTGCCCAGCAGCAGGGTGGCCACCAGTGTGGCAATTGCCGAGGCCCGCATGTCGAACAGCACCCCCAGCAGCGGAGAGGCCAGCACCAGCGGCACGCCGGCCGAGAGCCACTGCGCCAGCACCTTGCCCAGCACGATCAACACCAGCGGCTGCGGTGCCAGCAGCAGCTGTTCGAGCGAGCCGTCCTGGTGGTCGCTGGCGAACATCTGCGTCACCGACAGCATCGCTGCCAGCAGCGCGCAGACCCAGACCACGCCGGGCGCGATCTGGCGCAGTGTCTGCGGCTCGGGGCCGACGCCGATCGGGAACAGCCCGGCGGCGACCACGAAGAAGCCCAGCGGCAACAGCGCCTCGACACGGCGCCGCCGCGCCAGCAGCAGGTCGCGGCGGGTGACGGCCAGCAGCACCGAACTCATCGCGCCCGTCCGCCTCAGGCCGCCCGGAACGGCTCGAGATCGAGCTCGCGCGCGCCGGCCAGGGAAACCGACTGGTGGCTGGTCAGCAGCACCGCACCGCCCCGTGCGGCATGGGCCTCGATCAGCGCCGACAGCGTCTCCACGCTGGCACGGTCCAGTGCGTCGTAGGGCTCGTCGAGCAGCCAGGTGCGGGGCGCCTCGTCCAGCGCCAGGCGCGCCAGCGCGCCGCGCCGGCGCTGGCCCTGCGACAGCGTGCGCACCGGCGCGTTGCGGCGCGAGGCCAGGCCCAGCCGCGCCAGCGCCTGCTGGGCGGCTGACTGGGGCGCTGGCAGGCCGCCCAGTTCGCCGAGGAAGCCGACCGCCTCGCCCAGGTTCAGATCGTCCTTCAAGGCATTGCTGTGGCCGATGTACGAGATGCCCTCACGCGCTGCCCTGCCAGCGCGGCCCAGCGGTGTGCCCTGCCACAGCACCTGCCCTTCGGCCGGCTGCGACAGCCCGGCCAGGATGCGCAACAGGCTGGTCTTGCCACTGCCATTGGTGCCGCGCAGCCAGGTGATGCTGCCGCGCGGCAGGGCCAGGTCCAGCCCGCTGAAAAGCAGTCGCCGCCCGCGGCGGCAGGCCAGCCCTCGGGCGGCCAGCGGCGCTTCGGCAGGCGAAAGGGGGGCAGCGGCGGGGGCGGCGAGGGACATCGATGACCGGCAGACACACAGGGCCGGGCAACGCCGCGGCGGGACGCATGCTAACGGCTGCGTGCTGTCCGTCCTTAAGATTCGTCAAGCCCGCGTGAGTTTGCGAATCGGCGGCTTCACGTCTTCGGGCCGCGACGGCAGCATCGCCTGGTGCTCGCGCGGCGCGTTCAGGATGATCGAGGTCGAGGTTTCAGCCAGCAGGCAGAAGCGGGTGACCACCGCGTCCAGGTGGGCCACGTCGATCACGGCGATCTCGAGGATCCAGCTGTCCTCGCCGGTCACATTG
>CAZXLI010000176.1:0-14244 GCA_964641795.1 uncultured Bordetella sp. | reverse complement strand
AAAGACCCAGGGACATCAGATGCTCTTAGCTCCCGGATTGCGGCGGACATAACAGTTGCTCTGTCCTTCGAACGCAGATGTACGCAGCAGCTCTACGGCGCGGGCGAAGTCGTCGAAGCTCGTGAAGCTGCGCTTCAGTTCGCTCACGTACCGGTCCGGCGGATCCGTCGCATCCTCGCGGAACAGTTCAACCCAACGTGCCCACTTCGCTTCATCCGAGCCAGTGGAGGTGCGCACGACCTCGATGTACGGGTTGTTGAACAGGATGTTGCGCAGTCGGACCTGATGCTGCGGGCGGTAACGCACGCGGCCTTGTGGCGGCTCGCGCAGCGGGTTGCCCTGGTTCGACTGGAGTACGTTGAAGAACTCGAGTACCGCGAGGTGTGGCAGCTGCTCGTCGTACAGGCGGTGACCCCAGATCTGCTCGTCGACGACGAATGAGACTTCTTTGATGGTGGGCGTCATGCACTGGCTCCCACTGTCACACGCTTGAGGAAGCCACTTCCGTTTTCCTCGATCTCGATGAACGCCAACTGCAGCTCCCCGGCGTCAGCAGTGGGTTCGCCAGGCTCTTCTTCGTGCTCGGCCAGCTGCTGCTGTCGCATGTGCTCGGCCTTGCGCAACAGCCGCACCTTGAACGCCAGCAGGTCCTCGTAGCACTCGTTGGAGAAGCTGCTGGGCAATGCGCCCTCGGCCACCCTGCAGATGAACTCGAATCGGACGGGCGTCAGATCGAACTTGACCGATGCAGACGTGCCAGGGGCGACATGGACCTCGATCGCGGGGCGCTGCGTGACCTGATCGAAGCGCAGCCGCAGCCCCGCTCCGTTACCGACCCGCTTGGCCGGCACCTCGGTGTCGCACAGCACGCTGATCTTCGATTGGCTGAAGCCGCCGGAGCTCGCGATGAAGATCGTGTCGGTGTTGTCGAGCAAAAGGCCGGTCATCACACGGTTCAGGCCGCGCACCATGCGCCCGCGCACGTGGGGCGACACTGCGAGGCTCTGCTCGCAGCAGCGTTGCAGCGCAAGGTAGTCGCCCGCGAAGCGGAACATCGACAGGCCCCAGAACGGGTAGGCGGTCGCGTCATCGGCGGATAACGTGAAGAACAGGCGTTGGCGCTGGTCGCTGAGGCGCTGCACGAAGGCAGCTGCGGTCTGCTCCTCGCGAGCCGATTCGTCACCCTCAAGGTATTGGGCTTGCTGCGTGAGGTAGCCGTCGCTGGCGCCGTACACCCGGTCGTTGGCCACCAGCCGGTCGAAGTCGGGGCGCAGCGATTGGTCGTGCTGGCCATAGACGAGCAGCCCGTCGATGGTGTTGGTCGACTCTTCACCTATGCCAAATGAGCCCAGCGTACGGAACACCGTGCGTGCCATGGCACGGCGACGGCCCAGGTTCGCGCCGAAGACGTTGCGGTAGATGCTGGCCTGTTCGGTCAGCCGTTCTTCCTGTAGGCGAGCGACGTCACCACACGTCATCAGGTTGTCCTTCGCATCGGGGTGTCCCAGCAGCATGTTGGCCACCAGCGCCAGCAAGTCGCGCATGGGCAGGTGTGCGCCATTCAGCCGAGCGAGGTCGATCAGGTCCTCAAGTCGCCCCACGAACAGCCCGGCGTCGTCGTCACCCATCGCGCGCCGGCGGTTTGCGGCGATGGGACACTGCCGCTCGCCGGCGTTCAGTTGGCACCCGTCACAATGCCTCCAGTCCGGGTGTTCGGTCACCGCCTTGATCACCGAGCGGAAGGAGTGACGTTGTGATGCTCCGCCGAGGTCATTGAGCATCAGACCTGGGATGGTGCGGCCGGGTTCGAGAAATGCCCGCTGAACGTCGTCGAGCAGGCGCGAGGTTGACCCGTCGTCGGGCGAGCGATACGTGCGAAGCCGGTCCAGGATCTGGCCGTGGTTGCAGGCGATGATGTAGCCGACCGGATGGTCTAGGGTGAGCGCGGAGGACTCCAGGCCGGCAAGCACCTCCAGACCCTGCTGCGGCGTAAGTTCGCTGAGGTCCTTGACGAACGTGAGGCGACGTAGCCCGGGAATCTCCAGGGACTTCGTCTTCTCGTGCCGGTCCCACCCCTTTGGATCGCCTCCCAGGCGCTCCCAAAGCTTCCGCGCGTGATAGGTCTTGCCGTCGCCCGCGGTGCCGGCAATCAGGATGGACCGAACCTCGCCCGTGGAGATCTTCTCGGCCATGGCGTCAACAGAGGGCGTTGGCAGTTCGATGGGGCGCACCTGCGCCCGCTTAAGCGCGGCGTTGATGTGCTCGTCGAACAGGTTGCCGTTGGTCGGCAGCGGCCCGTAGTTGCGCAGGAATCGAATCCAGTGTGCTGCGGGTGGCGTCACGGCCCCCTCCCCTGTGTTGCTCCGTGCCGGTTCCCGGTCGGCGGATTGCTTGCCGAAGCATTCTCGCCCTTGACAGGACGGGTCTCTCTGGCCGCGACAACATTGTCTCTGCTTGTAAGCTGACCTTGGGGCGTTGGAGACCGGGACAGGGGGAGAACTCTCGGATGCCTCGCTCTGGGGTAGGGAAAACCAGAGCTATGCTGCCTTGGTCGCTCGAGGCGCCGGGCATGATTCCCTCCGGTTGTGGCGAGCCCGAGGACGGCCCAGACTACTTAGAAGGGAGTTGTGCCTTGCGGTCCGAAGCGGAAGGGTCTCCCAAGTACACAGAACGCCGATTGTGTCGCCGCCGAATTCCCGCAAACGCAACTCAGCGGGGATGCAGCGTGTGCCAGCTCTGGAGGGAGATTTGAGCCTGGCTAGTCAACCCGCCAGAAGGCTACTTGGAGTTGCGCGGCACCGGCTTGCAAGTCGAAACTTGACGTCTCGGCCACTGGCGGCGTGAGCTCTGAGTGCTGGACGAGCGATGGACAGCCATCTAGCGGCGTCGCGCCGTCCAGCGGTGCCACGGGCAAGTCCAATGCGTTGGCCTGGGTCAGGGCCTGTTCCGGCGTCCACCAGGGCTGCACAGCGGAGTCGGTGCCGGTCGCGCCCGTGTTCGTTGTCGGTGGAGGCGGCCGCATCGGCCAAGAAGTCACGTCCGAGACCGATCCTTCAACGGCAACGCCCCCGGGCTCCGTCTTGAACAGCGTGAGCCGGGCTCGGTCGGCCCTGTCGTCACCCGTCGCACCCATGCCCACTTCGAGAAAGGATGTCGTCCCCCAGATCGTGCCGGGTTGGCGGTGTGGCACAGGCTGCCGCCGCTTCGAGAAGACGGCGGCCTTCTCGCGCGTCGATGCAGGTGGTGGTGGCTGCGGTGGCATCCGGTTCTTATCTTGCGCGGAAGCATGCCGAGAGCCCGCCGGCTCAAGTTCGGTCCGTCGCACAGTAGCTTCGCCCACCTCTGGGTGACTGGGATGGAGCGCAGGCTCGGCAGTAGAAGCGCTGCGCGTCGGCTGACCGAGCTCGCGAAGTCTCCGGCGAAGGCGTTCTAACAGGGAGTGCATAAGAGGACCTATGGTGACGCGATGGCCACGATGAAGCCTCGCCATCGCGCGACCTCGGCGCGCCCACTATGCAATGAGGATCCGGGTCACGTCCATCTGAAACGGCGCTCGCCCCCGGCCTCACGAAACCGGCCGCACACGTCCGAGTCGAGACTGACCGCGGAATCGGCGGATCGGCGGATCGGGAGGGCGGATGTTCATTCACTCGCGTGTTGGCCGCGGCCTGGTCCAGCCCTTGAGGATCGGGTATCCCTTCGTATCGTGTTCAGGTAGCAACAGCGATTCGGAGAAGGCGATGAGCCATGACCTGCATGAGGAAGACGCCGAGGTGGCGGACAACCGACTGTTGATGAAGGCGTTGAGATCGGCCTCGGTGAGCGTGTCCAACGCGACGACGGGCGACTGGCCCAGACACCACTCGGCAAAGGCCTGCCATAGGACGGTGTATGCCTTGATCGACGAAGGCAGTGTCAGCTTGCGTGCGACCGAGGTTCGCTGATGCGTCAGCCAGGCGTCGAACGCCGCCTGGTAGTTGCGAACCTCTGTCGTCGGGTCTGTATCGTCGAACAGGTCGAGGGTCTGGGAGGGCATGGCGAAGATCATAAATCCGAACCAACGGCGGTGGGCGTTGCTGCAGCACGTAGCCCGCTCGCGCGCGACGGCGAGTTTCCACAGGCGCTGGCCAGGAAGAGTACAAGCGGTGGCGCCGTTGGTTCGGATTTGAAAGGCCCGCGAGGTGCCCTGGAGTCCCTCCCTGGGTGGCACCGAATAGTGGGAACGAACTGCACCCCCATCGGGGGGCAGCCATCAACTCGCTCGTTTGGGCGATCGGTTCGCCAGCTATCCCGCGTGAACATGGCCAGGGGCACGGTCGCGACAGTGCGGGCACACAGACGATTTGCATGGGCTGTTTCGATCCGTCGGGCCGCAATTCAGAAGGAACGTGGAAACTCTGCGTTCACTGCAGCGCGGTTGGATGCAGGTCGAGGCGGCGTGCGTACTTCATTCAGCAGGGCTTGACGACGCGCAGACGGCAAGCACCCTGGTGCATGGACAACGGAAGAACACCAACCGGTCAACACACCGCTGGAGCAGGCAAACGGGTCAGATTCAGGACGATACAAACCATGAGCGAGCAGGGCAGGGCCGCGGAGGGACCGCAAGGCAACGTCTCGGGCAGATCGCAAGGCTGGGAGTACTCCCCCGACGCCGGCGAGACAGCTCGCGCGATGACTGCGACCGCAGTGGCTTCGGCGGTGGCCAACGTCCCGCTGTTGCTGGCGGCCGTCGCACTGGTCGTCTACATGGCCTTCGAGGCGGGGTTGAACTCCCAGGGAGCGATCTTCGGTGCGCTCGGTCTGGCGACATCGGGCTGGCGATGGTCGATGCGCAAGCGCTACCGCGCGCGCGCGCCTTTCGACGAGGCGACGGATCGGTCGGCGCAGCGCGAGGTCGAGCTCAATGCCGGTTTGTCGGGCCTGATGTGGGCCTACGGTGCGTTGTCGATCTACCCCCACCTCCGGGAGGTCGCGCAGATTGCCTACCCGATGCTGCTGGCAGGATCGGCCGGTGTGGCGGCCCTCTATGCGCCGCTGGCGGGGCGCGCCTACCTGTACATGATCGTCCCGCAGGTGGCATCCCTGGTGGCAGCCCACCTGGCATTTGACGGCCTGCGCTCGATCGGGCTCGCTGCCATCGTGGCCGGCTTTGGCTTCACAATGCACCGGTCGGCGCAGATGTCCAAGGCGGCCGGCCAACGGCTCGCCCGCGCCCTTCTGGAGCGAGACCGGCTTCGGGCCGACCACGCGCGCCTGGCAGAACTGGAGCTGACCGAAGCCAAGCTCGCAGCCGAGTCCGCGCGCAACGAGGCCGCAGCCAACCGCGATCTATTCATCGCCAAGGTCTCGCACGAGTTTCGAACGCCGCTTCAGACCATCGTTGCGCTGGCAGACCTGCTCGCCCTCAAGACCGCGGACGAGCGGTCCAAAGGCCTTCAGGAGCCTGTTCAACGCCTGTCGCGGGCCGCGGACCAATTGATGCACCAAGCTACCGACCTGGCCGCCTTCGTACGTGCAAACCAGGCCGCGAGTTACGAGATTCGGGAGCGCCCGGTCAGGCTGGACGACGTGGTGGCCACCTCGATCATCGAACTGCGGGAGTTGGCCAACCGCAAGGGCGTCGACGTGCGCGTCAGCGTACCTGCCATCTCGCTGCAAGCCGACGACATGCGCCTGCAGCAGATCATCGGCAACCTGGTGAGCAACGCCGTCAAGTACACGAGCCGCGGCCACATCGAGATCCGCGCCGAGGTCGATGACCACGAGCATCGCACGATGACGCTGTGCGTGAGCGACACCGGCAGCGGAATCCCCGCCGAGGTCCTGCCCGACGTATTCGAGCCGTGGTTCCGTGGAACGCGCGAAGCCAGAGGTCTGGGCCTCGGACTCTCGATCGTGCGCTCCCTGGTCGCACAACTCGGCGGGACGGCGGAGATCAAGTCGGACAAGGGAACCGGGACGACCGCCTGCGTCCGCATTCCCGTGAAGGTGTTGCCACAGCGCCCACATCATGCGCAGGCGGGACCGTCCGGCTTGTCGGACCTGCACATCCTGGTGATCGACGACGAGGACTCCGTTCGCGGCGCCGTGGCAGACCTGCTGCGAGCAAAAGGGGCGACCTGCGTCGAGGCACCGGGAACCGAGGAAGCGCTGCTGGAGTTGAGTTCGCGGCAGTACGAGGTCGCGCTGGTCGACATCCAGATGCCCGGCGCCGACGGCTACGAACTCGCCCGGAGGCTGAAGGCTCGTCATCCGGACTGCGCGACCCGCTTGATTGCCATGAGCGCCTTCGGACTTGCGGAGGACCACGGCCGACTCTTCGATGCCTATGTGGCCAAGCCATCGAAGGCCGACACGATGGTCAGCACGATCATCCAGACTTTGGGGCGAGGGGGAGCGGTCGCAGCCGGCACGACCGGCTTGGGCGAGTCGGCCGGGGCATCGAGGCCCCGCTGACCTGACGGTAGAGCGCTGGTCTCGGTCAAACGACAGGCTGGTCCTCAGGCGCCCATCAATGGCGGCAGGATGTCGGTGACGGAAACGGCACGCAGGTCGCCTACTAACCTGCCTTGCACGTCAGTGATGACAAGCCCCCTTCGTGCCGCCTCCCGACACAGCGTCTCCAGCCGTGGATCCGCAAAGCTCGTTGGCGGATCGTAGGCATGGACCTGCAGACCTGCGACCGCGAGCAAGCCGTCTGCGCTGGGCTGGGCGCGGTGACTGCACGGCCCGCACAGGCCAGCGAGCGCCGTTCGCAATGGGGAAGTCCGGGGCTTCATGGCGATTCGTGTGCAGGGCACACCATCGTGCGGCCCGCCGCAGAGCCGCGCAACTCGAAAGGCGGGATCTACCCCCGGCCGAAACCGACCGCCGACTTCAGTTCAAGGGCTGTTCTGACGTTCGGCCGAGGAACTCGAGCGGTTCCTCGTCTAGCGCCCGCAGCGCCTCGTCCAGGGCCTCCTGGTCGGTATCGAAGTGCTCGTCCCACACGTGCGACGTGTTCTCGGCGTCGACGATCTCCAGGATCCACCGGTCGTTGGAGTCGCCGTAGATGTCCACCCGGACCGTGACACCATGGCGCGTGATGTGCTGGCTCAGCGGCGACTCGATGAAATCGGGTTCGCCATCGTCGTCCTCGGCCATGATCTTCCTCGACATGACCGTGGCCATGGTCTCCAGGCGTTGGCCACGCGCTCGCTTGCAGGACTGGACTGCCTTGTTGATTTGCTCGTCGGCGACGATGGTCATCTGCTGCAAGTTGCGCAGCAGGGCCTTCAGGTCCTGCTCAGGCGCGGGCTTCGACTCGTCACCCAAAAGACCGGCGGCGCCATCGAACATCGCGTGCAGCTCGGCCAGGGCCGTCACCGCCTCATGCGCCTTCTGAGGCAACAGCATCTCGTCTTCGGTGCCGAACAGCCCGTCGACGAATCCCTTGAGCTCCTGGGCTCGCATGCGGGCGAGTTCGAGCAGGGCCGTGCGCGTGGGGACGACCTCGAAGCGCGGCAGGCGGAACGGCGTGCGCGAGTTCTGGTGTTCCGACAGGCGGTTCCACAGGCCATGCACGATGACCTGCATCACCTCCTCGACCTCCGCGGCCGAGGCGAACTCGGGCATCTCGCCACCCCAGGCCTGGGCCAGCGGGGCCATTGGCGAGACGTCCATGCGGGGGCTGGCGATGTTGCCCAGCAGCAGGGTGCGCAGGGCGTGCAACGGCATCGGACAGCGCAGACGCTGCAGCAGCGCCTGCACATCCTTGTCAGAGACATTCGGGCCGGGAGGTGGTTTCGGGGAACTCATGGATCGAGGCAACGGAGAGTGTGAAGGGGCAGCTACCGCGCTCCGGCGGCCACCGCGGTCGTGGTGTTCAGTCTTCGAGTTCAGGGCGCCACGCGCGGACGATGGCCTTGAACTCCGCCTCGTAGCCCAGGCTGTCGGGATAGCGATGGACCCGACCGATCAGAGCGAACACGATCGCCATGTCGGCCACGATGGCCGAGTCCAGCGACCACAAGGCCGTCAGGCCGAAGGCGCCGCAGTTGCCCGAGTTCCACCAGGCGAGCAGGAAGTCGGCCACGATCCGGCTCTGACCAGAGTCGCGTTGCGCGTGGGCCAGCAGACGTTCGAGCGCAGCGATCTCTTCCGCCGTGACCGACGGGCTCGTGTTCTCGCGCGCGGCCGCCAGCATGGCGTTGGCAATGACGGCGCCGGGCTGCCGAGGTGTGCTCATGGTGTCTGCCTCCCTGGTGGGCCTTGGGTGCGGGCGATTCGGTTGTTGCGACTGCAGCGGCGTACTCACCGCGATCGGAGAGGAACGTCGTACTTTGTGCGCATTCTGGCGCGCGGGACGAGGCACTGCCTTGCAGCACTGAGCGCAAACCTCCACATTCCCCGCCCGGCATAGGTCGCAAGCTCAGGCCTTGGCCACTCGACCAGGTCGCGGTGCCAGCACACGGTCCAGGAATGTCCGGTCGGACCGGTAGGCTGCCCTGGCGGTGGTCGTGGCGGCATCCAGAAAGAGCGTGCGCGCCTCGTCGGTGGCCAGGTCGAGTTTCTCGAAGACCGGCATGCGCTGGTTCGGCTGATGATTGATCCGCAGGTACCGTTTCGCGCCGAGCAGGCGCTGCGCCTGCGCCGCGGCGGTGCGCTCCTGCACACCCATCATGTAGATCGCCAGCTCGGATGCCCATCCAAGGCCGGTCTTGTCAGCCTGCTCGGGCGCCCGCACGGGATCGGCACCGGCCGTGCCGATGCTCAGCATCTGCGTGCGCGCAAAACGCTCGGGCCAGCGCTTGGCGACCTCCAGCAGGATCAGCGTGTCCGGGTTGTTGGCCGCCAGTCCGCCGTCGAGCATGGCAGCCCCATCGATGACGTGCGGTTTGAAGTACGTCGGCGCCGCCGACGTGGCCAGGCACACATCGCGCAGCGTGGCCTCGGACGCGTGCGCCTTGCCGAACGCACCGCTCAGGAACAGCTGGACCGTGCCCTTGGCCCAGTCGACCGCGGGGATCACGACGCCGGCGTCGATGTTCTTGAGCTTGGTGCGCCCCGCGCGACCAAGGCACTCGTCGATGGCCTTGGCCAGGTTGTCCGAGTCGTAGAGCGTGCCGAAGAAGACGCGGCGCAGGGTGCGCTGCCGCTTCTTGACGAAGACCAGCGGGCCATGCGCGTCGATCGCGTCCAACACCCGGCGCGGCGGCACGCCCACGGCCAGCGCGCAGGCCATCAGGCCGCCGATGGAGGTGCCGCCGAAGACATCGAAGCTGTCGTCCAGGCGGCCCGGCCGCCGGGCCCGGTCGCACAACTCGACCAGCACCTGGGCCGTGAACAGGCCGCGGTAGCCCCCGCCTGTCAGCGAGAGTATTTTCAGGGGGCGGTGGGCACTCGCGACATCAAACGAGGGCGCGGGAACGCGCAGCGGCCGGACCTGGTTCTCGCTGGCCATGGCCGTGGCGTCAGAGCACGTGGATGCTCACGCCCAGGGCCTGCAGAGCGGCCGTGTGGGCGTGGGCTTCCTCGACGACGGTGAGACCCTCGTGCATCGCGGTGGCGTAGACCTGCCGGTCGGTGGCTCCGAGCCCCTGCAGGTTCGGGTCGCCCAGCAGCGCGCGCCACACGGTGGCGTGTTGGTCGTCGAATACCAGTGGCTCTTCGGAATCGGCCTCGATCTGCGACAGCAGCGCGGACAGATTGGCGTCGAGCCGGGCGCGCACCTGGCCCGACGGCACGCCGTCGATGGCCGAGCGCGCCTCGGCGACGGAGATGACGCTCACGCGCAGGGCAGCCGTGTCGACGCCGGTAGCCCAAGCGCGCGCGGCGTTGGGCTGCTGGTCGCACAGGTCCAGCAGCGTCTGCGCGGGCAGCAGGAAGTTCAAGGCTGCCACAAGGTGTCAGCCTTCAGCCTCGCCCGTCGGTACTCGAAGCGTCCGCAGCTGGTTGTCGGCAATGCCGGCGCGCACGCGCTCGGCCCCCGTGTGTTTGAAGGGCAGCAGGTCCAGCACCTCGGAGAGCTTGCGCCGACGCACGGGAGCGAAGACCAGTTGCTCCAGCGCCCCGGGGCTGACCAGCAGCGCGGAGGCGGCCTCGGGATTCTTGGCGTTGCGGATGTGGAAGGCGCGGCCGGTGCGCGCAGACGCGCGGATCAGGCTCGGGATCTCGGTGCGCGCGTAGCCGACGCCGATCTCGTCGACTTCGACGATCATGCCGCCCAGGCGGATCGTGGTCTGGACGACATCGGGCGAGCGCTCTTCGGCGGGAATGAATCCGACCGCCGTTGCGGGCTGCTGCAGTTTGGCCATGGTGGGCGTCCGCGTTGTGTACGTTATGTACATCATAGAGCGCTCGGAAGATCGATGCAAGCGACAGAGCCGAGATCAGCCGATACTCATGATGCATAGCACGCTACGTCTTCCACAACAGCAACGCCCAAGACAGCAAGGTCCTGGCGGCCGCTGAGAAGGCAGCGCGCTCCTATGGCGCGACGGTGGTGAAGTCGCTAGCTGGCACGATGTTGCTGGAGTTGGCGCCGGCGCAGGTGCCCGAGGTCGCGAAGGCCTTGCCGGGCTGGCGCTATGCAGCCGAACGCAAGACGACCCGGGTGCCTGAGCGCAAGCCGCTGGAGCGTTCGAAGTCGCGCGGCGCGCTGGCGGCGGCCGCCAAGGGCTAGATCCCTGGCGCCTTGGGTTTAAATCCCAGGTCTTGTCGCCGTGATTTGCCACACTTTGGGTGCAAATCTCAATGCGTGACGAGGTTAATTATGTTAACTCATTGCCCCCGTTCGGAACTCCTTTCGTCGAATGCTGCTCTGGCACGCTGCTGCCTTCAACGGGTGGTTGGGCGTCCATCCAGTTGCTTACCAACTACCTGCCGCGCCGATCCTCTGCATCGCCGGATGCTGTACCGTTGTTCAGCAGCTGGAAGACGTAAAGCGAAAGGTCCGCGACCAACCGGTCGTCGTGCGTACTGAGATCCAGGCCCGTTAAATCAGAGATTCGACCAAGCCGGTGTGCGACGGTCTTCCTGTGCACACCAAGCTTCTGCGACGCTGCTTCGTGTGAACAGTTCACGTCGAAGTAGACGCGCAGCGTCTGCAAGAAAAGGTCGCGCTGCTTCGGTTCCTCGTTCAGCAACCCACCAAGGTTCAGTTCCAGGAATCTCCGCATGCCGACATCATGGCGCAGACTCAGCAACATGCCGACTACGCCTGCACGGTCGTACACGACCGAGGCGGTCTTGCCCATCTGTCGCGAGACGTCCAGCGCGATCTGCGCCTCCCGGTATGCGATTGCGAGCGCACGGGGAACGTGGCAGCGGCTACTCCCACCCACCACAACATGGCGTCCGCTGAGACCATCGCTGATGGCTCCTGCGAGACCCTTAGCAAAGCGTTCGGCATCGCCGAGCGCTTGGTCGGAACACAACACGGCGATCGACAGGCCCTGCAATGCAATGGCGCGCACCTTCTCGCCACGTATGGCCTGAACGGAACGTGTGATCTTCTGGCGAAGGATGGAGCCCGAACTCTCCGCAGATCCCGGCACCGCGGCGCCGAGTTCGCAGAGATAGAGTCGCATCGGGCCTTCCAGATCCAGCTTGAGATCTGCCGAGCGGTCGATGGCCGCTGCACGTGCGGTTTCGTCCGCGCGCAACAAATCCCACACCGTCGCATCAATCGATTCCGATCGGGCTCGGCTTGCCGATCGCTGTTCCAGCCGCTGCAAGGCAGCGATGACCGCAACTTGCGAGAGTGTCAGCTCAATGAGCTCCAAGCGCTGCCCGTCATCGAGCGTTCCGAGGATCCAGGCCACCGCCTCGCCCTCGACGAAGATCGGTTGGGCTCGCCAGGACATGCCGTCCTGAGTCACCGACAACCCTGCGGTGGCGACTCCTCGCGCGATGGCAGCAGCGGCCGCGCCAGCAACCAGTTCATGGGCGCGGTCACTGCCGCTCCATGACAACAGCGTACCGTCCCGGTCGATGACGGCGACGTCCGTCTTTAGCGTCGTCGCCGCCGTCGACACGATGGTGTTCAATCCGGCCCCTTGGAGCAACAGCAGCATCAGTGTCTGCGTGAGGCTCGACACGCTGCGCACGACGTCGTACCGCTGGTTGAGCGCCTCGTGCGCACGCCCCAGCTCCTCGACCATGCGGCGTTGCCCAGCGTAGAGCTCCGCATTCTCGATGGCGATGGATGTCAGGTTCGCCAGTGCCGTCAGCCTGGTTGTGTCCTGGGGTGTGAACGTCGAAGGTCGCCGCCGCCAAACTTCCAGCACGCCGATGATGTCGTCGCGTCCGAGCAGAGGGGCCGCCAGCGCCGAGCGAACGAGTTCGGCCTCGGCCAGATGGAAGAAATCGCGACTGATCGACTCGCTGGTTACATAGTCCTCGACCGAGGCTGGTGTGCGGTGCGCCAGGACGAGCCCCGCCAACCCCTGCCCGGGCCCCATCTGCAGGTTCGCCGTTTCCGGGGAGCGGTTACCGACGCAGCGGCGCATGACGATCCTGTCGTCCTGCCGCAGCAGAACGCCGCAGATGTCCGCCGACAGCAATTGCTTGGCCTCCTGCGTGATGAGCAGCAGGATCTCGCTCAGGTCGTGGCTCTTGAGCATGCGGGTGGCGACCCGCTGCAGCGCCTGCACCTCGTCGAGGTTCTGGACCGCAATCCGTTGGCGCTCGCAGGTCTGTAGCGCAAGCGCGAAGAACTTGCAGAACACGCCGAGCGACTCGGAGGCTTCGATCGTGACGGGATCCCCCTCAATCAGCAGAGCGAGCGCGCCGGGGGCAACCGGGACAAACACGCCCTTCCCCACCCGCAGCGGTGCTTCGCACGTCTCGAGTCCTCCGGGAAGATCCAGACCCGGTGTTTCGTTAACATGTTCCAGCGTTGACGGCGCATACCAGGCGCCGCCGGTGCGAAGAATGACGCGCGCGCGGGCGGCGGGGACCAGTTCGGCAACGGCCCGTTCTGCCTCCGCGAGCAGGAGGTCGTACTGCCCACGGGCCGCTGCAGTCGCAATCGGCTCGAGAACGCCCGTCAGTGCGCCCGGCATCAGCGTTGGCTCGGAGGTGAATCGACTTCCCATGCCCCCGAGTCTGCGCCGTCGTGCGCGCGCCGGATCATGGGGTCATCACTGCTTTCATGCGCTGCTGCCTTGCGAGCAGGTCGTAAAGGCTAGGCGCATCAGTCAGGCGGCCGCGGGCATCCACCACCACGGTCGGATCTAGGGCTCCGCTGGTGACCAAGCGCAGCAGCTTGCGACGCAGGCGAATGCTGTCGCCGATCGCGAAGCTGAGTGTCAGCTCGTCCCTGAACGCGCGGCCGACCGGAAAGGCCCAGCTTTCTGCCACGTGCGCGCCCACGGATACGACGCGTCCGCGCGCGCGCGCCAGCGACATCGCGAAGTCGAGTGTGCCATTGCCGCCGACCGCCTCAACGACGACCTCGGCACCGTCGCCATCCGTCAGTTTCCGCACCAGCGCCGCGGCGTCGTCCGGGTGCACGGCGATGGATCCCTGGGCATTCGCGAACGCCCTGCGCGTTTCGTTGGGTTCGACCAGCACGACAACCCCCGCACCGGCCACCTGCGCCGACAATGCGGCGAGCTGGCCAACAGCGCCGCCGCCGATGACTACGACGAAGTCCCCCGCTTGGGTGCTGGCGCGCTCGATCGCGACCCAGCCGGTGGCGAGGTTGTCGCCCATTAGCAAGGCTGCTTCCGGTGGACACTGTTCCGGCAAATGGCCCAGCGTCTGGTCGGCAAACGGCACCCGGACGTACTCCGCCTGCGCTCCGGAGATGCTGGGGCCAAATGCGGTGCCGGTGCCGAAGAAGGCACGCTCAGTGCACTGCCAGTGTTCGGCTCGATCGCACCAGCGGCACTGGCCGCAGGCAGTGAAGTCGGAAGACATCACCTTGTCGCCCAAGCGAATTCGGTGAACTGCACGACCTGCTTCCACGACCTCGCCAACGAATTCGTGTCCAACCACCGCACCCGGCGTGATACCCGCGAAGTCGCCTTTCACTACATGCAAGTCCGTGCCACAGATGCCGGCGTGCGTGACCTTCACGATAGCATCAGTCGCCTCCGCAACATGCGGTTCTGGGACGTCGCTGACTTCGACGTGCCCGGGGCTCTTGTAGACGACAGCTCGCATGGGAATTGTGTTCGACGCTGTGTGTTCGCGCTGGCCCCGGCGATTCGAAAACGCCGGGTTTCATTGTGGCTCAGGGGCCTCAGAACGCCT
>CAZXLI010000175.1:0-14390 GCA_964641795.1 uncultured Bordetella sp. | reverse complement strand
CCGACAGGAATCGAACCTGTATCTAGCGCTTAGGAGGCGCTCGTTCTATCCATTGAACTACGGCGGCGGGAGCGGGATTCTCGCATCACCGGCGCCGGAGCAGGCCGGATTGACAAGGCCGCGCTCCGATGCCA
This sequence comes from uncultured Bordetella sp., assembly GCA_964641795.1. Lineage (GTDB taxonomy): Bacteria > Pseudomonadota > Gammaproteobacteria > Burkholderiales > Burkholderiaceae_C > Pseudaquabacterium. The sequence goes on along the minus strand of CAZXLI010000175.1, from coordinate 14,256 downwards.
GCCTGACCGCCGGACCAGGATCAAGAGCAACGCCGAGAGAGACGGGGAGGGCTGGTCAGTGATTGCCGAAGACGCCACGCCGCGCCTCGACCAGATTCGAAGCGGTTTCGTCGACTCTGCCTGGCGCACCTTGTTCTGGGTGGCCTGCATCGCGGTGCCGGTGGTACTCTGGCGGACCCACGAGTTCGGCTGGGTGCCTGGCTTCACGATCTTCCAGGTCGTCGTGATCGCGGTCTTCGTCGTCCGGGCGCTGCAGCCTCGCCTGCCCCTCGTCGCGAAGACCTGGCTCATGCTGCTCGTGTTGTGGCTGGCCAGCGTGACCGGCCTGTCCTCGTTCGGCATCGCGGCGGCGAGCATCTCGCTGCTGACGACCAACGGCTTCATCGCCGCGATGGTCCTGCCGGCTCGCCAGGCGGTGGCGGTGATCGCCTTTGGTCTGTTGACGCTGCTGGTGGCCGCGATCGGCTACGTGCAGGGCTGGCTGAAGCCGCGCGTCGACCTGAACCAGTTGGCGGTGCTGACGTCCGCCTGGGTCAACCTGCTGGTGGTGATCTCCGGGGTGTCGGTGATGATGACGCTGGCCGTCGGCTCGTTCCGCCGGGCAGTCGAAGGGCTGCTGGGCGAGGTGGCTCGCCAGCGCGACGAGATCGAGCACCTGGCCACGCACGACAAGCTCACCGGGCTGCCTTCGCTGCGCCTGGCCACCGACCGCGCCGAGCAGGCGCTGACGCTGGCGCGGCGCACCGGCGGGCGTGTGGCGCTGCTGTTCGTCGACCTCGACGGCTTCAAGGCGGTGAACGACGGATTCGGCCACGAGGCGGGCGACTGTGTGCTGGCCGAGGTGGCGGCGCGGTTGAGGGCCTGCGTGCGGGCCAGCGACACCGCGGCCCGCATCGGCGGTGACGAGTTCATGGTCGTGCTCGCCGGTCTGCATGACCCGGCGGATGCGGCCGAAGTGGCGGCCAAGATCGTGAGCGCGGTGTCGCAGCCGGTTGCCTTCGGCACGGCCCTGCTGACGGTGGGCGCCAGTGTCGGCATCGCGACCTTCCCCGACCATGCGCAGGACACGGAAACGCTGCGCCGGGTGGCCGATGCGGCGATGTACCGCGTCAAGCGCGCCGGCAAGAACGCCTATGCCTTCGGCGAGGCGCTGGCTTAGGGTCACCAGCGCCAGGACCAGATCACGTCCACCGAGTTCTCGCTGCCCGACTGCGCGCGCAAGGTGAAGCGGCGGGCCACGCGGTAGATCAGCTGCCAGGTGCCGGTGGTGGCATTGACGCTGCGCTCGTAGCCCACGTACCAGCGGCGCGACAGCTGCCGGCCCAGGCTGACGATGGTTTCGCGCACCTCGCCGTCTGTCTGGCGCAGCGAGAAGTCGGTCAGCCCCAGTGATTCGATCAGCTTGTCGGTCGGGCCCTTCTCGTTGCTGCCGGCCAGCAGCGCCACGGCCGCGCGTTGCAGCAGCGCGGTGTCGGTGCGGCCCAGGCCCTCGGGGCCGCGTCCCAGCACCAGCCACGAAAGCTTGTCGAACTCCGCCAGCTCGGGCTCGCTGATCAGCCGAATGCGCGGATTCTGGGCATAGCCGGCCACGCTGACACCGACGACGACGTCGAGGTTGGGGCGGATGGCCAGCACATCGAGCCGCGGGTTGTCCATCGAGCCGGTGAAGACGATGTCCCCGCGCGAGATCTCCAGCTTCTGGCCATAGGCCGCGTAGGTGCCGCCATGGGTGGTGACGCTGCCGTTGAGCGCCAGCTTGCCGCCGGGACTGCTGACGCGCAGCTCGCCGCGCAGGCCGGTGTCGATGCCGCGGCCGCGCAGCTGCAGCTTCTGGCCGAGGTCGATCCGCACCGCCACCTGGGCATTGCGCAAGGGGCCGGACGCCGAGGGTGCCGGCGCGGCAGCGGCGGCGGCTGCGCGGGCCGAGGCCGCCGCGGCAGGGGGCAGTGCAGCCATCGGAGCCGAGGCGGCCGGCGGCGCGCGCAGCACCCGGACGTCGTTGTCGAGCCGCGGCGCATCGCCCTGGCTCAGGTCGATCAGGCCCTCGTCGATGCCGAACTGGCCGTCGAGCTGCAGCTTCGCGGCATCGAGCTTCAGTTCGGCCTGGCCGCTGGCCACCACGCGGCGGTCGATGCGGCCCAGCAGGCGGAAGCGCTCGGCCACCAGCTTCAGCTGCGCACTGGGCTGGTCGCCCAGCGTCGCCCCACCGGTCAGGCTGAGGCGGCCGTCGCCGCCGCGGAAGTCGAAGCGTTCGACACGGGCCTGGTCGCCCGCCAGCGTGATCGACAGTTCGCCATCGCTGACGTTGACGCCTTCCAGCAGGTTGCGCACGCTCAGGCCGGTTCCGCGCAGTTCGCCGCGCAGTTCCGGTCCCTTGAACTTGCCCGCCAGCGTGGCAGTGGTGCGCAATTCGCCTGCCAGGCGCCAGCCGGGGGGCACCCAGGTGCCCCAGATGCCGATGTTGGCCACATGGGCCTGCAGCACGCCCTGCATCGGCGCGTCAGCCGCAGGCCAGCGGCGATCCGGCGTGCTGCGGATCACCTGCGCGCCGGCAATCTGCCCGAGTTGACGTCCCGCCAGGCCCTGCGCGAACTGCCACAGGCCGTCGTGCACGCCCAGGCCCAGCCGCAGCTCCTCCAGCCCCAGCGCCTGCCGGTTGCCGAGCTCGTCGGTGATCGCGAGGTCGCCCCCCAGCCGTTCGAGCACGATGTCGGCGTCGAGCTTCTCGGCTGCCCGGATGTCGATGCGACCGCCGACGCGCAGGTCGCCGCTCCAGCCCAGCGCTGGCTGCAGGCGCTGCAGCCAGCGCGCGACCTCGATGGTCTCCAGCTCGGCGGCCAGCGTGAGCTGGTCTCTGCTGCCCGCCTGCCAGCGGACTTCACGCCAGCGCAGCGCCGCACCCAGCAGCTGAACCCGCCCCGGCTCGAGCTGCAGCGCCCTGGGCTGGCCATCGGGGCCGAGGCTCAGTTCACCCGCCGCGTCGGCCAGCGTCAGCCACGGCATCGCGCCGGCGGGTGCGTCGCGCGCGCCGCCACGCAGTTGCAGGCCCTGCAGCTGCCAGCGGCTGCTGCTGTCGGGCAGGTGCTGCCAGGCGCCGCGCAATTCGGCCTCCACGCGGGTGCCGCTGCCGGTCGGGCCGATCAGCGTTTCGCTCCAGGCCGGCGGTCGTGCGGGGCTGTCGGCGGTGAACTTGAGCGCGTGCTGGCGCAGGCTGCCGCTCAATTGGGCGTCGATGCGGTCCACCGGCAGGTCATCGAGGCGCAGCTCGCGGGCCTGGAGCTTCAGCGACAGGGGCGCTTCGGGCTGGTCGCTGCCCTGCCAGCCGAGTTCGGCCTGGGCCAGCGTGGCGCGCGGGCTGCGCAGGTTCCGCGCACTGGCTTGGCCGCTGGTGTGCCAGGCGGGCCATTGCGCGTCGAAGCTGGCCTCGGCTTCCAGCGTGCCGGCGCTGGGCAGCCAGCCCGCGAGCTCGGGCGCGCTGGCGGCCAGCAGGCGCATCACGGGCGCCATCGCTGCCAGCGCCGGGGCCTGCAGGCGCAGCGTGCCGCGCTGACTGGCGTGCGCGATCGCGGGGTCCTGCCATTGGCCCTGGGCGACCAGCAGGTTGCCGGCGGCCTGGAAACGGGTGTCGATCTTCAGCAGAGCCTCCTGCTGGTCCAGGGCGAGCTGGCCGGTCACCGGCACACCGGCCAGCTGACTCTCGGCCAGCGTCAGCTGCAGCGATCCGGCCCAGCGCGAGAGCGCCGGCAGCGGCCGCGCGCCGACGGGGGTGTCGGGCCACTGCACCTGGGCCTCGAGGCTGCCGTTGAGCCGGTGCGGACCGCGGCGCCAAGGCGACTGCGCGTCGCCACGCCACCACGGCAGCGGATCGAACTGCGCAAAGCCGGCCTTCAGTGCCAGCTGCCAGGCGTGGCCTGCACGATGCGCTTCGCCGCTGGCCGTCGCCCGCGCGGCGCCGGCGCTGGCCTCGACCTGCTTCAACTGCCAGCGCTGCGCATCGCCCTCTGCATCGAGCTTCAGCTGCACCGGGCCGCCCGTGCCATCGAGCGCCTGGCCGGCGAGCTGGGCCTGCACGGCGATGTGCGGCCCGGGTGCGGAGCCGGCCGGCGCCGGCGCGGACGCCGCCGCGGCGGGCACCGGCAGGCCGCTGACTTGCAAAGTGAGCGGCCCGCCGAGCCGCACCGGCGCGGCTCGTGCATCCAGCCGGGCCGGCTGCAGGCCGTCGAGCTGCAGCGTCAACGCCAGCCGGTCGCCCTGCCAGCGGCCGCTGCCGCGCAGTGTGCCGGCGCCGGCCTTGTCGTCTGCCAGCGCGATCTCGAACTGCTGCAATTCGAGCCGGTCCGTGCGGCGCAGCTCGCCGCCGGCCACCAGGGCGATCTGCTTCACCGGCAGCCGCTGTGCGTCCCAGCGGCCGGGCAGCGTGTTCTCCAGCTTCAGCGCCACCCGCACGGGCTGGTCGAGCCCGCTCGATTGCAGATCGGCCTGCCCGCCCAGCGCCGTCTGCGGCAGGCGGGCCGACAGGGCGGCCAGGTCGAGCTGCTGTGTGCCGAGCTGCAGCGCGGTCAGCGGCCAGGCGGCGAAGGGCGCCACCCGCGCCTGGGCTTGCAGCGTCGGCCTGGCGTGGCCCGGCTCGGGCTCGCCCTCGGCCTTGAGTTGCAGCGCCAGCGCGGCCAGCGGACCGCTGGCGTCGGCCTCGGCCTGCCAGCGGCGCCCGCCGATCGAATCGGCCCGCAGCCGGGCCTGCAGCGGCAGCGTGCCAGTGCTGCCGACGCGGGCGCTGCCGCGCAGCCGGGCCTGTTCCCAGTCGAGCTGCAGCGCGTCGATGCGGTGTTCGTGTCCACCGTTGGCGCCCAGCGCCAGCCCGGCCTGCAGCGCCAGCAGCGGCGGCAGTTCGTCGATCTGCAGGCGTTCGATGCGCAGTGCCGGCACCTCCAGCGCCAGCGGCAGGCGCAGGTCGGTGGGCGCGGCGAGTGGGGTCTTGGCCGGCGGGCCGCTGTGCCAGACCAGCAGGCGCGCGCTCAGCCGGCCGATGCGCAGGCGCTCGCCCGACCAGGACCAGGCGATGTCGTCGGCCACCAGGCCCTGCAGCTGCAGGCGGCCGGCGGCGCCCGCCCAGTCGAGCTGGTCGATCTCGATGTGGCCGGCGGCCAGGCTGCCGCGCACGCCCTGCACCGTGAGCCCGGGCACGCGGGCCAGGCCCCAGTTCAGGGTCGAGCTCGACTGCCAGAGCCCGTACAGCCCCGCCACCGCGACCAGGCCCAGGCCGACCAGCAGTGCCAGCGTCCAGAGCACGAAGCGCCGCAGGCGGCGGGCCGGCCGTGCGGGTGACGAGGGCGTCGGATCGTCGGCCATCGGCGCTCAGAAGGTGATGCCCACCGAGAGATGCAGCCGCAGCCGGCGCACCTCATCGCCCCAGGCCAGGTCGGCGCGCAGCGGGCCGATCGGGCTGCGCCAACGCACGCCCACGCCGTAGCCCCAGGCGGGCTTGTAGTCCTGCCAGCTGTCGGCCGCGCGACCCGCATCGACGAACACCGCGCCCCACACCGAAGGCAGCCTGTCGGAGATCGGCCGCGCCAGCTCGGCGCTGCCGGTCAGCAGCACGTTGCCGCTGACGATGTGGCCGTCGCGCTCCGGCGCCAGGGTGCGGTAGGCATAGCCGCGCACAGAATCGTCGCCGCCGGCGCGGAAGCCCAGCGCGTCGGGCACGATCACTGCGTCGCGCTTGATGATCTGCCCGGCTTCGATGCGCGCCGTGCCGTACCACTGCGACCCAAGCGGCCAATAGGTGGTGAGGCGGCCGTAGACACGACCGAAGGGCCCGCGTTCGCCGACATTGCTGTTGGCCTGACCGGCGCCCAACTGCACCGAAAGACTGAAACCGCGCGTGGGCAGCAATGCGCTGTCCAGCCGGCGCAGCACCAGGTGCGCATTGGCGCTGACCGCACGGGCATCGACCACCTCGCCGCTGGCATTGAGTGTCTGGCGCGAGCGCAGCATCTCGCCGAAGTACAGGCGTTCGGCCTGCGGGGTATCGGTGCTGCGGCCCAGGCGCAGGCGCTGCGAGAGCACCACGTCCTCGTCGCCGCGCACGCGTTCGATCTGCACACCCAGCAGCTTGCGGCTGAAGTCTTCACCGGGGTGGCTGTACAGGTCGGTGGTGAGGTTCTGTGCATCGCGGCCCCATTCCAGCTTGTTGTAGCTGGTGATCGGCCAGCCGAAGGGGCGGCGGTGGGTGTGCTCGGCCGACGCGCGCGGGCCGGTGTTGCCGCTGTAGCCGGCGCCCAGCGTGGCCTGCTGCAGGGGCAGTTCGCTGACGCGTACCTGCACCGTGGCGCCGCTGGCCTGTGCCGGATCGGCATCGAAGGTGACGGTGGCGGTCTCGAACAGGTTGCTCTTGAGCAGACGCTCCTGGTAGTCGAGCAGCAGCGCCTCGGTCAGTGGCGTGCCGGGCCCGAAGCTCGCCAGGCGCCGGACCGTCTGCTCGTCATGCTGCTTGAGCCCCTCGACATGCAGCGCCCCGGCCAGGAACAGCGGGCCGCCATCGAGCTCGACTGCCAGCCGCGCGCCGCGGCTCGGCACGTCGATGTCGGCCTGGCTGTGGCGCAGCGTGGCCGCGGCATGGCCTGCGGCGCGCAGCCGGGCCAGCATCTGCAGCTTGGTGTCCGACCAGTCCGGGTTGCGGAACACGCTGCCTTCGTGCAGCGGGCCGGCACTCTTGACCTGGGCGAGCAGGGCCTGCGCCGCCGGGTCGCCAGCGGCCAGGCGCTCGCCGAGCGTGCCGCCCAGGCTGACATCGAGCGCGCGCACTTCGATGCGCGGCCCCGGCGTCACGCTGACCCGCACGGTCGGCGGGCTGCCGGGCTCGCGCTGCACCTTCACCTCGGCCTCGAAGAAGCCTTCGGTCTGCAACAGTTCACGGGCCTGCGCCGGCGTCGCGGCGATCAGGCGGGCCCATTCGGTGTCGTCCAGCGTCTCGTCGCTGCGCATCGCGGCCAGGCGGGCCAGGTCGAGGTGCTGCTCGAGCAGCGCCTTCAGGAATGACGGCGCATCCACCTGCAGCTTCAGCGGAGGCGGACCCGCCGACGCGGCGGCCGCGCCGGACGCAGACGCCTCGGGCTTCGGTGCGATCAGGCCGCAGGCGCCGTGCAGCGCCGCCAGCCCCAGCAGCAGTGCGCGTAGCAGCCAGCGCGTCACTTGCTGAGCAGCCGCATCGCCCCCTCGAGCCCGGCCAGCGTCAGCGGGAACATGCGGTTGTTCGTCAGCTGCTGGATGATGGAAATGCTTTGCCGGTACTGCCACACACCCTGGGGTTCGGGGTTGATCCAGGCGAACTTCGGGAACGCATGGGTCAGGCGCTGCAGCCATTCGGCGCCGGGCTCTTCGTTGTTGTATTCGACGCTGCCGCCCGGCTGCAGGATTTCATACGGGCTCATCGTCGCGTCGCCGACGAAGATGAGTTTGTAGTCCTTGTTGTACTTGCGGATGATGTCCCAGGTGGCCGTCTTCTCGCTGAAGCGGCGGCGGTTGTTCTTCCACATGAAGTCGTAGACGCAGTTGTGGAAGTAGTAGAACTCGAGGTGCTTGAATTCGCTCTTGGTGGCGGAGAACAATTCCTCGACACGGTGGATGTGTTCATCCATCGTGCCGCCCACATCCATCAGCAGCAGTACCTTGACCTTGTTGTGACGCTCGGGCACCAGCTTGATGTCGAGCATGCCGGCGTTGGCCGCGGTGCTGTGGATGGTGTCGTCGAGGTCGAGTTCGGTCTCGGCGCCCTCGCGCGCGAAGCGCCGCAGGCGGCGCAACGCGACCTTGATGTTGCGCGTGCCGAGTTCCAGCGAGTCGTCGTAGTCCTTGTAGGCGCGCTGGTCCCACACCTTCACCGCGCTCTTGTTGCGGCCCTTGTCCTGCCCGATGCGGATGCCCTGCGGATTCTGGCCATAGGCGCCAAACGGGCTGGTGCCGCCGGTGCCGATCCACTTGCTGCCGCCCTCGTGCCGCTCCTTCTGTTCCTCGAAGCGTTTCTTCAGCGTGGCCATCAGCTCGTCCCAGCCCATCTTCTCGATCAGCGCCTTCTGCTCGGGCGTGAGTTCGAGCTCGAGGTTCTTGCGCAGCCAGTCGAGCGGCACTTCCTTGGTGAAGTCGACCAGCATCTCCACGCCCTTGAAATAGGCCCCGAAGGCACGGTCGAACTTGTCGAAATGGGCCTCGTCCTTCACCAGCGAGGTGCGGGCGAGGTAATAGAACTCGTCGACCGAGGGGCCGATCACCTCGGCGCGGATGGCTTCGAGCAAGGTCAGGTATTCCTTGACCGAGACCGGCAGCTTGGCCGCGCGCAGCGTGAAGAAGAAGTTGATCAGCATGGGTCAGGTCCGGTCAGGGGTGGCCGAGGCATCGAGCATAGCCGCACGGCGCCGGCCGTGCAGTCTTCACGGTGACGCGCTGCAACGGGCGGTTTTCTGATGCCCCGACGGCGAATTGTCTCAAGTTGTCAACACCCCGACCGATCACCCGACGATGCTGGGAAACGTCGCCCTCACTGTCCTGACGCTGCTGCTGCTGCTGCTGGCCGCCGCCGCGGGCTGGGCCATGGCGGCGCGAGCGCTGCATCTGTCACGCCGCGCATCGCGGCACTGGTGCATCTCGGCGCTGCTGGGCGCCTTGTGCCTGGCGCTGATGCTCACCCGCGGCACGGCGCCCGATTGGCTGGGGATGGCAGTGGCCGATGTGCTGGCCGTGGCCGCGGTGATGGCCATGCGGCGCGGTGTGCTGCTGTTCCTGCGGCTGCAGGCCGCGGACGGCGAGATGATCGTGGTGCTGGCGCTGGTGGGCATGGCCAACCTGCTGGCGCTGTTGCTGCCGGCGCCGCACGCGGCCACCGTGCAGGTGATGGCCACCAGCGTGGGCATGCTGTGGGGCCTGCTGCGCATGAGCCTGATGAGCTACCCCTCGCTGCGGCGCGAGTTCGGCGAGCTCTCGGCCTTCATGCTGGTGTCGCCGCAGGTGGCCTGCATCGCGATGTACCTGCTGCGCCTGGGCACCGGCCTGCTGCATTGGCCGCCGATGCTGCAGCCGCTGACCGACGACACGCCGCTGAACGTGGCTTCCGCGCTGCTGATCCTGTTGCTCACCCTGCTGCAGCACGGCAGCCTGCTGGTGATGGCGGTGCAGCGCATGGTGCGCAAGCTGCGGCACCTGTCGCAGCGCGACGCACTGACCGGCCTGTACAACCGCGCCGAGTGGAACCGGCAGCTCGAGGCCCAGCACCGCTGGCTCGGCCGCTTTGGCGAACCCTTCGGCGTGCTGATGATCGACATCGATCATTTCAAGAAGATCAACGACACCATGGGCCACGCCGCTGGCGACGCGGTGCTGCTGACGGTGGCGCAGGTGCTGACCGCTTCGGCGCGCGAGGTCGATGTGATCGGCCGCCTGGGTGGCGAGGAGTTCGGCGTGCTGCTGCCGCGCGCCGAGCCGATGACCCTGCGCCGAGCGGCCGAACGGCTGCGCCAGATGCTCGGCGATGCCGAGACCACCTGGCGCGACCAGCCGATCCGGCTGACCGTCTCGATCGGCGCCGCGATGTGCCAGGACGCCGATGAGGCCCCGAGCCATGTGCTCGAACGCGCCGACCGCGCGCTGTACCAGGCCAAGCACAACGGCCGCAACCGCACCGTGGTGGCGCGGCTGGCGACCTGATCGGGAGCGGAAGTGCTAGCGCCTAAATGGTGCGGCCAACTCTGCGTGCCGCCGCACGTGCCGGATCAAGGCGCGGCGGATTGATTGACCTGCACATTGTCGAAGGTCGCGTCCACCAGCGCCGAAACGCGCGGACCGCTCGCGCAGTTGGGGAGATCGGCCCGCGTCGACAACTGCTTGAAGGGCACGCTCGGTGGCGAAGCATCGCTCGCGGTGTAGCCCACGGAACCGCTGAAGGCGCCTGCGTCCCGACTGAACCAGAAGGTCTTGCCGGGCTGGTCCCATTGCAGCTGGACGGTGGTGGCCGTGCCCAGCGCCAACGTGCCCAGATCGACGACGCTGCCGATGGTTGTGTTGTTGCTGTTGCAGTCCGCCGAGCCGCACACGCTGACGACGCCCTGCACGCGCAAGGTTCCCGGCGGGTCGATGCTGTCGGAGAAGCGGACGAGCTTCACCTGGGCCAGCACGTCACCGACCTGCGAGCCGGCGGTGGGCGTGCCGACATTGAAGAAGCTGCCGATCAGCCGGGCGCGGGACTGGCCCACCACGGTATTGGCGGTGCAGCTGCTCACCTCGAGCCCGTCGACCGTCACCTTCGTCTTCAGCGCGGTGATGGCGGCCGGATTCGTGACGGTTTCGCTCCAACTCGAGAACGTCAGGCCGGCATCGCTGCCCGTGCCCGGCCAGCTGCGCTGCATCAGGTTCAGCGCGCCGCGGCGTACCTGCCGAACACGTTCGGATTCCTGCCACTTGGTCAGGTCGATGGGGGTGCTGTTGAAGCTGTCGTAGGGACGAAACGGCTCGACCCCATGGGCGGAAGCGACGATGAATCCGCTCATCGCGGCGGCTAGAAACAAGCGCATGTGAACTCCTCCGTGACGCCCGGTGCAGGCGAAGGGACAGTATCCGGGGGCCGATCCTTGCGGCGAATCCTCAACACGTGCTACGGCCTGATCGGCCGCGTCGCGCTGCGGCCGTGGCGCGTGCCGTGGCCTGTGTCACGTTTCGGGCGGCAGGCAGCGGAGGCCGGGAACCGGATCGCCGGCGCCGTCACTGAAGGGCCGAGCGCCGCACGACGGCATCCGCTACCCCACACCCGCCCAGGAGACCCACGCCATGACCAAGCACCTGTACCGCAGCACCACACTGTTCGTCGGCGGCACCCGTCTGGAGGTGCGCCAGGTGCTGGGCCGCGGCAACGCGCGCTACCCGCTGCTGGTGCAGCAGGCGCTGCTGCGCGCGCGCCAGTGGCTGATCAACGTGCCCCCGTTCCTGCACGTGGGCGGCGACGCGCAGATGGCCTCGGCCTTCCAGCATGTGTTCCGCGCGGCGCCGGACCCGGCCTCGCTGAATACGGTGCGTGCGGTCAACAGCAACATCCTGCGCGGGCTGAGCGACCAGGTGCTGGGCATCAAGCTGCTGGAAGACGACGGCGCATACGGCTACGTGCGCCGCTACTACGCCGGACGCCAGCACCTGGTCTTCGGCGCCAGGCACATCGACGCCGACGGCGACGTCGTTTCGCGCCGCGGCGAGATACACCTCAGCCCCTCGGTCCTCGACGATCCCGAGATGGCGGCCCTCACGCTGGTGCACGAGGCCGGGCACAGGTTCTCCAACCTGCTCGACCATGGCGACAAGGGCTACTTCACGTCCGACGGTCGCAACTACGAGCAGCCAGGCATCACCCCGCAGCAGGCGATGCTCAATGCCGACAGCCACGCCTACTTCACGCTGTTCATGAACCGCCGGCTCGACAAGCTGAACCGGCGCATCGCGGCCAGGCAGTCGGCCGACATGGACTTGAGCGCGCTGTTCGGCTGACGCCCGCAGCGGCCGGCCGCTGCGGCTAACCGCCGTGGTTCTTCAGCCAGTCGAAGAACTCGCGGTACCAGACCTGGCTGTTGCGCGGCTTCAGGATCCAGTGGTTCTCGTCGGGGAACCACAGCAGTCGCGCGTCGACCTTCAGTGCCTTCAGCGTGTTGTAGTAGGCCAGGCCCTGGGCATCGGGCACGCGGTAGTCCAGTGCGCCGTGGATCACCAGCGTCGGCGTGCGCATCGTGCCCGCGTGGGCATGCGGGCTCTGTGCGTGGATGCGGGCCATGTCGTCCCAGTACCAGGCACCGAGTTCCTTGGCATGCCAGGACCAGGCATCGTCGGCGAACATCGCCACCCAGTCGAAGCAGCCCGCATGGCAGACATAGGCCGCATAGCGCCCCGGCTTCACATGGCCGTTCATCCACGCCACCATGAAGCCGCCGTAGCTGCCGCCGGTGGCGTAGACGCGCGTCTTGTCGATGAAGCGCTTCTTCAGCAGCGTGTCGGTCGAGGCTTCGATGTCCTGCAGTTCGAGCTCGCCCCAGCGGTGCGTGATGCTGTCGAGGAAGACATGGCCGAAGCCCGATGAGCCGTGGTAGTTGACCACCGCCACCACGTAGCCCTGTGCGGCGAAGGCCTTGTTGTTCCAGCGGTAATGCCAGTTATCGCCGACGGAGGTGTGCGGCCCGCCGTGGATCACCTGCATCAGCGGGTACTTCTTCTTCGTGTCGAAACCGGGCGGGTAGAACAACCACACCTGCACCTTGTCGCCCTGCGCGCCGTCGATCCAGGTTTCCTCGTGCCGGCCGAGGTCCAGCGTGGCCAGCAGCGCGTCGTTGAAGCGCTCCAGGCGGCGCGGCGCCTGCCCCGGCAGGTGGGCGTGCAGGCGGCTGGGATGATCGGCCGCATCGGCCACCGTCACCAGCGTGCCGGCCACCTTGTCGAACGCAGTGACCCAGCCGCCTTCGACGACCACCTCGGCGCGCTGGTCCGGCAGGTCGAATCGCCACAGGTGGCGCCGGCCCCTTTGCTCAGTGGCCAGCAGCACGGCCTGGCCGTCTTCTTCCCACAGCAAGGGGGCATGCACGTCGTGGTCCCAGGTGGCGCTGAGCACCTCGTGCCCTTCGCCGCGTTCCCACACGGCCAGGTGACCCGGCATCGTGTGCTTGCGGCCCTGGTGGCTGGCGATGAAGGCGATGCGGTCGCCATCGGGGCTGTAGCGCGGTGCGCTGAAGTCCCATTCGGCGTCCTGCGCGATCGGCGTGATGCGCCCCGAGCGCAGGTCGACCTCGGCCAGCGCGTGGCGGCCGTCGCTGCGCTTCTCGGGCGCCGGGTCGTAGGCGAACACCAGGCGCCGACCGTCAGGCGACAGATCGAAGGTGTTGGCATCAGGCTCGCCGCGCGACAGCTCGTAGGGCGTACCCTCGAACAGGTCGCGCACCTTGCCCGAGGCGATGTCCATCAGATGCAGGTGCGCGACGCGGCCCATCGGCACGAAATGGTCCCAGTAGCGGTAGTAGGACTCGCTGGTGGCGTAACCGGTTTCCTTGCGCTCCTTGAAGGCCTTCAACGCCTTGGCCTGGGCCTTGCTGCCCTTGAGCTCGGGCCAGACCCACGAGACGAACACGATGCGCTGGCCGTCCGGGCACCACTTGAAGGCCTCGACGCCGGTGGCCACCTCGCCGACGCGGCGCGCCTCGCCGCCGTCGGGCGGGATCACGTAGAACTGCGCTTCCTCGTCCTTGTGGCCCTGCTGCTCGCGCCGCGCGGTGAACCCGATGCGATCGCCGTGCGGCGACCAGCGCGGCTGGCCGTCCTTGTCGCCGCACTGGGTCAGCTGCCGCGGCTCGCCGCCCAGCGTCGACAGCAGCCACAGGCTGCTGGCGCCCTTGTTGTCGGCCATCGAGTACTTGCTGACCGCGACCACGGCATGCGCGCCGTCGGGTGCGAGGCTGGGGCTGCCCAGGCGCTCCATGCGCCAGAGGTCGTCGACGGTGATGTTCTTCTTGCGGGCCATGGGCTGATGTCCTCCGGGGGCCGCGCAAGCGTCAGCGCGGCTTGTTCAGCAGGTACTCGAGGTGGGCTTTCACCTCGGGCCATTCACCTGCGGACAGGCTGTACATCACGGTGTCGCGCACCGTGCCGTCACGGCGCAGCGCATGGTGGCGCAGCACGCCGTCCTTGCGCGCGCCCAGGCGCTCGATCGCCTGCTGGCTGGCGAAGTTGTAGTTGTCGGTGCGCCAGCCCACCAGCTGCGCGCCCAGGGTCTCGAAGGCGTGCTGCATCAGCAGCCACTTCGCGGTGGTGTTGACGGCGCTGCGCTGCCGGCTCTTCGCGTACCAGGTGTAGCCGATCTCGAGCCGGTCGAGCGCCGGCACGATGTCGTGGTAGCTGCTGCTGCCGATCACCTGGCCGGTGGCGGCATCCAGCACCGCGAAGGCCAGCCGGTTGCCGGCCTGGCGCATCGCCAGCGCGGCTTCGATGTACGCGCGGGTCTGGCCCGGCTCCGGCACCGAGGTCACGCGCAAGTTCCACAACTCGCCGTCGGCCGCCGCGGCGGCCAGGCCTTCCTCATGTTCCAGACCCAGCGGCACCAGCCGCACCGGGCCGCGCTCGAGCGTGACGGGTTGGACGTTGATCATCGGTCAGCGGTTGTGCTTCTGCATGAACACCAGTTTTTCGAACAGCGTCACGTCCTGTTCGTTCTTCAGCAGGGCACCCACCAGCGGCGGCAGCGTGACC
>CAZXLI010000174.1:0-14422 GCA_964641795.1 uncultured Bordetella sp. | reverse complement strand
TCGAGGAGCAGGACACCTACTCGATCGTCAAGCGCCTGGTGCCCGAGGGCAAGACGCTGTGCTCGTTGTGCTCGCGCCTGCGCCGCGGCATCCTCTACCGCGTGGCCAGCGAACTCGGCGCCACGAAGATCGCTCTCGGCCATCACCGCGACGACATCGTCGTGACGCTGCTGATGAACATGTTCTTCGGCGGCAGGATGAAGGGCATGCCGGCCAAGCTGGTCAGCGACGACGGCCGCCACACGGTCATCCGCCCGCTGGCCTACGTGGCCGAGGCCGACCTCGCGCGCTGGGCCGAGCACCGGCAGTTCCCGATCATCCCGTGCACGCTGTGCGGCAGCCAGGATAACCTGCAACGTGTGCAGATCAAGCAGATGATCCATGCCTGGGAGAAGCAGTACCCGGGCCGCATCGACAACATGTTCCGCGCGATGGGCCAGATCGTCCCCTCGCACATGATGGACCGGAACCTGTTCCCGTTCACGACGATCTCACCCACCGGCGTGGCCGATCCCGCGGGCGACAAGGCCTTCGACGAGGACGACGAGTGCGGCACGCCGGCGCAAGGCCAGGTGCTGCGCTTCCAGCCCGACCTGGCATGAGGAGACTCTCATGATCCAACGACGTTCGCTCAACACGATGCTGGCCCTGGCGGGGCTGGGCGGTGTGGCCGGCCTGGCCGGCTGCGCGGCGCTGAACCAGCTCTCGGCCGATGTCTCGACCTTCGGCGACTGGCCGGCCGGCCGCAAGCCGACGACCTATGCCTTCGAACGCCTGCCCTCGCAGCAGGCGCGCGCCGAGGAACAGCAGAAGCTGGAAGATGCCGCACGGCCCGCGCTGCAGAAGGCCGGCTTCACGCCGGTGGCCGCCGGTGCCGAGCCCGACCTGGTGGTGCAGGTGGGCGCCCGCGTGTCGCGCGCCGACCGCTCGCCCTGGGACGATCCGCTGTGGTGGCATGGTGGCTTCGGCTATTGGCATCGCGGACCCTGGCGCGGCCCGTACTGGGGCGCCTCGGCGCGGCTCGATCTGTCGCCGCGCTATGACCGCGAAGTGGCGCTGCTGGTGCGCGACCGCGCCACCGGCAAGCCCTTGTACGAGGCCCGTGCCAGCAGCGAAGGCCTGCAGAGCAGTGCCGAGCCGCTGTTGCGCCCGCTGTTCGAGGCGGCGATGGTCGACTTTCCGGCCACCGGCGTGAACCCACGCCGCGTCACGGTGCCGTTGTCGGCTTCGTAGCGGCCGGCGGCGCGGCCAGCGCGCGCGCATCGTCGATCCAGCCCTTGAGCTTGCCGACCGCGTACTGGCGCTGCGCCGGCCTGGCGCTGTTGTGGAACTGCGCGGTCAGCACGCAGTTGGCCTCGATCAGGCGCTGACGGTATTGGCGATAGTCGGCACGCGGCGACTGCGTGGCCTGCACCGCGAAGGCACGCAGCGCCGCCTCGAACGCGGGCTGATCGGCCTTGTCGGCCAGCAGTTGGCGCAAGGTGCGCAGGATGTCGCGCTGGCGCGCCCGGCGTTCTTCGGCCCAGCGCTGCGGATCGAAGGGCGAGGCCTCCAGGCCGGCAGCCAGCAATGCACGCTGATCATCTTCCACCGTGCCGTAGATCGACTCGGCCCGATCGACGGTGCGCTTCAACGAGGCCTCGGCGCGTGCGGCCGGGTCGGGCTGCAGGTAGTCGCGCGCCATCTCGTAGTTGTCGCGCTGGAAGCGCTTCTCGAGGTGGTCGATCTGCGCCGGGCTGAAGCCGCGCACGATCTCGGCCATCGCCGGCACCGCGCGCTCGTAGGCCAGCTCGAGCCGGCGCTGCAATTCGTCGGCCATGCTGCACACCTGGGCCGGCGTCACCCTGTCCTGCGCCATCGCCTGCAGGCGCACCAGCAACTGTGCGTAGTCCGGCAGCTGCGTGCTGCGATGCCAGGCCATGTAGTCCTCGAGCGCGGCCTTCACGCGCGGGGTTTGCTCGCCGCTGAAGTCCACGTACCCGTCCAGCCACCAATAGGCCAGCAACGGAGCCTGCCCATACGTGAAACGTACCGCGCTGCAGCCCGACAGCAGCAGCAGCGGCAGCAGCAGCGTCGCGATAATCCGGCGTCCCATCTGCACTGAAGACCACTTCATGGCACTCGATATCGTGATCATGGCAGCCGGCAAGGGTACCCGGATGAAGTCCCGGCTGCCCAAGGTGTTGCATCGGCTTGCAGGCAAACCCCTGCTGCAGCATGTGATGGACATGACGGGTGATCTGGGCCGTGCCCGCACCATCGTGATCACCGGGCACGGCGCCGAGCAGGTCGAACAGGCCATCGCCGGCAGTGGCGCCATTGCCGTGCGCCAGGAGCCGCAGCTGGGCACCGGCCATGCGGTGCAGCAGGCGGTGCCGCAGCTGTCGTCGCTGCCGGGCGACTCGGGTGGCATCACGCTGATCCTCAATGGCGACGTGCCGCTGATCGAAGCGGGCACCGCCCGTGCGCTGGTGGAGGCCTGCGGCGGCCGCCAGCTGGCGCTGCTGACGATCGAGCTCGACGATCCCACCGGCTACGGCCGCATCCTGCGCTCGGGCGACGCGCGTGGCGGCCGCGTGCTGGGCATCGTCGAGCACAAGGACGCGACCCCGGCACAACGCGAGATCCGCGAGATCTACACCGGCATGATGGCTGCGCCCACCGCGCTGCTCAAGCGCTGGGTGATGGCGCTGAACAACCAGAACGCGCAGGGCGAGTACTACCTGACCGACATCGTCGCGATGGCGGTGGAACAAGGCGTGCCGGTGGTTGCCACCCATGCGCGCAGCGAGACCGAGGTGCTCGGCGTCAACAGCCCGTTGCAGCTGGCCGATCTGGAACGGCGGCTGCAGCGCCGCCGGGCCGACGCACTGATGGAGGCCGGCGTGCGCCTGGCCGACCCCGACCGCTTCGACCTGCGCGGCGAACTGCTGCCGGGCCAGGATGTCGAGATCGACGTCGGCTGCATCTTCGAAGGCCAGGTCGTCGTCGGCGATGGCGTGCGCATCGGCGCGCACTGCGTGATCCGCGATGCCGAGATCGAGGCCGGCGCGGTGATCCATCCGTTCACGCACATCGAGGGCGCGAAGGTCGGCGCCGGCGCGCTGATCGGCCCGTATGCACGGCTGCGCCCCGGGGCGGAGCTCGGGGCCGAAGTGCACATCGGCAACTTCGTCGAGGTGAAGAACTCGACGCTGGCCAAGGGGGCCAAGGCCAATCACCTCGCCTACCTGGGCGACGCCACCGTGGGCGAGCGCGTCAACTACGGCGCCGGCAGCATCACCGCCAACTACGACGGCGCCAACAAGCACCGCACCGTCATCGGCAACGATGTGCACGTGGGCTCGAACTGCGTGCTGATCGCGCCGGTGACGATCGGCGAAGGCGGCACCATCGGCGGCGGCAGCACGATCAGCCGCGACACGCCGGCGAACCAGCTCACGGTGGCCCGCGCACGGCAGGTCAGCCTGGCCGGCTGGCAGCGGCCGAAGAAGGCACCGAAGTAGACGCGCCGTCGGGCCGATCAGACAGGCGGACGGAAGGCGCGGCGCGCCTTCGCCACGTGGGCCCGCACCACGCAATCGACCGCATGGTCGTTGACCAGGCCCATGGCCTGCATCAGCGCGTACATCGTGGTCGGCCCGACGAAGGCCCAGCCGCGTTTCTTCAAGGCCTTCGACAGAGCCAGCGATTCGGCGCTGGTCGAAGCCGCCGAAGGCCCGGGCGCCGCGGCCTCATAACGCCAGAAGAACGCGGCCAGCGATCCGGCCTCGTCCACCAGTTCGATCGCCCGCTGCGCATTGTTGATCGCCGCCTCGATCTTGCCGCGGTGGCGCACGATGCCGGCGTCGGCCAGCAGGCGCTCGACATCGCGCTTGGTGAAGCGCGCGACGCGCGTGAATTCGAAGTTCGCGAAGGCCGCGCGGAAGTTCTCGCGCTTGGCCAGGATCGTGCGCCAGCTCAGGCCCGACTGGAAGCCCTCGAGGCACAGCTTCTCGAACAGCCGGCGGTCGTCGGCCACCGGGAAACCCCATTCGCTGTCGTGGTAGGCGAAGAATTCGGGAGCGGCCGCACACCAGCGGCAGCGCGGCAGGCCATCGGGGCCGGGAATCGTCGTGTCCATCGCGCGATTCTGGCGTCCCACCGGGCCTGGCGGACGGTCGCCGGTGCACAGCCGCCTGGAAACAATTTCGATGGCCGGTGCCAACGGCCGTCGCTACCGTGGCGCCACCGACCAACCCATGGAGTCCGCCGCCGATGGCCCCGCTCGCCCCGTTCGAACTGATCAGCAACCACCTGTGCCCGTACACCCAGCGCGCCGCGATCCAGCTGGCCGAGAAGGGTCTGCCCTGCAGCCGAAGCTACATCGACCTGGCCGACAAGCCGGCCTGGCTGATGGCACTGTCGCCGCTGGGCAAGGTGCCGGTGCTGCGCGCCGGCGACCGCACGGTGTTCGAGACAAGCGCGATCTGCGAGTGCATCGAGGACCTGGCGCCCGCGCCCGCGCTGCATCCGGCGGACCCGTGGAGACGCGCCCGCCACCGGGCCTGGACCGAGTTCGCCTCGGCGCTGATCGGCGACGTGTTCGCCTTCTACATGGCCGCAGACGCAGCGGCTTTCGATCGGCAACGCGCGCTGCTGCACCAGCGCTTCAGCCGCCTCGAGGGCACCTTGGGCGACGGGCCGTACTTCGACGGCACGGACTTTCACCTGGTGGACGCGGCCTTTGCGCCGGTGTTCCGGTTGTTCGACACCTTCGACCGCATCGACGACTTCGGCTGCCTGGCGGGCCTGCCGCGCGTGCTGGCCTACCGCGCGGCGCTGGCAGCACGGCCCAGCGTGCGGCAGGCAGCCGCGGCGGACTACGGCATGCGCTTCGAGCACTACCTGCGCCAACGCGGATCGCATCTGTCGCGGCGAATGGCCGCTCAATTTGAAAGCTAGGTATCGCTGGGCACCCCGCTCAGCCGCGCCTCGGCCGAACGCAGCTGCTCGGCCAGTGCGTCGGTAGCGCGCCGGATGCGCGGCAGGCGCGCCAGGTCCGGGTGCACCAGCAGCCACAGCGGCTGGGCCAGCGATGCCAGCGGTGTGCCGATGCGCTCGAGTTCCGGCAGCGCGCTGCCGACGAAGCAGGGCAGCACCGCGGCGCCGATGCCTGCGCGCACGGCCTGCGCCGCGCCGAGCAAGGTGTTGGCACGCAAGCGAATCCGGCGCTCGTCCACGTGGGAGGCGAGCCAGCGCCCGGGGCCGCTGCAGGCCAGCGCCGGGTCGAATCCGACCCAGGGCAGATCGGCCGGCGGCCGATCGAGCCCGCCGGTGGCCAGGCCGCGCGGCGCATAGACGGCCATCGCCACCATGCCGACGCGGCGGCCGCGCAAGGTCTCGGTCGGTGCATCGGTCACCCGCAGTGCGATGTCGGCCGCCCCCTGGGCCAGCGACAGCACCTGGTTGGCCACCACCAAGTCGATGGTCAGCCCCGGATGCGCGTCGCACAGGTTCGCCAGGATGGCCGGCAGCAGGTATTCGGCGATGGCGTCGGGCGCGGTCAGGCGCACGGTGCCGTCGGCGGCCGTGTCGCGCCCGCCGATGCGCCGTTCCAGCGCGGCGAAGTCGTCACGCAGGCGCCGGGCGAGCTGACAGACCTCGTCGCCGGCCGCGGTGAGCTGCCAGGCCGACGGCCGGCGCTCGAACAGCCGCGTGCCCAGGCGCCGTTCGACCCGCTGCAGACGGCGCGACAGCGTCGGGTGGCTGATCTGAAGCTGCGCCGCGGCGGCCGACAAGCTGCGCTGCTCGGCAATCGCCAGCACCAGGCGGGCATCGTCCCACTGCAGCGCACCGGCCGGCATTCGAGTGTCCTAGCGTTCGATTTGAGCGGCCACCTGCGCCGCCAGGCACAGGTCGGCCCAGGCGCGCCCCTTGTCCACCGGGTTGCGCAGCAGGTAGGCCGGGTGGTAGGTGACGACCAGCGGCCGGCCGCGCCACTGGTGCACGCGGCCGCGCAGCCGGCCCACCGGCTCGGTGCTGTCCAGCAGCGACTGGATCGCGAAACGGCCCATCGCCAGGATCACCCGCGGCTGCACCAGCTCGACCTGGCGCTCGAGGAAGGGCTGGCACTTCACCAGTTCCTCGGGCTCGGGGTTGCGGTTGCGCGGCGGCCGGCATTTCAGGGTGTTGGCAATGAACACCTGGCGCGCGGCTTCGGCCGGCTCGCGCGTCAGGCCCAGCGCGAGCAGCATGCGGTCGAGCAGGCGGCCGGCCGCACCGACGAAGGGTTCGCCCTTCAGGTCCTCCTGCTCGCCAGGCGCCTCGCCAACGATCATCCAGTGCGCCGATTCGTGGCCGACGCCAAAGACCGTCTGCCGGCGGCTTTCGCAGAGGCTGCAGGCGCGGCACTCGGTCACCGCGGCGCGCAGTGCCGGCCAGTCGAGGCTTGCCACCGGGCTGACGCGATGCGGCGGCGCGGCGGGCGCGGCGTCTGCAGGCGCCCAAGCGCGCACCGGGGCAGCCGTCGACACGGGTATTGACTTGCGTGCCTCCACCGGAGGTGGCACGCCTGCCGCCGCCAGCGGCTCGGCCGGAGATGCCGCCACCATCGCCGCGTCCCCCGGCGCCCAGATCTCCAGGCCCATGGCGCGCAGCATGCCCTGCTGGCGTTCAGTCCAGCGCATGCGGCCTCGGTCGGTCGTCGTCCAGGTCCAGGCTCATCACCACAGCATCCTCGCGCCGGCCCAACGGCCCGGGGTAGTAGGCCTTGCGCACGCTGATCTGGTTGAAGCCCAGGCGTTCGTACAGTTGGCGGGCGGCGTGGTTGCTTTGGCGCACCTCCAGCCAGAGCTTGCGATCACCGCGCTGCCGGGCCTGCTGCGCCAGACGGCCGAGCATCGCCCGTGCGTGACCCTGGCGCAGGTGTCGCGGCGCAACCGTGATGTTCAGCAGGTGCATCTCCTCGAAACCAGGCATCGCGACGAAGTAGCCCAGGCACTGCCCCTGGGCGTCGAGCCGCAGTTCGGCCAGGTAGCCGGCCGCCAGTGAATCGATGAAGTTGCCGCGGCTCCACGGAAAGCTGTAGCTGGCCACCTCGATCGCCAGAACCTCGTCGAGATCCTCCACGCCCATCGGGCGCTGCCAGGGCAGGCCGGGTTGGAGCAAGGCGTTCATGCTGCGGCGGCGCGTTGCTGTTCGCGCTCGGCGCTGGTGAGCGCCACCTTGTCGCGCAGGTACAGCGGCAGTGCCTGGGCAGGATCCAGGCCATCCTGCCGGGCCCAGGCCTCGCGCGCGAGGCGGGCCAGGGCCGCGCCGCGGTCGCGCTCCTGCCCGATGGTCTGCGCCGCGCCCAGAGGCAAGCGCGCGCCGAAGGCCGGGACCGCCGAACCGGCCACGCGGGCCGGTGGCTGCTGGCGCCAGGATTCGGCCAGGGCCGGCAGGGTGTAGAGCGCCGGCGCCACCTCCGACAGCCAGCGACCGGCTTCGCGCCGATAGGCAGCGGCGTAGACCTCGTCCATGCGCGCGTCCATCGCCACCCAGTACACGAGCGGCGAGTCGTCGGGCGCGGCCTGCTGTGCCAGGGCGTCATCGGCGACCAGCAGCAGGCTGTCGATCGCTAGCACCGGCCGGCCAATGCCGAAGGCCAGACCTTGCGCCACCGCGCAAGCCGTGCGCAGCCCGGTGAAGGCGCCCGGTCCACGGCCGAAGGCGATGGCGTCGAGCTCGCGCATGGCCACGCCCGCATCGGCCAGCAGGGCCAGCACCGCCGGCAGCAGCTGCGCCGAAGCGGCCGCGCCGCCGGCCATCGACCGCGTCCGCACGCCGCCGGGCGCGATCAGCGCCAGCGCCAGGGTCTCGGTCGCGGTATCCAGGGCGAGCAGGGTCGGTTCCATCGGGGCGCGCCAGTTTAGCCGTGCCATCATGCCGCGATGAGCCTGCTGCTGCGCCCTGTCCTCGTCGCCCTGTCGGTCGGGATGCTGGGTGGCGCCGCTGCAGCCGCCGACACGACGCTGCCGGCCGACGTGCGCGCCGCACTGGCCCGGGCGCAGGTCCCGGCCGACGCCATCGGCCTCGTCGTCCAGGAAGTCGGCGCCTCGGCGCCGCTGCTGAGCTGGCAGGCCCAGCGGCCGCTGAACCCGGCGTCGCTGTTCAAGCTGGCGACCACCTATGCCGCGCTCGACCTGCTCGGCCCAGCCTACAGCTGGAGCACACCGGTATGGCTGAAGGGCAGCCTGCGCGACGGCGTGCTCGAAGGCGATCTGGTGATCAAGGGCCAGGGCGACCCGAAGCTCGTGCCCGAGCGCCTGTGGCTGCTGCTGCATCGCGTACAGCAGATGGGCGTGCGCGAGATCCGCGGCGACATCGTGCTCGATCGCAGCGCCTTCCAGGTGCCCGAGGCCTCGCCGGCCGAGTTCGATGGCGAGCCGCTGCGGCCCTACAACGTGCGACCCGACGCCCTGCTGCTGGCCTACAAGGCCATCGTCTACATGTTCACGCCCGATGCCGCGCGGGGTATCGCCCGCGTGAGCGCCGAGCCGGTGCTCCAAGGGCTGCAGGTGGATGCGCAGGTGCCGCTTCAGCCAGGCCCGTGCGACGACTGGCGCGGTGCGCTGAAGGCCACCCCCGCCGACCCCGAACGGATGCGCTTCGCAGGCGCCTACCCCGCGAGTTGCGGCGAACGCAGCTGGCCGCTGGCCTATGCCGACCCCGCCAGCTACAACGCGCGGCTGCTGCAGGCCTTGTGGCGGGAGCTCGGCGGCCGGCTGGGCGGCAGCGTGAAGGACGGGCCAGCACCGTCGACGCCGCCGAGCTTCGAATCGGCATCGCCCTCGCTGGCCGAACTGATCCGCGACATCAACAAGTTCAGCAACAACCCGATGGCGCAGCAGCTGTTCCTGACGCTCGGGCTCACCCAGCGCGGCAGCGGCACGCCGGCCGCCGCCCGCCTGGTGCTGCGCGAATGGCTGCAGCAACAGCTGGGCGACCAGGCCGAGGGCCTGGTGATCGACAACGGCTCGGGCCTGTCACGCGAGACCCGCATCAGTGCCGGCGCGCTGGCGCAATTGCTGCAATCGGCCTGGCGCAGCCCGGTGATGCCCGAACTGCTGGCCTCGCTGCCGGTGGCGGGCCTCGATGGCACGGCGCGGCGCGCGAAGGGCGCATCCGGCCGCGCGCACCTGAAGACCGGCTCGCTGAAGGATGTGGTCGGCATTGCCGGCGTGGTGCTGGGTCCCAGCGGCCGGCGGCGCGTGGTGGTGGCGATCGTCAATCACCCGCGCGCCGAAGCCGCCCGCCCGGCGCTCGATGCGCTGGTGCAATGGGCCGGCAGCACCGAGAGCGGGCCTGCCGGCGCCTCAGCTCAGAACCGGTAGGACACGCCGGCCGAGTAGACGATGGGCTTGAAGTCGATCGTCGTCTGCAGCACCGTGCTGCCAGCGGCGACCAGATCGCACTTGACCTTCAAGGCCGCGATGCTGGCGAAGAAGCCCCACTGCTTGTTGAACGAGTAGTCGATGCCGGCCTGCACCGCGAGGCCGGTCGAATCGCTCATCTGCACGTCGGTGGCCAGGGTCGACTTGATGCCGGTGAACCGGGTGTAGTTCACGCCGATGCCCACATAGGGCCGCAAGGCGTCGCCAGCCTGCCCGAAGTGGTAGTTCAGCAGCAGTGTCGGCGCCACATTCTTGGCTTCGAGCACCTCGCCGAGGAAGGCCACGCTGCCGCTCGCACGCGACTTGATCTTCGGCGGTACGCCGATCACCAGCTCGAGGCCGATGTTCGGGGCGATCAATCGCTCGTAGGTGAAGATCACCGTGGTCGCGTCGCCCACTTCGGCATCGGCACCGGCTGGCACGCCGATACCGCGGATGCCGGTGGTGGAGGCATGCGTGTCGTAGCGCGTCACGCCCAGCTTCGCGATGTTCTCTTGGGCATGCACCAGGGTGCAGCCACCAGCCAGTGCGATCAGCGCCGCCAGCCCGGGAAGTTTCTTCATCATCGTTCTCTCCTCGTTGCCTCGGGCCTGATCACAGCCAGCCGAAGCTCTGCAGCTTGGCATAGAACGCATCGCTCAAGGCCTTGTGGCCGCCGGTGGTGGGGTGCACGCTGTCGGCGAAGATCCAGGTGATGGCATCGGCACCGGTGCGCAGACCGTTGTAGGGCACGCCCGGCGTGGCATTGCAGAACAGCGAGGACCCGCCGGTCTCCTTGCCGCCCGTGATGGCCGAGATCTTGCTGGCGTCGCAAGCGGGAACCGTGCTGTTGACGAAGCCGTACTTGGCCGGGCTCTGGTAGATCTCCTTCAGGATCGTGAAGCTGTCGATGATCTGCACCGGCTGCCCGGCCAGCCCGTCGCGCAACCAGAGGTTGAAGATCAGCGACATGTCGGTCAGCACCGGCCGGGCGGATGCCGGCACGGCATTGCCGAACGGCGTGTCGGCAATGTCGGTGAGCGACATCACCGCGACGTACTTGCCGCCCTTGGCGAGGATCTGCTCACGGATGTACCTGGCCAGGTCCTGGGCCGCCTTCTTCATTTCGGCCTGCGCCGACGTCTGCGCGTTGAACAACTGCAGCTGTGCCTGTTCGGCCGTGATCTTGCCGGTGGCCGCATTGGTCTGGATCTGCGTGGCGGCCGCCGCGAAGGCACCGAACTGCGTGAACACGTCGTTGCTGCCGGCCCACAGCAGGATCAGATCGCTGTCCTTGAAGCTGCCGAAGCGCGCCAGGTGATTGGCAATCTGGGTCACCACCGGCACCGTCAGCGCGCCGCCGCTGTGGCCGATGCCGTTCGGATCGGTGACGCGTGAACCGCCCTGCCCATAGCCGGTGCAGGTGCCAGCCAGCGTGGTGCTCACTGCAGCCGCCGGGCACTTGACCGACTGCCCGAAGAAGCCGACTTCGGCCGGCGTGACGGCGACGCTCATCTTGGCCGCTAGGTTCTCGACCCACACGGTCCCGACCGCGCCGTTGTTGGTGGTGAACTTGCCGCCCAGGTACGGCGCCTGACCGTTGCCGGTCAGCGAGGTCACCGGCGCATAAGTGCCCAGGTCGCTCAGGCTGTCGCCAAAGGTCACCAAGGCCTTGAAACTGCCCTTGGTCGTCGGTGCGCCACTTGTCGGGCTTTCGCCCGGCACGGTGGGATCGCCACCACCGCAAGCGGCCAGGATCGCTGCCGTGAGCAGCGACAGGCCCAATGCTCGCATCGTCTTCATGCTGTCCCCTCAAGCAGGCGCCCGGCCTGCAGCTGTCGTCAGTGAATATGCGAACGGTCGTTCGCTTTTCCGCCGAGGACTATACGGGCCAGGCCAGCCAGGCCTGGGGCGGGCTTTCCCGAAAAGGGAGCGGCCGCGCCGGAGAGAGGGGACTCTAGTCTGGAGCGTCGGGCGTCAGAACGGGTTGTTCAGCGCCCTCGACAGCGCCTGCGAGCCGATGCGCGACTGCAGCGAAGGCGTCAGATGCCTGTCGTCGGCCCACATGTAGCCATCGATCGACGCGCCGGACACGATGTCGGCCGTGGCCGAGGTGCAGTTCGGCAACGCCACCAGGCACACGGCCGCGGTCACGTTGGAGTAGCCATACGAGCCCGGGAAGCGGGCGATCGACTGCGTCGTGTCGTCGGCCAGCACCAGCCCGTAGTTGCGGCCGTCGAACTTGGTCTGATCGATGCTGGTGCGCAGCGCGGCATTGAAGTCGTAGGTCAGGCTCGAGAGCTGCGCGGCGTAGCCCGGCGAGTTCTTGTTCGCATTGATCGCGTAGGGGCTCAGACCCATGTCGGGGATGGTCGAGACCAGCGCCTTGGCCCCGGCCGCCAGCACGGCGTTGATGCGCTCCGCCAAGTGCGTCCCGCGCCGCTTGGCTTCGGCCGACGCGTCGGCAGCCGACAGGCCGCCGGACTGAATGCGGTCGGCCAACTCGATGACATCGTTGGCGCCCATCATCACGGTCACCAGGTCGTTGGTCTTGAAGCCGTCGCCGGCCGCGATCTGCTCGGCGATCTGCTGGGCCATGCCCAGCGTCGGGTCATCGACCTTGGCGCCCACCTTCGCGCGCATGAACGCCTTCGGCGTGGCTGAAGCCTTGTTGCACTCGGCAAACACGAAGCCGTAGTGATCCGACACCACCTGCACCCAGTTCTGCAGCAGCGTGCAGTCGCGGGCACTGCTGGAGTCGAGCCCATTGACCGTGTACTTGCGGCCGTTGTTCGCGCCGTCGTTGACGATCACGCTGTGTTCGTCCCCAAAGGCAATCACCCGGCCAGGCTTGAACGGGTCGACCTGCGAGGTTCCGCCGCCGCAGGCCACCAGCAGCCCAGCCGTCACCAGCGCCAGAGCCACTCCGCGAAGCGCGCCGTGGCGGCGCAGTCGATTCGAGACCATCATCACTTTCAGTACTCTCAAGCTGCGGCGGCACGTCGCAAGCGGTCGCGCACGCCTTCCCATTCGGCGGTATCGGGCGGCTGCTCGATCCAGATCTCGCGCACGCCGGCGGCATCCAGTTCGCGCAGCACGGCAAACAATTCATGCGCGACGGCAGCCGCTTGTTCGGGCTGCCGGCGCCAAAGCGCCCCGGCAGCACCGACCGGGCAGGAGCGCGAATATACCGCCAGCCCGCTGGCCGATGTTTCCGCCGCGTGAAGGGCATCAGCCAGCAGGGCCGGCGCAAACAGCCGCACGCGCGCCTGCGGCGCGTAGTGCGAAGCCATGTCGCCGGAACTGCGCGGCGCGGCGGCATCGCGGTCCCGCAAGGGTTCGCCGAGCGCGGCTTCGAGCTCCGCCCGGGTCAGGATGCCGGGGCGCAGCAGCACCGGGCGCTCGCGCGAGCAATCGACGATGGTCGACTCGATGCCGAGCGGACAGGCCCCGCCATCGAGCACCAGCAACTGGTCACCGAACTCGGCGCCGACGTGGGCGGCCTGCGTCGGGCTGACCCGGCCGAAGCGATTGGCGCTGGGCGCAGCAATGCCGGCCACGCCCAGCGCTGCCGCCTCGCGCAGCAACGCACGCGCCACCGGGTGGGCAGGGCAGCGCAGGCCGATCGTCGGCTGGCCGCCCGAGGCTGCCTCGGCAACACCGGGACGGCGCGGCACGATCAGCGTGACCGGGCCCGGCCAGAACGCCTGCGCCAGGCGCTGCGCCGCCGGTGGCCAGTGCGCTGCGAAGGCCTGCGCGCCAGCCACATCCTGGACGTGGACGATCAACGGGTGGTCTGCCGGCCGCCCCTTGGCGGCGAAGATGCCGACCACCGCGCTGTCGAGGTCGGCGCGCGCGCCGAGGCCGTAGACGGTTTCGGTGGGCAGCGCAACCAGGCCGCCGGCCGCCAGGCGCTCGGCAGCGGTTCGCAGCACGGTCGGATCGTCACCCGCCAGGATCGGCATGCCGGCAGGCCCTTCGTGATGCGTCAGAACGGCGCAATGCCGAGCAGCGCGGCGGCCTGCAGAGCGGTGTTGCGCGCCTGCTCGGCATCGGCCGCGGTGACCGTCAGGTGCCCCATCTTGCGGCCACGACGTGCTTCCGTCTTGCCGTACAGGTGCAGGTGCACGCCCGGCAGCGCCAGCACGCGGTCCCAGGGCGGGGTGCACGGTGCGTCTTCGCCCTCACCAAACCACAGGTCGCCCAGCAGGTTCAGCATCACCGCCGCGGAATGCAAACGCGGCGCCGGCAGCGGCAGCCCGGCCAGGGCGCGCACCTGCAGCTCGAACTGGCTCAGGTCGCAGGCATCGATGGAGTAGTGGCCGGAGTTGTGGGGCCGCGGCGCCATCTCGTTGGCAACCAGACGTCCGTCGGCCAGCACGAAGAACTCGACACACAGCACGCCGACATAGTCCATGGCGGCGGCAACGCGGCCGGCGGCCTCGCGCGCCTGCGCCTGCAGGCTTGCGCTTGCACGGGAAGCCGGCACCTGGGTGACCGCGAGAATGCCGTCGCGGTGCAGGTTCTGCTGCACCGGCAGGCTGACCACGGCACCATCGGCGCCGCGCGCGACGACCACACTGAGCTCCAGCGCCAGCGGCAGCATCTGCTCGAGCACGCAGGGCACGCGGCCCAGCTCGTGCCAGGCAGCAGCCAGGGCCTGTGCGTCGGCCACCCGGCGCTGGCCCTTGCCGTCATAGCCCATGCGCGCGGTCTTCAGGATACCGGGCAGCAGCGATGCCGGCACGGCCGCCAGCTGCTCGGTCGACTCGATCACGGCATGAGGCGCACACGGCACGCCGCAGCGCACGAACTGGGCCTTTTCGGCTGCGCGGTCCTGGCAGATCGCCACGGCGTCGGCCGCTGGCGCCACCGGCCGGCTCGCTGCCAGGGTCCGCAGCGCCTGCGCCGGCACGTTCTCGAACTCGGTGGTGATCGCATCACAACGGGCCGCCAGCTCGGCCAGACCGGCCGGGTCGAGGTAAGGCGCGCGCACCTGGGCATGCGAAACCAGCCCGGCCGGCGAG
>CAZXLI010000173.1:0-14428 GCA_964641795.1 uncultured Bordetella sp. | reverse complement strand
GTTCGGGTCGGTCATGTCGGTCACCAGCACATCGCCGGGCTGCACGCGATCCATCTCCGCAATCGAGTGCACCAGGCGCACCGGACCGGTCCCGATCTTCTGGCCAATGGCGCGACCCTCGGCCAGCACCGTGCTGTGCCCCTTGAGCTTGTAGCGGTGCTCGACCTGGCCGCCGGATTGACTCTTCACCGTTTCGGGCCGGGCCTGCAGGATGTAGAGCTGGCCGTCGACACCGTCCTTGCCCCACTCGATGTCCATCGGGCGCTTGTAGTGCTCCTCGATGATCAGCGCGTACTTGGCCAGCTGGATCACATCCGCGTCATTCAGGGAATAGCGATTGCGCATTTCCGGCGGCGTCTCGGTCGTCGTCACCAGCTTGCCCGTCGCGGCGCGCTCTTCGGGCGTGGCGAAGGTCATGCGGATGAGCTTCGAGCCCAGCGAACGCCGGATGATCGGCATCTTGCCGGCCTTCAGCCCCGGCTTGTGCACGTAGAACTCGTCGGGGTTCACGGCGCCCTGCACCACCGTCTCACCCAGGCCGTAGCTGGCGGTGATGAAGACCACGTCCTCGAAGCCGGACTCGGTGTCGATCGTGAACATCACGCCGGCGGCGCCGGTGTCCGAGCGCACCATGCGCTGCACGCCGGCCGACAGCGCCACGTCGTGGTGGGCATAGCCCTTGTGCACGCGGTAGCTGATCGCCCTGTCGTTGTACAAGGAGGCAAAGACCTCCTTCATCTTGTGCAGCACATCGTCGATGCCGTGCACGTTCAGGAAGGTTTCCTGCTGCCCGGCGAAGGAGGCATCGGGCATGTCTTCGGCCGTGGCCGACGAGCGCACCGCGAAGCTGGCCTCAGGGTTGTCCTTGGTCAGCGCCGCGAACGACTCTCGCACGGCGGCTTCGAGCGCGGGCGGGAACGGCGCGTCGGTGACCCAGGCGCGCACCTCGGCGCCGGCCTCGGCCAGGGCCTTCACATCGTCGGTGTCCAGCGTGGCCAGGCGCCGGTTGATCTTGTCGGTGAGGCCGCCGAAATTCAGGAACTCGCGGAATGCATGGGCGGTGGTGGCAAAGCCGCCGGGCACACGCACGCCCGATGCAGCGAGTTGGCTGATCATTTCGCCGAGGCTGGCGTTCTTGCCGCCAACCACCTCGACGTCGGTCATTCTCAGATCTTCAAAGGGAACGACCAGGGCGGTCGCCAGGGACGGGGATGACATGGGAAAGCTCCGTGATGGTGAGAAACCGGTGCCGTCCAGGCTGCATCGCGGGCCCGCGCTCGTGCCAATTCGAGTTCGATTTGGGGGCAGGAGGGGCTCATCGCGGCAGATGCAGCTGTCGTTCGCCTGTATGGCCAGACTGGCGGGATATGGCGGCGATTCTAAGGACGAAACGCCTATCATCCCTGAACTTCCGCTGAATGACGACTTGTCGCGCCCAGGCCATGCCTCAACGAAGTGTGTTCTTTGTCTCGGACGGCACCGGCATCACCGCCGAGACCTTCGGCAATTCGATCCTGGCGCAGTTCTCGGCCAAGCCCCGGCACGTGCGGCGGCCCTTCGTCGACAGCGTCGACAAGGCGCGCGCCGTGGTGGCCGAGATCAACCAGGTCGCCGAGGCGGAAGGCAAGCGGCCGATTGTCTTCATCACGCTGGTCAATGACGAGGTGCGCCACATCGTCACCGCCAGCGAGTGCCGCGGACTGGTGCTGGACATGTTCCGCGCCTTCGTCGAGCCGCTCGAGGTCGAGTTCGGCATCAAGTCGAACCACCGCGTCGGCCGCTTTTCCGACGCAGCCAAGAGCCACGAGTACAACGAGCGGATCGAGGCGATCAACTTCTCGCTGGCGCATGACGATGGCCAGTCAGCACGCAACCTGGCCCAGGCCGATGTGATCCTGCTGGGGGTGAGCCGCTGCGGCAAGACGCCGACCTCGCTGTACCTGGCGATGCAGCACGGCATCAAGGCCGCGAACTACCCGCTGATCCCGGAAGACTTCGAGCGCAACAAGCTGCCCTCCTCGCTGGCGCCTCACCTGGGCAAGTGCTTCGGCCTGACGATCGACCCGGAGCGCCTGGCGCAGATTCGCAATGAACGCCGGCCCGACAGCAAGTACGCCTCGCTGGAGAACTGCCGCTACGAGGTGCGCGAGGCCGAGGCAATGATGCGGCGCAACGGTGTCTCGTGGCTGAGTTCCACGCACAAGTCGATCGAAGAGATCGCGACGACGATCCTGCGCGACATCCGACCGGACCGGCTGATCTACTGACGTTGCGCGGCCTGCCGCATCGATTCGTGCAGGCAGATCGCGGCTGCGGCCGCGACGTTCAGCGACTCTTCGCCGCCGGGCTGGGCAATGCGTACCGTGAGGGCACAGCGGGCCAGCAGGGCCGGGGCGACGCCCTGCCCTTCATGGCCCATCAACCAGGCACAGGGCGACGGCAAGCGGGCTTCGTGGAGGCACGCCTCCGCCTGCAGGCTGGTGCCGATCCACGGCACCCTCAGCGCCTCGAGGTCCTGCGGCTGCAGGCCTTCGATCAGGCGCAGCCCGAAGTGCGCCCCCATGCCGGCACGCAGCACCTTGGGCGACCACAGCAGCGCCGTGCCCTGCAGCGCCAGTACCTGCCGCACGCCGAAGGCCGAGGCCGTGCGCAGCATGCTGCCGACGTTGCCGGCGTCCTGCACCCGATCCAGCACCAGGCTGGCCACCGCCGACTCGATCGCCGGTGCCGCCGGCAGGGGCCAGACGAAGCCGATGCGGGCTGGCGATTCGAGGGCGCTGATGCCGTCGAACAACGCGTCAGGCACCAAGGCGACATGCGGCGCCCAGACGGCCAACGCTCGCAGGTCGGATCGCTGCCAGGCCGATTCGGCAATCAACGCGCGCGCCGGCTTCAGGCCTCGCGCGCGCAGGGCACCGCACAGATGTTCGCCCTCGAGCCAGACCTCGCCTGCCTTGCGGTAACCGCCACCATCGCGCACCAGCTTGCGCAGGCGCTGCAGCAACGGGTTGTCGCGCGAACTGATCGGCTGGGGTGCCGGGTGCATCATGTGTCGCCCAGCGCGTCGCGCACCGGTGCGTAGCTGCGGCGGTGCACCTCGCAAGCACCGTGCGTGCGCAAGGCCGCCAGGTGCTCAGGGGTCGGGTAGCCCTTGTGGGTGGCGAAGCCGTAGACCGGGAAGCGCTGATGCAGGCCTTCGCACAGCCGGTCGCGATGTACCTTGGCGAGGATCGATGCCGCCGAGATCGCCGGCACCTTGGCATCCCCCTTGACGATGGCCTCGGCCGGAACACGCAGCAGCGGCAGCCGGTTGCCGTCCACCAGCACCTTGCGCGGCACCAACCGCAGCCCATCGACCGCGCGCCGCATCGCCAGCATCGTGGCCTGCAGGATGTTGAGCTGGTCGATCTCGTCGACGCTGGCTTCGGCGATGCAGCAGGCCAGCGCCTTGGCGCGGATCTCGTCGAACAAGCGCTCGCGTTTCAGCGCGGTCAGTGCCTTGGAGTCGGCCAGACCCTTGATCGGCTGGAGATCGTCGAGGATCACCGCGGCGGCCACCACAGGCCCCGCCAGCGGACCGCGGCCCGCCTCGTCGACGCCGGCCACCAGGCCCGGCGTATCCCAGGCCAGGCCCAGTTGCTCAGGCTTTTTGTTCGATGACTTGCGCGATCGCATCGGTGGCTTTCCGGGCCGTATCTTGCCGCAGCAAGTGGTGCAGGTCGACGAAGCGGCGATCGAGCGCCTGGCGGCGCGGCGCGTCGTCGAGCCAGGCCAGGGTTTCGCGCGCCAGCGCCTCGGGCGTCGCGGCATCCTGGATCAGCTCGGGCACGACGAACTCGCGACTCAGGATGTTCGGCAGTCCGAACCAAGGCTGGTAGCTCATGCGCTTCATGCGCTGCCAGTTCAACCAGGCCAGCCGGTAGGTGATGACCATCGGGCGCTTGAAGAGCGCCGCTTCCAGCGTCGCCGTGCCGCTGGCAATCAATGTCACATCGCAGGCGGCTAGCGCTTCATGTGAGCGGCCATCGAGGACCTCGACCGCCAGCCCGGGCGCAAACTGCGCCAGGATGGGCTCGACCAGTGCACGCAGCCCCGGCACCACCGGCATCACGAAGCGCAGCGCGGGTCGCTGGCGCTGCATCAATGCAGCGGCGGCGGCGATCGTCGGCGCGATGTGACGGATCTCGCTGCGTCGGCTGCCGGGCAGCAGGGCCACCACGGCATCGTCGGGCTGCAGGGCGAGACTCGCGCGAGCAGCATCGCGCGGAGGTTCCAGCGGAATCGCATCAGCCAGCGGATGACCGACAAAACTGGCCGCGATGCCATGCTGCTGCAACAGCGGTGGCTCGAACGGGAACAGGCACAGCACATGGTCGGCCGCGCGCCGCAACTTGTGCACCCGCTCTGCGCGCCAGGCCCAGATCGACGGACAAACGAAATGCAGGGTCTTGATGCCGCTCTCGCGCAGCCGCGTCTCGAGGCCGAAATTGAAATCCGGCGCGTCCACGCCGATGAAGGCGTCGGGCCGTTCGGCCAGCAGGCGATCGCCCAGCGCACGG
Organism: uncultured Bordetella sp.; assembly: GCA_964641795.1. Classification (GTDB taxonomy): domain Bacteria; phylum Pseudomonadota; class Gammaproteobacteria; order Burkholderiales; family Burkholderiaceae_C; genus Pseudaquabacterium. The sequence continues at coordinate 9,869 of CAZXLI010000173.1, read as the reverse complement.
CGGATGCGCAGCAGTTCGGGCAATCGGGCCAGGGCATCGACATAGCCGAACACCGACAAGCGTTCGTGCGGCCACCAGGCCTCGAAGCCCTGCGCCGCCATGCGCGGGCCGCCGATACCGGTGGCGCGGGACTGCGGCCAGCGCGCCCGGACTCCCGCGAGCAGCAAGCCCGCGAGCAGGTCGCCGGAAGCCTCGCCGGCGACCAGTGCCAGCCGCGGAGCCGCCACCGCCATCGCCGGGTCAGCGAACCAGTCCGCGGGTCGATGCAGCGAGGAAGTCGAGCATCGTCTGCACGTCTTCGTCGCCGCCCTGTCCGCGCAGCGAGCCGATCTGCTCGGTGGCCTGCTGCAGGGTCAGGCCGTCTCGAAAGATCAGCTTGTGCATGCGCCGGATGACCGCGATGCGCTCGGCACTGAAGCCGCGGCGCTTCAGGCCGGTGAGGTTCACCGCTCGCGTCGCCAGCGGATTGCCGTCGACCGTCATGTACGGCGCGACGTCCTGCGCCACATGACCCTGGAAGCCGATCATCGCGTGCGCACCGATGTGCACGAACTGGTGGACACCGGTCAGGCCGCCGATGAACGCCCAGTCGCCCAGACGCACGTGGCCGGCCAGCGTGGTGTTGTTGGCCATCACGACATGGTTGCCGACGCGGCAATCGTGCGCAATGTGGACGTAGGCCATGATCCAGTTGTCGGAGCCGACTCGGGTGATGCCGTCTTCCTTGGCGGTGCCGAGGTTGAGCGTGCAGAACTCGCGGATCGTGTTGCGGTCGCCGATCTCGAGCCCGGCCGGTTCGCCTGCGTAGCTCATGTCCTGCGAGATCGCCCCAATCGAGGCGAACTGGAAGATGCGGTTGTCGCGCCCGATCGTCGTGCGCCCTTCGATCACGGTGTGCGGGCCGACTGTCGTGCCAGCGCCGATGCGAACCTCGGGGCCGATCACGGCGTAGGGGCCGACCTGCACGTCCTCAGCCAGTTCGGCCCGCGGATCGACCAATGCCGTCGCGTGGATGCGCGCCATGGCGTCTTCAGCTCACCTTGCGCATGGTGCACATCAGCTCGGCCTCGACCGCCGTCTCGCCGTTGACACTGGCGCGGGTCTTGTACTTGTAGATGCCGGCCTTGACCCGCTCGATCCAGGCTTCGAGGATCAGCTGGTCGCCGGGCTCGACGACGCGCTTGAAGCGCGCGCCGTCGATGCCGACGAAGTAGACCACCGTGTCGTCGGTGACGTCGGTGCCCATCGACTCGAAGGACAGCAACGCCGCCGTCTGCGCCAACGCCTCGAGCATCAGCACGCCCGGCATCACCGGTCGCTGGGGAAAGTGGCCCATGAAGAACGGTTCGTTGATCGTCACGTTCTTCAGCGCCTTGATGCGCTGGTTCAGCTCCAGCTCGAGCACCCGGTCCACCAGCAGGATCGGGTAGCGGTGCGGCAGCTTCTTCAGGATGTGATGGATGTCGAACACGGCGGCGGTCATGGTTGTTGTGCTTGCCTACGTTCCAGCGCCCGCACACGCTCGCGCAGGGCATGCAGTTGGCGCAGCGTGGCAGCGTTCTTTTCCCAGGACGCATTGTCGTCGAACGGAAACAGTCCGCTGTACTGGCCCGGCTTGTGGATAGAGCGTGTCACGACGGTGGCCGCGGTGATGTGCACATGGTCGACGATCTCGAGGTGGCCGAGGATGATCGCGCCGCCCCCCGCCGTGCAGTGACGGCCTATGCGGGCCGATCCCGCGATGCCCACGCAACCGGCCATCGCACAGTGGGCGCCGATGCGCACGTTGTGTCCGATCTGGATCAGGTTGTCCAGCTTGACGCCGTCGTCGATCACCGTGTCATCCAGTGCGCCGCGGTCGATGCACGTATTGGCGCCGATCTCGACATCGTCGCCGATGCGCACCGCCCCTAGCTGCTCGATCTTCTCCCACCGCCCTTGGGTCGGCGCGAAGCCAAAGCCGTCGGCCCCGATCACGGCACCTGAGTGAACGATGCCGCGTGCCCCGATGCGGCAATGGTCGGCCAGGGTGACGCGTGGGTGCAGACGCGTGCCCTCGCCCACCGCCGCGCCCGTGCCGACGATGGCGTGCGCACCGATCACGACGCCAGCGCCGATTTCGGCCCCTGCGCCGATCACGGCCAGCGCACCGATCGAAGCGGTCGGGTGCAGGCGCACACCGGGTTCGAGCACGGCGCTCGCATGCACGCCAGGCGACGGCGCCTGGCGCCAGCGCACAGCCCACCATTGCGTGAGCCGGGCAAAGTAAAGGTAGGGGTCCGGGGTGACGATGGCAGCGCCGCGCGCCGCGGCGACGTCGGCAAACGCCGGTGCGACGATCACTGCTCCGGCCTGCGTGCTGTTCAGCTGCGCGGCATAGCGCGGGTTGGCGAGAAAGCTCAGCGAGCCGGCGTCGGCCGACTCCAGTGGCGCCAACCGACTGATCACCAGCGCGCCATCACCCTGCAACTCGCCTCCGAGGGCGGCGACGACCTCGTCCAGCCGCGCCGGTGCGGGCACGGCGGTGCTCCTTACTTGCCGGCCGGCGCGGCGTTCAGCGCCTTGATCACCTTGTCGGTGATGTCGATACGCGCACTGAAGAACACGGCGTCCTGCAGGATCAGGTCGTACTTCTCGGTGTCGAAGATCTGCTTGATGACCTTGTTCGCGCGCTCGACGACGCTGGACAGCTCTTCGTTCTTGCGTTGCGTGAGATCCTCCTGCAACTCGCGGCGCTTGCGCTGCAGGTCTCGATCGGATTCGACGAGTTCACGCTGACGGCGCGTGCGCTCGGACTCCGACAGCGTCGGCGCATCCTTGTCCAGCTTGTCGGCGGCGCTCTTCACGCGATTGGCCTGTTCGTCCAGTTCGGTGCTGCGCTTCTTGAACTCGTTCTCCAGGCGGGCCTGGGCAGCCTTGGCGGGCGCGGCCTCCTTGAGCACGCGCTCGCTGTTGACATAGCCGATCTTCAGCTCCTGCGCCTGCACGGCCCCCATGGCCGTGACAGCGGCACCGGCCACGATGAAGGACTTCAAAAGCTTGGTGATCATCAGAACGTAGTCCCGATCTGGAATTGGAAACGTTGGATTCTATCTGTCGGCTTGCTGCGCAACGGCGTGCCGTAGCTCAGCTTCAGCGGGCCGACCGGCGAGATCCAGGACAGGCCGAGCCCAGCCGAAGCACGCAAGCTGGCCGCATCGATGCGCTCGCCTTCACGCCACACATTGCCGGCGTCCGCAAACGCGAAGATGCGCAGCGACTTGTCGTTGCCGGTGCCGGGCACCGGGAAGTACAACTCGGTATTGATGTTCAACTTGCTCGCGCCGCCGACATAGGCACCGGTCGGATCGATCACGCCCAACGAACTCTGCTCGAACACGCGCACCGAGCCCAGGCCGCCGCCATAGAAGTTCTTGAACACCGGGAACGGCCGGCCGCCCAGCCCCTTGCCGTATCCGAACTCACTGTTGAACATCAAGGTGAGCTTGTTGTTCCAGAACGGGAAGAACTGCTGGTACTGCGCGTTGCTGCGCAGGTAGCGAACGTCCCCGGCAAAGCTCCATTCGAGGTTCACGCGCTTGTAGCTGCCGGCAATCGGGGTCAGCACGCTGTCGCGATCGTCGCGCGCCCAACCCAGCGTCAGCGGCACCGACGTGCTGCTCGGACCGTAACGCACGCGGTAGTCGAAGTACTGGTTGGGGATGCCTGCGGTTGCGCCGATCTTCGTCTGCTCCAGGCCGATGCCGACGAACACGGTGTCGAAGTCGTTGAACGGCACGCCGAACCGGATGGCACCGCCCGGGGTCGCGATCTGGTACTGATCGCCCAGGCTGTTGAGCGGCCGCGTCGTGCGGTAGTACAGGTCCAGTGCACGCGAGACACCATCGACCGTGAAGTACGGGTCGACGGTGCTGAACACCAGGCTGCGCTGGCTGCGGCTGGTGTTCACTTCGAGGCCGAGGTAGTTGCCCGATCCGAACACGTTGTCCTGGCGAATCGAGGCGTTGAGCGCCAACCGGTCCGCGCTGGAGAAGCTGACACCAAAGCTCAGGTTGCCGGTCGGCCGTTCGACCACGTTGACCACCAGATCCACCTGGTCCGGCGACGAGGCCACCTCGTTGGTGTCGACATTGACCTCCTTGAAGTAGCCCAGCCGCTCGACCCGGTCTCGCGAGAGCTTGATACGCTGGCCGTCGTACCAGGACGATTCAAGCTGGCGGAACTCGCGGCGCACCACCTCGTCACGTGTGCGGGTGTTGCCCGCGACATCGATGCGCCGCACGTAGACACGGCGCTGCGGATCGGCCGCCAGCGTCAGTGCCACCTGACCACTGGCACGATCGATTTCCGGCCGGGCCTCGACACGCGCGAACGCGTAGCCGTAGATGCCGAAGCGATCGGTCATGGCCTTGGTGGTCTCGGCCACTGCGGCGGCACGGTAGGGCTCGCCCGGCTTGATGGTGACCAGCTCCTTGAACTCGTCGTCCTTGCCCAGCAGTTCGCCCTGCACCTTCACCGAGGTCACGACGTAGGGCTGCCCCTCCTTGATCGTGATGTTGATCGAGATGTCCTGCTTGTCCGGTGAGATCGTCACCTGGGTCGACTCGATCTCGAACTCGAGGTAGCCGCGGTTCAGGTAGTAGGTGCGCAGCGTCTCGAGGTCGGCATTGAGCTTGGCGCGCGAGTAGCGATCGTTCTTGGTGTACCAAGTGAGCCAGCCGCCGACGGTGAGGTCCATCAGGCCGGTCAGGGTCGACTCGCTGAAGGCCTTGGCGCCGACGATGCGGATCTCCTTGATCTTCGCGGCATCGCCTTCGGTCATCGTGAAGGTCACGTTGACGCGATTGCGATCGGTCGGCGTGATCGTCGTCACCACCTCGGCACCGTAGAGACTGCGCGACAGGTACTGGCGCTTGATCTCCTGCTCGGCCCGATCGACCAGCGCGCGATCGAAGGGCAGACCTTCACCGATGCCCGCATCCTTCAGGGACTTGATCAGCACGTCCTTGTCGAATTCCTTCAGGCCGGCAAAGCTGACGGTCTGGATGACGGGCCGCTCCTCGACGACCACGACCGCCACCTTGCCGTCGATCTCGATGCGTACGTCCTTGAACAGGCCCGTCGCGAACAGCGCCCGCAACGCGGCCGCGCCCTTGTCATCGGTGTAGGTGTCGCCAACGCGAAAGGGGAGCGCAGCGAACACCGTACCGGGGTCGGTGCGCTGCAGGCCCTCGACACGGATATCAGCCAGGGCGAACGGCTCTACCGCGCGGACAGCAGGAGCAGCCAGTGTGGCTGCGACAGCCACGGCCATGGCCACGGGGCGAAACAAGCTCGTCGGGGATTGGGGAAACATCGGATCGATCAGTGCAGGCCCAGCAGGCGGGCCACGTCGTTGAAGAGAGCCACCGACATCATCGCCAGGAGGACTGCGATGCCACCGCGCTGGAGCCGCGCGAGCCAGAGGTCGGAAACCGGACGCCCGGTCAGGCCCTCAAAAAGATAATACATCAGGTGTCCGCCATCGAGCATCGGCAGCGGCAGCAGGTTCAGAACCCCGAGACTCACACTCACGAGGGCCAGGAAGCCGAGGTAGTACGCGAAGCCCTGGTTGACCGATTGGCCGGCGTAGTCGGCAATCGTGAGCGGCCCGCTCAGGTTGCGCACCGAGGCCTGGCCAACCAGCATGCGGCCCAGCATGCGCAGGCTCAGCATCGACACTTCCCAGGTGCGCACCGCACCCCGGGTGAGGCCCTCGATCGGGCCCAAGCGCACGGTGACCATTGCCGCCGGCTGCCCCGGCACGATGTCGACTCGACCCACCTTGCGCTCGCCCTCGCCGACGACGCGCGGAGTCACCACGAAGTCCATGACCTGGCCCTGGCGCTCGATGCGCCATTGCATCGGGCGCCCGGCGCGGCCGGCCACCGCGCCGCTGATCAGCTCGCGCAACTGGTAGGCGTCGCCAACCAGCAGGTCATCGACCCGCAGAACACGGTCGCCTGCCCGAAGGCCCGCTGCTGCGGCCGGTCCACCGGCCTTCACCTCGCCCAGCACCGGCTCGCTGAACGGCGCGCCAAGACCGATGCGCTTCATCGCCGCGGCGTCGATCTCCTTGGTCTCGAGCTGATCGAGCGGCAGCACCAGCTGGCGCTGCGCCTGGCCGCGTGAGTCTGTGATCGACAGTGCGATGGGCTTGCGCTGCAGCGCGTGCTGCGTGATCTGCCATGTCAGATCGCTGAGCGATGCCACGTCCTGCCACTGGCCGTCCTCATCGCTCCAGGCACGGACCCAGTCGCCTGAGCGCATGCCGGCGCGCTCGGCCAGGCTGGCAGCGGCCGGTTTGGACAGCACTGCCTTCGGCTCTTCGACGCCGATCCAGTGTGAGACGGCATACAGCAGGACCGCCAGCGCCAGGTTCGCCAGCGGGCCCGCGGCAACGATCGCGGTTCGCTGCCATAGCGCCTTGCGATTGAACGCCTGGTGCAGCAATTCCTGGGGCACGGGGCCTTCGCGCTCATCGAGCATGCGCACATACCCCCCCAGCGGCAGCACGGAGACCACGAACTCCGTGTGGTCAGGCGAAGCCTGGCGCCGCCACAGCACGCGGCCGAAGCCGACCGAGAAGCGCAACACCTTCACACCACAGGCCACGGCGACACGGTAGTGCCCGTACTCGTGCACCACGATCAACACACCCAGCGTGACCAGGAAGGCCCAGAAACTCGTGAAGGTCATGCAGACATCCTCTCGGCCGCCGCAGCGGCCCACGCACGCGCCCTGGCATCCAACGCCAGCAAGCCCTCGATGGCCGACACCTCGTCGCGAGTCGGCAGCACTGCCGCCACCGTATCCGCGTTGATGCGGTGGATGTCGGTGAAGCGAATGCGCCGGTCGAGGAAGGCCGCGACCGCGATCTCATTGGCCGCGTTCAACACGGCGGCGCTGCCTTCAGTGGCGTGCAAGGCGTCATAGGCCAGACCCAGGCCCGGGAAGCGCTGGCCGTCGACCGCCTCGAAGCTCAATGCCGACAGTGACAGGAAGTCCAGTCGGCTCGCCCCCGAGGCAATGCGCTGCGGGTGCGCAAGGCCAACGCTGATCGGCACCTTCATGTCGGGCGTGCCCAACTGCGCCAGTACCGATGCGTCGCGGCACACGACCATCGAATGGATGATGCTCTGCGGATGCAGCACGACTCGAATGCGGTCGGGCGGCAGGTCGAACAGCCAGCGGGCCTCGATGACTTCGAGTGCCTTGTTCATCATCGTCGCCGAGTCGACCGAGATCTTGCGACCCATCACCCAGTTCGGGTGTGCCACGGCTTCCTCTGGCGTCACGCGGTCCAGCGTGGCCACATCGCGCGTGCGGAACGGCCCGCCAGAGGCCGTCAGCACGATGTGGTCGATGCGCTCGGGCCACTGTCGTCGATCGTCGGGCAGGCACTGGAAGATCGCCGAATGTTCGCTGTCGATCGGCAGCAATGTCGCGCCACCTTGCCGCACGGCTTGCATGAAGAGACTTCCGCCAACGACCAGGGCTTCCTTGTTGGCCAGCATCAGGCGCTTGCCGGCGTGCGCAGCGGCCAGGCAAGGCGCCAGTCCGGCCGCGCCGACGATCGCGGCCATCACGCTGTCGACCTCCGGATGCGCGGCGAGATCGCACAAGGCCTGTGGGCCGTGCAACACCTCCGTGCGCAGGCCATCGGCCCGCAACTGTGCGCTGGCCTCGCGTGCCTGCGCTTGCGTGGCCAGCACCGCATAGCGCGGCCGCCATCGCCTGCACAGGTCCACCAGCTCGGCGGCACGCTGCTGCGCCGTCAACGCAAACACTTCGAATCGTTCGGGATGAAGTGCGATCACATCCAGCGTGCTCGCCCCCACCGAGCCTGTGGCGCCGAGGATGCACACGCGTTGGATCATGGCTTCCTGCATGCTGCCGGCGGTCACAGGCTGATCAGCGCAAGCGCTGCAGGCAGTACCGGCAGCAGCGCGTCGATGCGATCGAGCACACCACCGTGCCCTGGCAGCAACTGGCTCGAGTCCTTGGCGCCGGCCGCCCGTTTGACCAAGGACTCGAAGAGGTCGCCCACAACACTCAGGCCCGCCAGCAACACCGCCGCGACGATCAGGCCCGACCAGCCCAGCCGCTGCTGCAGCAGCAGGAACAGGCTCGGGGATCCGAGGTTCCACTGTGCCTCTGCGGCCATCCACAGAAGGGCAAGCAACAGCACGCCGGCCATGCCGGCGTACACGCCTTCCCAGCTCTTGCCCGGGCTGATGCTGGGGGCGAGCTTGCGTTTGCCGAAGGCACGGCCGCCGAAATAAGCCGCTATGTCAGCGGCCCAGACAACGCACAGGACGGACAACAGAAAATTGATGCCGATCACCCGCGCCTGTGCCAGCGCGGTCCAGGCCAGCCACAGCAGCGCCAGCCCCAGCAGCCAGCGCAGCGGCATCGGCCACTTCGGCCAGGCGGCCGGGCCGCCGCGCAGAACCAGCGCGCCACCCAGGACCCAGGCCACAAGTCCAGACCACCACAATGCATGCGACTCGCCGATGTGCGGCAGATCGCGTCCGGTGAAGGCACAGGCCAGCGCCAGTACCAGGCCGCAAGCCAGCGCCGGCAGCATGGCGGGCAAACCATTCAGTCGCGCCCATTCCCAACCGGCGGCGCTGATCATCACCAAGGTCAGCACCCCAAAAGGCACGGGGCTCGACGCGAACAGGCAGGGCAGGAACACGGCCATCATCAGGACCGCGGTGATCACGCGCTGGCGCAGCATGAACGAATCGTGTCCGCTGGATCAGCCGGCGTGCACCGGCAGCGCCGGCGTCACGCCACCAAAGCGGCGCTCGCGGCCCGCGTAGTCGGCCAGCGCGGCATCGAGTTCGGCCTCGCCGAAATCGGGCCACAGGCATTCGGTGAACACGAACTCGGTGTACGCCGACTGCCAGAGGAGGAAGTTGCTGATGCGTACCTCGCCACCGGTGCGGATGAACAGGTCCGGGTCCGGCGCGTGTGACATCGCCATGTAGCGGGAAAGGCTGGCTTCGTCGATCTGCTCGGGCTTCAGGCCTGCGGCGACAGCCTTGCGGCAGGCCTGCACCATGTCCCAGCGGCCGCCGTAATTGAAGCAGATCGACAAGGTGATGCGGGTGTTGTGCTTCGTCGACTCCTCGGCCTCGGCCCAGGCGCGACGCAGGCGCTCGGACACGGTGTCGCGCTCGCCAACGACGACGATGCGCACGCCGTTCTTCGCCATCTTGGCCAGGTACTTGGCCTGCGCCACCGCGACCAGGCCCATCAGACCGGAGACTTCATCCTCGGGCCGTTTCCAGTTCTCGGACGAGAAGGCGAACACGGTGAGGTAGCCGATGCCGCGCACCGCGCAGGCATCGATCATGCGCACCAGTGCATCCACGCCGGCCTTGTGGCCGAAAAAGCGCGGCAGGAAGCGCTTCTTGGCCCAACGGCCATTGCCATCCATCACGATGGCAACGTGGCGCGGAATCGAGAGGTCGCGCTGCACGGCGGGCGGTCTCGGTCAGACCGCCAGGATCTCGGCTTCTTTCGAATGCACGAGCTTGTCGATATCGGCCACGGTGCGGTCGGTGAGCTTCTGCACGTCGTCCTGCGCGCGACGCTCTTCGTCTTCGGTCACGGCCTTGTCCTTGAGCAGCTTCTTCAGGTGCTCGTTGGCCTCGCGACGCAGGTTGCGCACCGCCACCTTCGACTCTTCGCCGGCATGACGCACGACCTTGGTCAGGTCCTTGCGGCGCTCTTCAGTCAGCGGCGGCATCGGCACGCGCAGCAAGTCGCCTTGCGCGGAGGGATTCAGGCCCAGATCGCTTTCCCGGATGGCCTTCTCG
>CAZXLI010000172.1:0-14467 GCA_964641795.1 uncultured Bordetella sp. | reverse complement strand
GGAAGCACAAGTCATCCGCACCTACCTGGAGTGGATCGCCGAGCTTCCGTGGAACGACCGCTCGAACGACAACCTCGATCTCAATCACGCCATCGACGTCCTCGACGACGATCACTACGGGCTCAAGGACGTCAAAGATCGCGTCCTCGAGTTCCTGGCCGTGCGCCAACTGCGCGCGCAGCAGCTCGCAGAGGAAGTCACCAAAACCGGGGAAGTCCCAGCCGAGAAGATCAAGGCGGAAAAGGAGGTCGCGACGCCGACGCTCTCCGAGAGCGAAGACAAGCCGATCACCGACGCCGCCGAGGCCAAATCGCGCGCCATGGCCAAGGGGCCGATCCTCCTGTTCGTCGGACCGCCAGGCGTCGGAAAAACCTCGATCGCCAAATCGATCGCGCGGGCACTCGGTCGCGAGTACGTTCGCGTCGCCTTGGGCGGCGTGCGCGACGAAGCCGAGATCCGTGGCCATCGCCGCACTTACATCGGCTCGATGCCGGGCAAGGTGCTGCAGAGCCTGACGAAGGTCGGCGTGCGCAATCCGCTGTTCCTGCTCGACGAAATCGACAAGCTCGGCATGGACTTCCGTGGCGACCCGTCGTCTGCGCTGCTCGAGGTGCTGGACCCCGAGCAGAACCACACCTTCAGCGACCACTATGTCGAGGTCGACTTCGATCTGTCCGACGTGATGTTCGTCGCGACTTCGAACTCGATGAACATCCCGCCGGCGCTGCTGGACCGGATGGAGGTGATCCGCCTCTCGGGCTACACCGAGGACGAGAAGGTCAGCATCGCGCAGCGCTACCTGCTGCCGAAGCAGGCCAAGAACAACGGCGTCAAGGACGAGGAGATGGAAGTCACCGAGTCCGCGGTGCGCGGCATCATCCGCTACTACACGCGTGAAGCCGGCGTGCGTTCGCTCGAGCGCGAGATCTCGAAGATCTGCCGCAAGACCGTCAAGAGCATCCAGCTCAAGCAGGTTGATGGCAAGGTCGTCGTCACCGAGGAGAACCTGCACGACTTCCTTGGCGTGCGCAAGTTCGATTTCGGCCGCGCGGAGAAGAAGAACCAGGTCGGCCAGGTCGTGGGCCTGGCGTGGACCGAGGTCGGCGGCGATCTGCTGACGATCGAGGCCGCGACGATGCCGGGCAAGGGCGGCACCATCCGCACCGGCTCGCTGGGCGATGTGATGAAGGAATCGGTCGAGGCCGCCCGATCGGTGGTGCGCAGCCGTGCGCGTCGCCTGGGTATCAAGGACGAGGCGTTCGAGAAGCGCGACGTCCACATCCACGTGCCCGATGGCGCCACCCCGAAGGACGGCCCCAGCGCCGGCATCGCGATGACCACGGCCTTCGTCTCAGCGCTCACCGGCATTCCGGTGAAGGCCGATGTGGCGATGACTGGCGAGATCACGTTGCGAGGCGAAGTCACCGCGATCGGGGGTCTCAAGGAGAAATTGCTGGCGGCACACCGCGGCGGTATCAAGACGGTCCTGATCCCTGAGGAAAACGTCAAGGATCTGCAGGACATTCCCGAGAACGTGAAGAACAACCTCGAGATCGTGCCGGTTCGCTGGATCGAGCGTGTACTGGAGCGGGCGCTGGAGAGCATGCCGGCGCCCTTGCCGGAGGAAGACGCGTCGGCCAAGGCCGAAGAACCCAAGCCGGAGGTTGCCAAGCCGGCCGCCGCGGGGGCTTCGGACGCCTTGCCGCACTGAACCCTTCGCCGAAGTTGCGCACCAGGAAAATTTCGGTATATACTGCGAGCTTCGCTGAACAGCAATGCGCAGCGAAGCAAGACTGAAACGTCATGCGGGAGTAGCTCAGTTGGTAGAGCGCAACCTTGCCAAGGTTGAGGTCGCGAGTTCGAGACTCGTCTCCCGCTCCAAATTCAAAAGGGAAGCCCGGTGCTTCCCTTTTTTGTCAGAATCGCCGAGACCTTGTCGTCAAGGTGTCCGATCACGGCGCGATAGCAAAGCGGTTATGCACCGGATTGCAAATCCGTAGAGCCCGGTTCGACTCCGGGTCGCGCCTCCAAGGCAGTGAAAGAGAAAGGGCCCCGCCAACAGCGAGGCCCTTTCTCTTTCGGCTTGAGATGGTGCATCGCACGGGGCGATTGCCATGCCGCGCCAATTGCGTGCTAGCGATGCAGCGAGCCGATTGGTGCGGGCGACCGGACTCGAACCGGCATGCGATTGCGCGCGACGGATTTTAAGTCCGTTGTGTATACCAATTTCACCACGCCCGCCGGCTGCCTGGGCCATGGGTCCGCCTGTCGCGGCCAGGGCGCGGGCACTCTAGCACGTGACAACGCACCTGCGCGGCGGCGCTCGGCCGCTGCGCCAAACGCGGCTATCCTCACGTCACCTTGAGCGATCGCTGTCCGATGAATCAGTCCTCCGACGAACATGCGATGCGCATTGCGCTGGACCAGGCGCTGAATGCGCAACTGGCCGGTGAAGTTCCGGTGGGTGCAGTGATCATGCGCGCAGGTCAGGTGATCGCCACCGGCTACAACCGACCGATCACCACCCACGATCCGACGGCTCATGCCGAGATCGTCGCGTTGCGACACGCGGCGCAGTTGCTCGAAAACTATCGCCTGCCCGAATGCGAGCTGTACGTGACACTGGAGCCTTGCGCGATGTGCGCGATGGCATTGATGCACGCACGCTTCAAGCGTGTGGTCTTTGGCGCCTTCGATCCAAAGACCGGCGCCGCCGGCTCTGTGATTGACCTTTTCGCACAGCCGCTGTTGAACCATCAGACCGAGGTCGTTGGCGGCGTGCTGGCCGAGGCGTCCTCTCAGCTTTTGCGCGGATTTTTTGCCGCGCGACGGGCGCAGCAAAAGTCTGCGCGAGCGAAGCCGGCCGAGGACGATGAATCCGAATCCGGCGCCCCGATCCCGACAGGCGATGTGATCGAACTGCCGGACAGCAGTCCCAACTGATCTGCACGTGCCCTGGTAGCCCCATGAGTTCATTGATTGTGTTCGCACCGTCCGGCGTCGAGCTGCGCGCGCCGGCGCTGAAGCTGGCTCGCCAACGACTGCAGGCGCTCGGCTTCGACGTCTCGCTGGACCCGAGCGTCCGGGCGCGATTTCAGCGCTTTGCCGGGAGCGAGGTCACGCGCCTGGCCACGCTGGAGCGGGTGGCCGATTCCGCGCCATCGATTGCGATGGCATGCCGCGGCGGCTATGGATTGACGCGGTCGCTGGATGCCATCGACTGGCGACGTGTCGCGCGCAGCGTCGAGCGCGGTACGCGCTGGGTCGGCTTCAGCGACATGACGGCGCTCCAGCTGGGTCTGCTGGCCCACACCGGTGCCGAAAGCTGGCATGGTCCGATGGCCTGCGACGACTTTGGCCGCAGCGAAGACCTTGGCGGCGTCGATGACGTGACCCGCGATTGCTTCGTCGAAGCCATGTCTGGCGAACTGGAGGCTGTGGGCTTTCGCACCGAGCCAGGTTTCGATGGCCTGCAAGCGCGCGGCCAGCTGTGGGGTGGCAACCTCGCCATGGTGCAGTCGCTGTTGGGCACGCGGCACTGGCCCAAAGTGAAGGGCGGCATCCTGTTCCTCGAGGACGTCAGCGAGCATCCCTATCGCATCGAGCGCATGCTGTTGCAGCTGCACCAGGCTGGCGTGCTGGCGGTGCAGAAGGCCGTGCTGCTGGGCGCGTTCACCGACTACCGCAAGTCCGCCAACGACCGTGGCTACAGCCTGAAGGCCTGTATCCAGCACCTGCGCAGCGTGTGCCGAACGCCATTGCTGACGGGTCTGCCCTTCGGCCACGTGCCGACCAAGGTGACGCTGCCGATCGGACGTCGGGTGCAGCTGCTGGTCGAGGGGCGCGATGCGCTGCTCGGTTGGTAATGTCAGGTCCCCCAGCTCGTATAGACAGGCGCCTCTAAAGCGGGCCGGCCCCGGATCAACCCGGAGGCACGGGCCTTGCTGCGCCCCCTAGAATCCGAAGATCGCCTCGAAACGGGCCGGCCACAAGCCAGTTCTGTCGAGGCGCCACTTTTTTAGGCTTGGCCTTGGGCCCATCCGGCCCTGGTCGATGCATGCACCAGGAGTGCCCGCATGCGCGGAAATGTTCTCATCAGGCGGCTGGCGCTCGTGCTGGCGGCGGCTGTTGCTGCGTTCGCAGCCGGCTGCAACAACAGTCCGCTGCCAGTGGGCGCCGAAAAGCAGAACGTCCTCTACTACTCGTTCGAAGAGCGATCACCGCGCTATCTGGACCCGACGGCCTCGTACGCCAACAACGAGAGTGCCTACACCTTCCAGATCTACGAGCCGCCCTACGGCTACCACTACCTGAAGCGGCCCTACACGCTGGTGCCCAAGGCCGCGACCGAGGTGGCGCACCCGGTGTACCTGGACAAGGACGGCAAGCCGCTGCCGGACGACGCGCCGGCCGAAGCCATCGCCGAGAGCGTTTATGACGTGCACATCAAGCCCGGCATCAAGTACCAGCCGCATCCGGCCTTTGCGCTGGACGACAAGGGCCAGTACCGCTACCACCACCTAACGCGTGAACAGCTCGGCAACAAGCGCTCTCCCTGGGACTTCGAGCAGCAGGGCACGCGCGAGCTGGTGGCTGAAGATTTCGTCTACGCGCTCAAGCGACATTCCACGCCGCGCATCGAGGCGCCGGTCTACTCGGTGTTCGCCGAATACGTGATCGGTCTGAAGGAGTACTCGGAGACCATCAAGCGCGAGGACGCGCGCCTGCTGAAGGACCTGCCGAAGGACGTGCGCGACAAGCCTTTCCTCGACTTCCGCAAGTTCCCGCTGGCCGGCACGTATGCGGTGGACAAGTACACCTGGCGAATCCGGCTCAAGGGCAAGTACCCGCAGTGGAGCTACTGGATGGCGATGCCTTTCCTGGCGCCGGTGCCTTGGGAGGCCGATGCCTTCTATGCCCAGGACGGCATGAACGAGAACGGCCTGTCGCTGAACCAGTGGCCGGTGGGCACCGGGCCCTTCATGATGAGCGAGTTCATCCGTGACCGCCGCCATGTGCTCAAGCGCAACCCGAACTTCCATGGCGAGACCTATCCCTGTGAAGGCATGCCGGAAGACAAGGCGGCTGGCCTGCTGGAAGACTGCGGCAAGCCGCTGCCCTTCGTCGACACGCTGTACGTGACGATGGAAAAGGAAAAGGTCTCCCGCAAGGAGAAGTTCCTGCAGGGCTTCTTCGACGTGCCCGAGATCGAGCGCCAGGAATGGGGCGTCGACTTCCGCAACGATGCCGACGACTCCGACGACGTGAAGCGGCAGCACGAGAAGCGCGGCTACAAGTTCCCGGTGATGACCGACATCAGCAACTGGTACTTCGGCTTCAACATGCTGGACCCGGTGGTGGGCTGGGGTGCCACGCCGGAACAGCAGGAGAAGAACCGCAAGCTGCGCCAGGCGATCGCGATCGCGATCGACTACGAGGAAGGTTACGGCCGGATCTTCAAGCACAAGGGTGGCGAGGCCGCGCACAGCCCGGTGCCGCCGGGCCTCTTCGGCTCGCGCGAAGGTCAGCCCGGCTACTTCAACCCGGTCACGCACATGATGAAGGACGGCAAGGTCGTGCGCCGCCCGATCGAGGATGCGAAGAAGCTGCTGGCCGAGGCCGGCTACCCGGATGGGCGCGATGCCTCGGGCAAGCCGCTGGTGCTGAACTACGACTTCCAGCGCGCGGTGACGCCCGAGTTCAAGAGCGAGAACGACTGGATGGCCAAGCAGTTCGCCAAGCTCGGCATCCAGCTCGAGATTCGTGCGACCGACTTCAACCAGTACCAGGACAAGACGCTCAAGGGCAAGCACCAGCTGTTCTGGGCCGGCTGGCTGGCCGACTACCCCGACGCCGAGAACTTCCTGTTCCTGCTCTACGGGCCGAACTCGAAATCGAAGTTCAACGGCGAGAACATCTCGAACTACGACAGCCCAGAGTTCAACGCGCTGTACCGCCAGCTGCAGACGCTGGACGATGGCCCCCGCAAGCAGGAGGTGATCGACAAGATGGTCGAGATCACCCGGCGCGACAGCCCCTGGTGCTTCGGCTACTTCCCGTGGGGCGGACTGGCTTTCCAGCAATGGGTCTACAACGGCAAGCCCAGCATCATGATCCGCGACATGGCCAAGTACTACCGCGTCGATGCCGAGCTGCGCGCGCGCAAGCAGGCCGAGTGGAACCACCCGATCGCCTGGCCGATGGCGCTGCTGGCGCTGGCGGCAGCTGCCCTGGCCTGGGTCGCGCGGCGCAGCTTCCGCCTGCGTGAGACTGCCACTGCACGTGGCACCTCGGCCGCCAATCAAGCTTCCTGAGCATGTTCAATTACCTTGTTCGCCGTATCGGCTACGGCGTGCTGATCCTGATCGGCGTCAACCTGCTGACCTTCCTGCTGTTCTTCACCGTCAACACGCCCGACGACATGGCGCGCCTGAACATCGGCGGCAAGCGTGTCACGCAGGAGCAGATCGACAAGTGGAAGTCCGAGCGTGGCTATGACAAGCCGCTGTACTGGGCCGACAAGGAGGAGGGCGTCCACAAGATGACGAACACGGTGCTGTGGGAGCGCTCGATCTCGTTGATGGCGCTGGACTTCGGCCGCAGCGATTCGGCTCGTGCCGTGGACATTGGCCATGAGGTCGCCACGCGCATGGGTGTGAGCCTGCAGCTGGCCGTGCCGCTGTTCGCGCTGCAATTGATCGTCAGTGTCTCGTTCTCGCTGATGCTGGTGTTTTTCCGGCACTCGCGCATCGACTTCTGGGGCGTCGTACTGTGCGTTCTGATGCTGTCGATCTCGAGCCTGTTCTACATCATCGTCGGGCAGTACCTGTTCTCGCGCGTGCTGCGGCTGGTGCCGATCTCGGGCTTTGCGCCGGGGCTGGATGCGGTGCGCTTCCTCGCCTTGCCCGTGATCTTGTCGCTGCTGGCGCGGCTGGGCGGCGAAGCGCGGCTCTACCGTGCGATGTTCCTGGAGGAGATCGGCAAGGACTACGTGCGCACCGCGCGGGCCAAGGGCCTCAGCGAGCAGGTGGTGCTGTTCCGGCATGTGCTGCGCAATGCGTTGATCCCGATCGTCACCAGCGCCGGCGCCTACCTGCCGTATGTGTTCCTCGGCAGCCTGGTGTTCGAAAGCTTCTTCGGCATTCCAGGGCTGGGTGCCTTCGTGATCGAGGCGATCGCAGGTCAGGACTTCGCAATCGTTCGCACGATGGTGTTCCTCGGCTCGCTGCTGTACATCGCCACCAACGTGCTGCTCGACGTTGCCTACACCTGGATCGATCCGCGCGTGCGGCTGTCCTGAGCCACGGGAACCGACATGTCCTTCAAATACGTTCTGCTGTGGACCGATGCCGCGTTGTGGCTGCTGTTCGTCGCGCTCGGCTTCTACGTGTGGCGGATCGCACGCCACGAACAACTGCGCATCACCTGGGGCAAGGTGCTGCGTGATCCCGCGGCGCTGTGCTCGGCGCTGGTGCTGCTGCTGTTCTTGGGCGTTACGGGCCTGGACAGCGTGCACTTCAGACGCGCGCTGCCGCCCAGTCCCGGCCAGGCGGCTGACCAGGTGTTCTACGACACGCGGGCGGAATCGCTGCTCGACCTGGTGCTGTCGCGCCAGATCCGCATGCGCGAGTCCACCTATTCGGCGCCACTTGCCTACGAGGCGCTGACCAAGCAGCCGGTGGAGCGCGATGGGCAGATCGTCCGCGAGCTGCCTCGACTGGTCTACGGCGGCGCGCACCTGCGGAACCCCGCGCAAGACTGGGCGGGCGACGTGGCTGGACGCGCACTGAAGGGCGCGACCCTTGGATTGCTGCTGGCCACCTTCTGCGCACTGCTGGCGGCCTGGCTGCTGCGCGGCAGCCATGGCGGCGTTGCTGCAGCCTGGCGTGCGATCGTGGCAGACCGCACGGCGCTACCGGTGCGAGCGCTGGTCATCACGATGGGCGTGATCTGCCTGCTGGGCGGGGTTGTGGGGGCGCTGATGGGCCACTACCACGTCTTCGGTACCGATCGCACCGGCAACGACGTGCTGGTGCTCACGCTCAAGAGCGTGCGAACGGCCTTCGTGATCGGTTCGCTGTCGACGCTGGCCACGCTGCCCATCGCGGTGACGCTGGGCATCCTGGCCGGTTACTTCAGGGGTTGGGTGGACGAGGCGGTGCAGTACCTGTACACCACGCTGTCCTCGGTTCCGAGCGTCCTGCTCATCGCTGCCTGCGTGCTGATGGTGCAGGTGGGTCTCGACAAGCACCCCGAGTGGTTCGAGACGGGCGTCGAGCGCTCCGACCTGAAGGTCTTCATGCTCTGCGCCATCCTCGGTGTCACCGGCTGGGCCACGCTGTGCCGGCTGGTGCGGGCCGAGACGCTGAAGCTGCGTGAACTCGACTTCGTGCAGGCCGCCACGGCCTTCGGCGTCAGCCCGGCGCGCATCATGGCGCGGCACATCCTGCCGAACGTGGTTCACCTGGTGCTGATCACGACGGTGCTGAACTTCAGCGACCTGATCCTGTACGAGGCGGTGCTCACCTACGTAGGCGTCGGCGTCGACCCGTCGACCAGCAGCTTCGGCGGCATGATCAACTTGGCCCGCTACGAGATGAGCCGCGATCCGCTCGTGTGGTGGTCGTTCCTGTCGGCGTTCGGCTTCATGGTCGCGCTGGTGCTGGCCGCCAATCTGTTCTCCGACGGCGTGCGCGACGCCTTCGATCCCCGCTCGCGTGCGCTGCGCGCCCGCCTCACCTCGCGCAAGCCTGCCTGAGTACCGCCATGCTGACGATCGACAACCTCAAGGTCTCGCTGGATGCGGACGCCGGCTTGGTCAAGGCCATCGACGGGCTCGCGCTGTCGATCAAGCGCGGCGAGACCTTCGCGCTGGTCGGCGAGTCGGGCTGCGGCAAGAGCATGACGGCGCTGGCGCTGATGCGCCTGTTGCCCGACAACGGCCAGGTGGACGAAGGCCGGGTGAGCATCGACGACGCCACCGACGTGCTCGGGCTGACCGAAGCCCAGATGCGCGGCGTGCGGGGCGGGCGTATCGGCATGATCTTCCAGGAGCCCTCCACCAGCCTGAACCCGGTGATGAAGGTCGGTGACCAGATCGTCGAGGCGATCGAGGCCCACACGGCCTTGCGCGGCGCGGCAGCGCGCGAGAAGGCCATCGAATGGCTGCGCAAGGTCGGCATCCCCGAGCCCGAGCGCCGCATCGACGACTACCCGTTCCGCATGAGCGGCGGCCAGAAGCAGCGCGTGATGATCGCGATGACACTGGCTTCGGAGCCCGACTACCTGATCGCCGACGAGCCGACCACGGCCCTCGACGTGACGATCCAGAAGCAGATCCTCGACCTGCTGCAACAGTTGCAGCGCGAACAGGGCATGGGCCTGCTGCTGATCACGCACGACCTGGCCGTGGTGTCCGGCATGGCACACCGCGTCGCCCTGATGTACGCGGGCCAGATCATCGAGGTGGCGACGGCCGATGCCTTCTTCTCGTCGCCGCAGCATCCGTACGCCCGCGCATTGCTGCAGGCCCTGCCCGATGCCGATCGGCGCGGGCAGACCTTGGCGGCCATTCCGGGGACCGTGCCGCCGCTGACCCTGCAGTTCAGCGGCTGTCGCTTCGCACCGCGATGCGTCTACGCGCAGCCCCAGTGCGAGAACACGCCACCGGCGCTGACCGCCGTGGCCGATCGCCAGGTGCGGTGCCTGCTGGTGCAGCCGGGCGGGCCTGGTCTGGGCGTACCCAGGCAGGCGGTCACGGCGCCCGCGCCCGCGCCGGCCGCCGCGGCCAGTGAAGCGGTGCTGCTTGACGTGCAGGACTTGCGCGTGCGCTTCCCCATCCGCGGCGGGCTGCTGCAGCGGGTGCGAGGCCACTTCGACGCGGTGGGTGGCGTCTCGTTCCAGGTGCCGGTGGGCCGCACACTGGCGCTGGTGGGTGAGTCGGGCTGTGGCAAGACCACCACCGGCAAGGCCATCGTGCAGCTGCTGCGCCGGATCGGCAGCGTCAGCGGCCGCGCCGAGATCGATGGGCAGAACCTGTTCGAGCTCGATGGCGAGGCCTTGCGGCGTGCACGTCGGGACGTGCAGATCATCTTCCAGGATCCGTTTGCTTCGTTGAACCCGCGCATGCGGGTGTTCGAAATCCTCGAAGAGGGCCTGGCCGCGCTTCAACCGGATGTCCCGCCGGCGGATCGTCGGCAGCGCATCGAGCGCATCACCGACCAGGTGGGCCTGCGCCGAGAGGCGCTGGAGCGCTTTCCGCACGAGTTTTCCGGTGGCCAACGCCAGCGCATTGCGATCGCCCGCGCGCTGGCAGTGGGCCCCAAGCTGATCGTCTGCGACGAGCCGACGTCCGCCCTGGACGTGTCTGTACAAGCTCAGATCCTGAACCTGCTGCGGGAACTGCAGCGGGAACTCGGGGTGTCCTACCTGTTCATCACGCACAACATCGGCGTCGTCGAGTACATCGCGGACCGTGTGGCGGTGATGCAGGCGGGCCGCATCGTGGAGCAGGGCAGCACGGCCCAGGTGCTGCAGCGTCCGCAACACGAGTACACGCGCACCTTGCTGGCTGCTGTGCCACGCCTGACGCAGACAGCCTGACAGCATCGGCAGCCATGTAAAGCTGCCGGCTTGTGACTGCACAGTTGCTCGGACCCAACGGATTGTGAGCAGCGCGCTAGGGACTTCACCCTAGCCCATTTGCGGGGCAGCACGCGGGGCGTCCGCCGCCGATGCCGAAATCGCCCCGTTTGCCCGGGTGCTGGCGTCAGAAGGGTGCGTCCATGCACCGCCGGTGACTGTGTGCGCCGCACAACTAGAGGCATTCCCTAGGCGGGCCCGCCAGAGGGCTTCAGTGACAATTCCGCTACACAACCCGAGGGGAAGTCTGTCAACGGCTTACGAGGCCGGCATGTGACTTGCACCGGGGCTGGGTCTATCGATCAACTGACTTCGACAGAGGAGTGCAAATGTTTAAGCGAAACAAGCTCAGCGCGGCAGCATTGCTGGCCATGGGCAGCGTGTTGTCCATGAATGTCTGGGCGCAGACGCAGCGCGTAGAGGTGACGGGCTCGTCCATCAAGCGGGCTGATGCCGAGACCGCGCTGCCGGTGACGACCTTGACCAAGGCCGACATCGAACGTACCGGCGCGACGACCGCGCAGGACCTGATCAACCTGGTGCCGTCGGTCTTCGGCGGTACCGTGGTGGCCAGCAACGTCGGCGCCACCGGCGTGGCCTCGACCGCCGCCTTGCGTGGTCTGCCTTCGAAGTACACGCTGGTACTGTTGAATGGCCGCCGCGTGGCCAACTACGCATTCGGCAATTCTCCTGTCGACCTGAACTCGATCCCGCTGGGCGCTGTCGAGCGCGTCGAAATCCTGCGTGACGGCGCATCGGCCATCTATGGCGCCGACGCAGTCGCCGGCGTCATCAACTTCATCCTGAAGTCTTCGTACCAGGGTGGCGAAATCTCGGGCTACACCACCAAGGTGGACCAGGGTGGCGGCGACGCGACGGTCGTGAGCATCACCGCCGGCTACGGCGACCTGGCGACCCAGCGCTTCAACGTGCTGATCGCGGCCAGCTCCGAGCACGACGACGTGCTGAAGGCCAAGGACCGCTCGTTCGCGAACACCGCCAACCGGCCGGACCTGGGCATCAATAAGGCTTCGCCGCGTAACGGCATTCCGAACCTGAACTTCACCGATACGCTGGGCAACAAGTACGTCGGCGTGAACCCCTATCGGTACCAGAACTGCAACAACGACGAGTTCGCGCTGGTCATTCGTGATGCCAAGAGCTGCGGCACGGACTACGTCAAGTTCATCGACCTCATCCCGAAGCAGAAGCACGACAGCGTCATGGGGCGCGGCGTGTTCCAGCTGAACGACGCGAATCAGCTGTACGTCGAAGGCATGCACACCGAAGACAACACGGTGGCCACCTACTCGCCGGCGCCGTACACGCGCACGATGTCGTACCCCGCGAACGGTCGCTTCTATCCGAAGTCGATCACGCTGCCCAAGGGCATGACGCTGAGCAAGGGCTACAAGATGCCCGACGGCAGTGTGCTGGCGGCAGACACCGTGCTCGACCGTGACCTGGTTGTCACGCCGACCGGCGCGCTCACGGGTACCTGGCGCACGGTGGCCGGCGGCGGCCGCACCGACATCACCGACACCAAGGCCGATCGTTGGCTGTTCGGTGCCAAGGGCACGCTGGGCGACTGGGACTACGACACCGCGATCACCTGGTCCAAACAGCAGGGCGTGATTTCGTTCGGTCCCGGCAAGTTCAGCTATGCCAAGCTGACGCCGCTGGTGGCCTCCGGTGCCATCAACGTCTTTGGCTCGCAAGATGCCACCAGCCAGGCGGCGCTCGACAGTGCATTGCTGACGGGCCCCGAGCAGAGCGCTTCGTCGACCTCGCTGGAGTACGACATCAAGGTGTCGCGCGAGCTGATGCAATTGCCGGCGGGCCCGCTGGGCCTGGCGTTGGGCGCCTCGTTCCGCAAGGAAAAGCTGGACCAGGTTTCCTACCCGGTGCTGGCCTCGGGCGACGAAGTCGGCGGTGCCGGCGAGATTCCCAGCGTGACCGGTGACCGCAAGGTCTATGGCCTGTTCGCCGAAACCTCGATCCCGATCCTGAAGACCCTGGATGCGTCACTGGCGGTTCGCTACGACAACTACAAGAACGGCTTCGGCACCTCGTTCAACAAGCTGAGCCCGAAAGCGAGCCTGCGCTTCCAGCCGATGAAGGAACTGGTGGCCCGTGCGTCGTATGGCGAGGGTTACCGTGCCCCGACGCTGTACGAAAACCTGCGTCCGTTCACCATCAACAACACCGCAGCGAACTGGAGCGACCCGATCCGCTGCCCGGGCGGCACGCCGATCACCAACACGGTCAATCCGGTGGGCGAACTGCAGGACGAGTGCAATGTGCAGCTGACGACCGGCGTCGAGGGCAACCCGAGCGTGCGGCCCGAGAAGTCCAAGCAGTACTCGCTGGGCCTGGCGTTCTCGCCGACGCCCAACCTGACCGCGTCGATCGACTACTGGGACGTGAGCATCCGCGATGCGATCGTGTTCAAGTCCGAAATCCAGGTGATGCAGAACCCGGACCAGTTCAAGGACTTCATCTACCGCTACGACCCCAAGGATTTCCCGGGTGGCTACACCACCGGCAAGGCCGGCACAAAGCAGGGCAGCCAGAACAAGGATTTCCCGATCGCGTTCATCTACCTGCCGTATGACAACCAGGCCAAGTTCTTCGCCGCCGGTCTGGACCTGAGCCTGCAGTGGAAGGACAAGTTCGCGGGCTTCGGCACGGTGGGCGTGAACCTGGACGGCACGTACTACACCAAGCACGGCTACCAGAACTTCGGCTCGCCGAAGGTCAGTGACGTGGGTGACTACCGCGACTACGGCCCGACGCCGCGCTGGCGCCATGCCCTGTCGTTCACGTATTCGTCGGGTGCGTACAGCGCTTCGGTGACCAACAACTACACCGCGGGCTACAACGACTACACGAACCCCGATGCCGTGGATGGCACCACCTACCCGGAAAAGCGCCGCGTTGCTGCCTACAGCACTTGGGACCTGCAACTGGGCTGGAAGCCGATCAAGGACCTCGACCTGACCTTCGGCGTCAAGAACATCCTGGACACGGATCCGCCGTCGTCGCGCACGGAAGTGAACTTCCAGACCGGCTATGACGCACAGTGGACGAACCCGCTGGGCCGCACTTACTATCTGCGCGCCAAGTACAAGTTCTTCTGATGCTCGCTGCGGCAACCGTGGCGTTTGAAACGCCGCGGTTGCCTGCAGTCGCTAACCGAAGCAATGCTCGGCTGTCGAAACCGCCCTTGGGCGGTTTCGACCTTTGTCGTTGTGACCCGCACTTCCATCTATCAGGATATCTTGATGCCCAAAAATCTGATGACGCTCACAAGGCGACTCGGCTCTACCGGTGCAGTTGTGATCGGGCTGTTCAGCGTCGGCGTGTTGGCGGCGTGCTCGTCCGCGCCGGCTGATCCCTCGGCACCGGCACGCGTGATCCGTGAACCGGCCGAAACCCAGACCGGCAGCAACCTGCCGCGCCGCGGCGACAAGCGCAACACCGCGGTGGTTGAAGCGGACAAGGATGCCATTGGCTCCGCCACCCGATCGGCCACTCGCAACAGCGGCCAGTGAAATGAAAAGGGGCCCTGAGCGGCCCCCTCGTCATTCGGTCCCGCCGACCGGATGAGCCTACTTCGGCGCCATCCGGATCGCGCCATCCAACCGGATCACTTCGCCATTGAGCATGTCGTTGGTGACGATCTGGTGCACCAGCTTCGCGTAGTCCTCGGGCTTGCCCAGGCGGCTGGGGAAGGGCACGCTGGCGGCCAGCGCGTCTTGCACCTCCTGCGGCATCGAGAACAGCATCGGCGTGCCGAAGATGCCCGGGGCGATGGTCATGTTGC
>CAZXLI010000171.1:0-14488 GCA_964641795.1 uncultured Bordetella sp. | reverse complement strand
GCCGAGATGATCGCGCTGCGCTCGGGCCTGGGCTACCTGATCATGGACTCGCGCAATGCCGGCAACCGCTACGACCTGGTGGTGGCCAGCATGATCATCATCGGCGCCATCGGCCTGCTGCTGGACAGCGCCACGCGCCTGCTCGAGAAACTGAAGACCGTGAGGTGGCGCTATGTCCGCTGAGCCCCGGCCCGCGCCGCCGAAGATCGCCGTCAGCGGCCTGCGCAAGGCCTTCGCGTCGGCCAAGGGGCCGCTGCCGGTGGTCGACGGCGTCTCCTTCGACGTCGCCGACGGCGAATTCGTCGCCATCGTCGGCCCCTCGGGCTGCGGCAAGAGCACGCTGATGAACATCGTCGCCGGCTTCGAGCGCGCCGACGAAGGCAGCGTCAGCATCGATGGCCGGCCGCAGCAGGGGCCCAGCGCCAAGGGCATCGTGATCTCGCAGCATGGCTCGGTGTTCCCCTGGCTCACGGTGCGGCAGAACCTGATGTTCGGCCTGACAGGCAAACAGAGCGGCCACAGCGGCACCGACCATGCCGCGCTGGCCGACCACTATGCCGAGATGGTGGGCCTGAAGGGCTTCGAGAACGCGTACCCGCACGAGCTCTCCGGCGGCATGCTCAAGCGCGCCGAGATCGCCCGCGCCCTGGTCGTCAAGCCCGACATCCTGTACATGGACGAACCGTTCTCGGCGCTCGATGCGCTGATGAACCTGCGCATGCGCAACGAACTGCTGCGCGTGCTGGGGGAAGAACGGCACACGGTGCTGCTGATCACCCACGACGTCGAGGAAGCGATCTACCTGGCCGACCGCGTGCTGGTGCTGTCGCCGCGGCCGACGACGATCCAGGCGAGTTTCCACGTCTCGCTGCCACGGCCGCGCCGGCTGGGCAGCCCGCAAGCGCAGGCGCTGCGCGAGGCGATCCTGAAGGAGCTGGGGTTGTAGCGCAGCTAGGGCATCAGCCGCTGTTCCTGGATGTCCCACAAGGTGTGCCGATCGATCACCTGGAACGCGGCCGCCTGGTGCTGGTGGATCGATGCGGCGGTGGGGTGTCCGTAGCCGGCGTGCGTGCCCGCGGAGAAGAAGGCGATGGACTGCTGCGGGTGGGCCGGCGGCGGCACCGCGTTGGCGCTGGCGGCGTCCCCATGGTGCGGCACCACCACGGCATCGATCGGCGTGGTCGGGCAGGCGGCGATCACCGGGTCGCCATCGGTCAGCATGCGGTCGTAGACATAGTCGCCGGACAGCAGTGCCTGCCGCGCGCCGCAGCGCATCCGCGCCACCAGGCAGTCGGCGTTGCGGTCCGGTCTGGCCGGCCGGCTGCGGATCAACTCCAGGGCGTCCCGCTGGCTCAATTGCAGCCGCACGCCGGCGCAGGCGGCCACCTTGGCGGTGACATGGGGCGAGGCGAAGGCCAGCGCCGGGGTGTTGGTCGGCAGATAGATCTGCTGCACCTGGTGCAGCAGTGCCGCGTCCCATTCGAGCAGGCGCCAATGGTCGGAATCGGGATGCGAGATGAAGGCCTCGAGGGACGTCGTCAACGCGGGAACCCGGTGCGGGGCCATCAGTTCGTTGACGAAGGGGGCGCCATTCGGATGCACGCGGCTGCGGTAGTCCTGGCGCCGCACCGGGGTGCCGGCACCGGCGTCCAGCAGGTAGCCTCGCGAGCCGTTCTGTTCCTGCGCCAGCGAGCACATGCCCTGCCCGACATGGAAGGCGTTCAGCTCCCAGGCTGAAGCGGGCGACGAGCTCGGCTGTGGCACCGGCTGCGCCGTTCGTGGCAGCACGGTGGGGCCGCTGACGAGTGCCACGTCGTCGACCGACACATAGCTCGGACCCGCATCGGTGAAGGCCTCGTACAGGTAGGAGGCCGCCACGTCGCGCGGCGAGACCGAGACCTTCAGCCACAGGTCACCCAGGTCCTCTTCCAGGAAGGCGAGCAAGGCATGGTGGTTCGAACGGGCCTGCTGCAGGCCCGCCGGCCACTGGGTACCGATGGACTGCAGCAGGTCCGTCAGCGCCAGGTCGACGACGTAGGTCGCGCAGCCCTGGGGCTGGTTGAAGGCCTGGGCCTGGAAGCTCGGGCCGGAGACGCCGATCAGGCGCGCGCAACTGGCAAACGGCGGGTAGTCCTGCAGCGCCAGGGCCACGTCCACCTTGGACATCAGGATGTGCGGAACCATGATCACCCTCCCGGGCCGCCACCATCGCACCGCCGGCCCCGCCCTGCATCATCCGCCCGATTGACCACAGGGTCCGCCAGGCAGCGGGCTCGCGCGGCGCTCGCGGCGTCGACGCAGCTTGCGATTGAGCGGGCTTGTTTCGCTCTCGTCATCATTTGTCACCGGAAAACCCGCCGCAGCCGCCCCGCCGGGACTAGATTGCACAGCCATGCGGCCCGCTCCCGGGCCGGCCCGAAAGGACTCGCATGGCCCACCTGCAGATCGGTGCGCGGGGCACCGGCACCATCGGTGACGACGTCACCGTCACCACCCCCGCCTGGCCCACCCTTGCCGAAGCCACCGACAAGCTCTTCGTCGCCTTCGACACCAACCTCGACGCCACCATCACGCTGGCCGAGGTGACCGCCGTGCTCGACCCGGGCGGCCACCATCCCGACGCGCTGAACCAGGTGGTACAGCGCGTGATCGACCTGATCGACACCGACAAGGACGGCAAGCTGACGAAGACCGAAGTCAGCACCGCGCTCGGCAAGCTCGATACCAACCAGGACGGCGTGCTCAGCCCGGCGGACCTGCGGCCCTCGCTGGCGCACGACGGGCTGACGCCGGTGCTGGCCGCGCTGCTGGCCGGCGGCCTGCCGGGCACGCACACCCCACCCGAGGACCACCACGCCCCCACGGTCGACGACGTCGTGAACGCGCTGATCAAGCGCTTCGACACCAATGCCGACCAGGGCATCTCGCTGACCGAACTGCTGGCCGTGCTGGACCCGCAGGCCAGGCACGCCAAGGTGGACGACGCAATGCAGTCGCTGGTGACGGCCGTGGACACCGACCACAACGGCGTGATGAGCGCCGCCGAGATCAAGGCCGCGGTGACCGCGCTGGACGACAACCACGATGGCCGGGTGAGCCACGACGACCATGTACCGGGCCCGCCCAGCGGCGACGCGGTGGACCTGGTCGGCCTGCTGCTGCCGCACCTGCGCGATTTCGACGCCGCGACGGTCGACCACTTCAGCTGAAGCCCCCGCCCTCCCCGGGCTGACCCTGCCCGGCACGCCGAGCCCGTGCAGTAAACTGCGCGCTTTTTTCGCGCGGGCCAAACGGCCCGGCGAGAAGTGCTTGGGGCAGGTCGGAATGGAGCCAGGGTTGCGGCGCGCCGCGGGCGTCAACACGTCGACGCTGGTGCGCCAATTGTCGGCATGGACCGGCGCCACGCCGGCCGCGGAAGCCCAGCCCTCGCTGGCCCAACGGCTGGGGGGATGGCTGGACTGGACCGATGCGATCGCGCTGTCCGGCGCCGTGGCCCCGCTGGCCGCGGCGGAACAGGCCGCTCCGCTGGCCGACACCGGCGCGCTGCTGCGCCAGGCCCTGGCCGAACACGAGCATGCGCGCGCCGCGCTGCAGCACGAGATCGAGACCGACGCGCTGCTGGCGCCCTCGCCGCCGCCGCGGCGGCCCGACAGCCGCCTCGCCACGCCGGCGCTGACCCCGGACGATGACGAGCCCGACGAAGGCGCCTATCGTCAACATTACGCGGCCATCCAGCGCGTGATGGCCGAGCGCATCGGCGCGCTACGCGTGCGGCTGCGCACGCTGCTGCAGCGCGCGTCGCCGCGGCTGGCCCGGCTGGCAGCGCTGGACGCGGCGCTGGAAGACATGCTGCGCCTGCGCGAGAAGCACCTGCTGTCGCACGTGCCGACCCTGGCCGAGCCCCGCATCGCGCAGGGGCTGACGCAAGGCGCAACCGGCCGTGCGGAACTGGGCCGCGAACTGCAGGCGCTGCTGCACGCCGAACTGGCGCTGCGGCTGCAACCGGTGGACGGGCTGATCGAGGCCCTGGAGCAGGAAGGCAAGCGACAGGCATGAACAGAACGAGTGTGTGGGCGGTCTTCGGCATTGGCCTGGCCGCCATCGGCTGGATCGCCGCGGGCTACGGCCCGGCGCATCCGCTGGCCTTGACGATGACGCTGGCCATCGGCGCCTTCTACGGCCTGGGCGCATTCGAGCTCACCCGCTTCGGCCAGGCCACCGCCTCGCTGCAGCGCGCGCTGGGCGAACTGCCCGAAGACCTGCCGCAGCTGGGCGACTGGCTGGCCCGGCTGCACCCGACGCTGCAGCAGCCGGTGCGCCTGCGCATCGAAGGCGAGCGCAGCGCACTGCCCGGCCCGGCGCTGACGCCCTACCTCGTCGGCCTGCTGGTGCTGCTGGGCATGCTGGGCACCTTCCTCGGCATGGTGGTCACCTTGAACGGCACCGTCAGCGCGCTGGAGAACACCACCGACCTGCAGGCCATCCGCAGCTCGCTGGCCGCGCCGGTCAAGGGCCTGGGGCTGGCTTTCGGCACCTCGGTGGCCGGCGTTGCGGCCTCGGCCATGCTGGGCCTGGCCTCGGCGCTGTGCCGGCGCGAGCGGCTGCTGGCGGCACAGGCGCTGGACAGCCGCATCGCCACCACGCTGCGCCGCTTCTCGCTGGCGCAGCAGCGGCAGGACGCCTTGGCGGCCGTGCAGCAGCAGGCCCAGGCGATGCCCGCACTGGTGGCGCAGCTGCAGGCGCTGGCGCAGCAGATGGACCGCCAGCAGCAGGCGCTGCACGAGCGGCTGGTGGCCAGCCAGGACAGCCTGCAGCGCGGCACCGAGGCCGCCTTCACGCAATTGGCGGCGTCGGTCGACCGCACGCTGCAGCGCAGCCTGGCCGAAAGCGCCCGCCTGGCCGGCGCCGCCATCCAGCCGGCGGTGGAGGCCACGATGGCCTCGCTGGCGCGCGAAGCGAGCGGCCTGCAGGCCCGGGTGGGCGATGCGGTGCAGCAGCAACTGGCCGCGCTGAACCAGGACTTCAGCCGCACGACCGCGGAAGCCACGCGCCACTGGCGCGAGACGCTGGCCGCACAGGAGCAGCGCAGTGCCGAACAGGCCGCTGCGCTGCAGGCCGCACTGGCCGCCCAGGACCAGCAGCGCGCGGCGGCCTTCACCGGCGCGCTCGAGGCCATGGCCGGCACCCTGCAGCGCGAGTGGCAGCAGGCCGGCACGCAGACGCTGGCCCAGCAGCAGCAGATCTGCCAGACGCTGGAACGCACCGCGCGCGAGATGGCCGCCCAGAGCGAGGCGCATGCCCGCAGCACCATCGCCGAGATCGCCCAGCTGACCCAGGCCGCCACCGACGCCCCGCGTGCCGCGGCCGAGGTGATCGGCCAGATGCGCGAGCAGTTCTCGGCCAGCCTGGTGCGCGACAACGCACTGCTCGACGAGCGCGGCCGCCTGATGAGCGCGCTGGCCGAGCTGCTGCAGGCGGCCCAGCGCAGCGCGGCCGACCAGCGCGCCGCCATCGACGCGCTGGCCGGCGCGTCGGCACAAGGCATCGACGCGCTGGCCGGCGCCTCGGCGCAGGGGATCGAGGCCCTGGCCGGCGCATCGGTACGCGGCATCGAGGCGCTGGCCGGCGCCTCGACGCAGGCGATCGACGGCCTGATCGCCGCATCGCGCAGCGCGCTCGACGGCACGGCCGAGCGTTTCGGCGCGCAGGTGCAGATCGAGGGCGAGCGCCTCGATGCGCTGGCCGCGCAGGTGACCGGCAGCGCGGTCGACATCGCCAGCCTGGGCGAGGCCTTCGGCCTGGCGGTGCAGCAGTTCGGCGACGCCAATGCGCAGCTGCTGGCACAGCTGCAGCGCATCGAGGCCGGGCTGGGCCAGGCCATGGCGCGCAGCGACGAACAGCTGGCCTACTACGTGGCCCAGGCGCGCGAGATCGTCGACCTGAGCCTGGGCGCGCAGAAGCAGATCGTCGACGACCTGCAGCGCCTGGCGCGGCGCACCGAAGCCGGCGCCGAGGCCTGACACGCATGATGAGCGGCCACGACGACGCCGACGCCGGCCTGGAGGCCGGCGCCCCGGTGTGGGCGGTGTTCGGCGACCTGATGTCGGGCCTGGTCGGCGCCTTCGTGCTGATGCTGGTGTGCGTGATCGGCGTGCAGCTCGACCTGGCGACCCGGCTCGACACCGAGGTCAGGAAGCGCCAGCAGGAAGAGCAGCGCCGCCTGGCGCTGGAACGCGCGCTGGCGATCCCGCTGGCCTCGGGCCGGGTGACGATGAGCAACGGCCGCATCGGCATCAGCGGCAGCGTGCTGTTCGCGCAGAACTCCGACGAACTGCAGCCCGAGGGCCTGCAGCTGCTCAAGGGCCTGGCCGCGCCTTTGGCAAGTTACCTGAAGGAGCGCGACGAGATCCTGATGGTCAGCGGCTTCACCGACGACCGCCGGCTGCGCGCCGGCAACCGCGCGTTCGAGGACAACTGGGAACTCTCGGCCCAGCGCGCGCTGACGGTGATGCGGGCGCTGATGGCCGAGGGCGTGCCCGCCTCGTCGCTGTTCGCCGCCGCGTTCGGGCCCGAGCAGCCGGTGGCCTCGAACGCCGATGCGCAGGGGCGCGCGCAGAACCGGCGTGTGGAACTCGCGCCGGTGCCGCGCTGGGCCGGCGGCGCGGTCAAGCGCACGCCGTGAGCCGGTGATGCGCGAGGCCGTCGACGCAATGCTGGCCGCCTGGCGCGAACGCGGGCTGCAGTTGCGCGATCCGGTGCGCTACCACCGGCTCGACGCGCTGGCGCGCCGTGCCGAGGCGCATGCGGGAAACACGCGCGCGCTGCTGGACGAGCGCCTCGCGCAACTGCTGGCGCAGTGTGCGGCGCGGCTGGCGGCGGACAGCGCGACCGATGCGCAGCGCCTCGGGCCCCGGTCCGACGGCCCCGGCCCGCTGGGCGAGCTGGTGCGCCGGCTGGCCGGGGCCGCGGGCGAGCCCGCCCCGGCCGCGGTCGCGGTCGGCGCGCCACCGGCCCCCGGCGGCCAGCCCGCCGCGCCGGCCGCGCCGGTCGAGCTGAAGGCGCTGCGCCAGCACCGCCGCACCTGGTCGCGGCTGCATGTCGAGCGCCGCCTCAGCCAGTCACGGGCCCAGGCACCGGGCCAGGCCGGCCCGCTGCATTCGCAGGCCCTGGTGCTGCGCGCGCTGGCGCTGATGCGCGAGCTGTCGCCCGAGTACCTGGAGCATTTCATCGCGCAGGTCGACGCGCTGCTGTGGCTGGAAGACGCGCACGGCGGCAGCGCGCTGCTGCAGAAGGACGTGCTGCGCACGGCGGCCGATGCCACGCCGCCGCCGCGCGCGCGCAAGGGCCCGCGCAAGCGCACGGCCGAGTGATCGCGGCGCCCGCGGCAACGTCAAGAGATCGGGCCGTCCAGCTTCTCGCCTGCGGTGGGGATGGCCCAGGCCGATCGGGCCACCAGGCGCTGCGCTTGCGGGCCAGCGCCAGCAAAGCCAGTCCGATCAGCGCCAAGGTCGACGGCTCCGGCACACCGGTTGCGGCCAGCCCGGTCGGCCGGGTGGCCGCTGCAGCTTCGCCGGCGCCGGCAGGATCGGTGGACAGGCCGACCGTTCCCGCAACCGGTGTTGGCCCGGCGGTGGCGATGGTGTCACCGGCCCGGTCCGGAGCGCTGAACAGCAGCTCGACAGGATGGTTCCCGATGTCTGGCAAGGCTTCGCTGCCGAGGCCCGGGCCGCCGGCTTGCAGATCGTGTTCCTGGCCCGCCGCCACGAAGCGATCCACGACGGTCGGCAAGCTCGCCCGGACCTGGTCGACCACCTCCAGGACGGCGCCGCCGGCAGCACCTGGCGGCTGGATCGCGCTGAGTGCCGGCAAGGCCAGCGAGACCGCCTGGCCTTCCGCATCACCCGCCGGCGCGCGCCGGCTCGCCGGTGCCGCGCCGACGGTTTCGGTCTCGCTCGGCGGCGAGACCGTTGCAAGCGCTGTCAGCGTTGGCCGGTCGGAAGGTGTCTTGCGCGGATCGCTGCTTCCGGGGATCGGCAGGTCGTTCAAGTCCAGTGCTGCCTGTAGCGGGAACGGCGCCGTGTCGACAAGGCCGACAGGGACTGTGCCCTGGGCATCCGGCTGCGTCGTGATGGACGCCGGAAGACCCGATGCGGAAACGGAATCCGGCACGCGCACGCCAGGCAGTGTGGCTTCCGGATCGCCGTCGATGTGGATCAAGGCGGCCAGCAGCGGCGCGAGCGCCTGCCCTTGGACGCCAGCGGGCAGAGAGTTGGGCATGGGATCCCTCGCTGGGTTGCCGTTCAGTGCCGTCAAGGCGCCGGCCACCGACCCTGGCACGGCATTGCCGGCGGCGATGACCCCGAGCACGGCATTCGACGCTGTCTCGCCTGCTTCGCCGGTGTAGGCCGCGTAGCCGGAGACGACATAGCCCGAGGCGGCGTAGCCAAGGTTCGCCCGCATGTCCCCGGACCGGCCGGGCATGGCGTGCAACGGCACCTCCGGCGTCTCGGTGGCGGCCACCCGCCCGTCATCGGCCAGATCGCCATCGAAGGCGCTGGAACCCAGGGCGATGTCCGAGGCTGGGTCCACCTTCGGTCTCAGCCCGTCGCCGTACAGCATGAGCCCCACGCCTGCGACAACCACGCCGACCTGTGCCTTGTAGAGTCTCATCGAATGCTCCCCCAGAGCTCTCACGGGCAACAGGTGCCAGGCAACCGGCACCGCTCCCACGGCCGACCGCTCTGGCATCGGCAAGCTCAGACTGTCACGCTGGCGCGAGCCCATCTGTGCGCTGGCGCACACAGCGGCGCCCGGGTCGGCGCGCGCGGCCGGGCGCCGCCCCGCAGGCGCTCGCGACTGCGCTAAGGTCCGCTCACCATGAAGACGCTACGCGACCTCAACACCCCGCCGGCCCACATCCAGGGCCGCATCGAGGCCATCATCGTGCGCGGTGCGCCACGCGATCCAGCCCGGTCCATCGAGGCCACCACCGCGCTGGCCGGCATCGGCCTGGCTGACGACCGGCTCGGCCGCCGTGGCGAAGCCGAGCTCTCGACCCGCCAGGTCACGCTGATCCAGCACGAGCACCTGGCCGTGATCGCCACCCTGGCCCGCAGCGGGGTGATCGATCCGGTGGGTCTGCGCCGCAACCTGGTGGTCTCGGGCGTCAACCTGCTGGCGCTGAAGAATGCGCAGCTGCGCGTGGGCCAGGCGCTGCTGCAGATCGTCGGGCCGTGCCAGCCCTGCTCGCGCATGGAGGAGGTCATCGGCCCCGGCGGCTATGCCGCGATGCGCGGCCATGGCGGCATGACGGCGCGCATCCTCGAAGGCGGCGCCATCCGCCTCGGCGATGTCGTGGCCGTGGCCTAGGAACGCAGCGTCGACGCCCGCTCGACGATGCGAAAACCGATGTCGATGATCGGCTGCGCCACTGCCTCGCCGCGGCAGCGGGCGATGATCATCTCGGCCGCGCGGCGGCCGATCTCGGCGCCTTCGATGTGCACCGTGGTCAGCGCCGGCTCCAGGTGCGCGGCGAAGTCGGCGTCGCCGAAACCGCACACCGCCAGCTGCTCGGGAATGCGGAGGCCGCGCGCGCGGGCCTCGATCATCACGCCGTCGGCCAGGCCGTCGGAGCTGCAGTAGATGGCCTCGATGCCCGGATCCTGCGCCAGCAGCCGGCCGAGCGCCTCGCGCCCCAGGCGCAGCGTGCTGGGCGCCTTGACGAGCACGGTCGGCACCTCGCGGCCGACGGCCGAGACGAAGCCGTCGCGCCGCTGCAGCGCGCGGTGGTCGTCGGCGCTGGCGATCGCCAGCTTGCGCCAGCCCTTGGCCAGGAAGTAGCCGGCCACCGCGCTGCCCACCTTCACATGCGAGAAGCCGACCAGCATGTCCACCGGACGGTCGGTCAGGTCCCAGGTCTCGACCACCGGCGTGCCCAGCCGGCGCAGCCGCTCCACCGCGGCCAGCGGGTCGAGCAGGCCGGCCATCACGATGCCGTCGACACGGCGGCTGATCATGGTCTCCAGCAGCGCCGATTCGCGCGCCCGGTCGTAGCCGGTCTGCCCGAGGATCAGCTGGTAGCCGGCACGGTCCAGCGTCTCGGTCAGGGTCTGCACCGTCGGCAGGAACTGCGGCACCGAGATCACCGGCACCAGCGCGGCCACCGTCATGCTGCGCTTGGACTTCAGGCCGCCCGCCAGGCGGTTGGGCACATAACCTGTTATCTGCACGGCCTTCAGAACCCGCTCGATGGTGGACTTGGACACCACCTCGGGGTTGCTGATCGCGCGCGATGCGGTGATCAGCGACACGCCGGCCTCGCGGGCGACATCGTGCAGCGTGACGGACTTGGGGGAAGGGATCGTGCTCATCGCGGCGGCGATTATCCGACTCGGCCGTTGGGCTACTTGACGTCTTGAATGACAACGTTACCATTCGGTCCTGTCCGGCGCTGGTTGAGATCACATTGGCAGAAACCCTGATCCTTGCTGGCAGACCGCACAAAATGACAACGTTACCATTCGCGCAAGACACACCCTGATGTCCGCTTCCGAAGACCGCATCGCCTGGCTGCGCCTGTCGTCCTGCGTGCTGCCGCTGGCCACGCCGATCAGCGATGCCAAGGTGCTGACCGGCCGCCAGAAGCCGATGACCGAAGTGGCGATGCTGTTCGCCGAGGTGGCCACCGCCGGCGGGCACCTGGGCCTGGGCTTCAGCTACGCCAAGCGCGCCGGCGGCCCGGGGCAGTTCGCGCATGCGAAGGAGATCGCGCCGGTGCTGATCGGCGAAGATGCGAACGACATCGCGCGGCTGTGGACCAAGGCCTGCTGGGCCGGCGCCTCGGTGGGCCGCAGCGGGCTGGCCACGCAGGCCATCGGCGCCTTCGATGTCGCGCTGTACGACCTGAAGGCGCGCCGTGCCGGCCTGTCGCTGGCCAAGCTGCTGGGCGCGTACCGCGACTCGGTGAACTGCTACAACACCTCGGGCGGCTTCCTGCACACGCCGCTGGACCAGCTGCTGGTCAACGCGCAGGCCTCGGTCGAGCGCGGCATCGGCGGCATCAAGCTCAAGGTGGGCCAGCCGGACCGGGCGGCGGACCTGAAGCGCGTGGCCGCGGTGCGCGAGCACCTGGGTGATGGCGTCGCCTTGATGGTCGATGCCAACCAGCAATGGGATCGTCCCACGGCGCAGCGCATGTGCCGCACCTTCGAGCCCTTCAACCTGGTGTGGATCGAGGAGCCGCTGGACGCCTACGACCACGAGGGCCATGCCGCGCTGGCCGCGCAGTTCGACACGCCCATCGCCACCGGCGAGATGCTGACCAGCGCCGCCGAGCATGCCGAGCTGATCCGCCACCGCGCCGCCGACGTCCTGATGCCCGATGCGCCGCGCGTCGGCGGCATCACGCCCTTCCTGAAGATTGCCGCGCAGGCCGAGGCCGCCGGCCTGATGCTGGCGCCGCATTTCGCGATGGAGCTGCATGTGCACCTGGCCGCGGCCTACCCGAGCGAGCCCTGGGTCGAGCACTTTGATTGGCTCGAGCCGCTGTTCAACGAGCGCATCGAAATCCGCGACGGCCGCATGCAAGTGCCCACGCGGCCGGGCCTGGGCCTGAGCTTGAGCGAGCAGGCGCGCACCTGGACGCGCGAGCAGGCCGAATTCGGCCGCCGGCCCTGAAGTCCCTTCTTCGCACCCACCCCTACACCGCCTGGAGACATCCCCATGAAGCAGCTGCTCACCACCCTCGCCGTCGGCCTGGCGCTCGCCGCGCCCATTGGCCAGGCCCTGGCCCAGGCCTGGCCCACGGCCAAGCCCGTCACCTTGCTGGTGCCCTTCCCGCCCGGCGGCTCCACCGACCTCATCGCGCGCCAGGTCGGCACCAAGCTGCAGGAAAAGCTCGGCGGCGGCTTCATCGTCGACAACAAGGGCGGTGCCGGCGGCACGGTGGGCGCGGCGCAGGCCAAGCGCTCCGCGCCCGATGGCTACACGATCTTCGTCTCGTCGCTCGGCCCCTTCGTGATCGGCCCGCACCTGCTGAAGAACGTCGGCTACGACCCCACCAAGGACTTCGACTACATCACGCTGGCGGTGCAGGCCCCCAACGTGCTGGCGGTGCCCGCCGCGTCGCCGCACAAGAGCTTTGCCGACGTGCTGAAGTTCCTGAAGGCCAACCCGGGCAAGATGACCTTCGCGTCGGCCGGCAACGGCACCTCCGACCACCTGACGGCCGAGCTGCTGTGGCAGGAGACCGGCACCCAGGCCACGCACGTGCCGTACAAGGGCGGCGCGCCAGCCATGTCCGACCTGATCGGCGGCGTGGTCGACGCCACCTTCATGAACATCAACACCGGCCTGCCCAACATCAAGGGCGGCAAGCTGCGCGCGCTGGCCATCACGTCGGCCAAGCGCTCGCCGCTGCTGCCCGATGTGCCGACGATGGAAGAGCTGGGCTACAAGGGCGTCACGGTCTACTCGTGGCAGGCCTTTGCCGCGCCCAAGGGCTTGCCGGCCGACATCAAGGCCAAGCTGCACGACGCCATCGTCGCGGGTCTGAACGACCCATCGGTCAAGCCCAAGCTGCTGGAGCTGGGCTTCGAGATCGTCGGCAACACGCCCGAGCAGTTCACCGCCTTCCAGGCCGCTGAGTTTGCGCGTTGGAAGAAGGTGATCGAGGTCGGAAAAATTACCGCCGATTGACGCCTGACCGCCATCACAACAACCGAGGAGACCCTGATGCACGACCCTTCCGCTTCATCGCGACGCGCCTTCCTGCGCGCCTCTGCCGCCACCGGCTTCGGCGCCCTGGCCGGCGGCGCGTTCGCGCAATCGTTCGAGTACAAGCCCAACCAGCGCTACCCCGATCCGGCGGTGCAGATCCTGGACCCCAGCTTCGCGAAGTACCGCATCTACAGCAGCACGGTGGAGCAGCTCGGCACCGGCATGCGCTGGGCCGAAGGGCCGGCGTACTTTCCCGGCGCGAATGGCGGGCCGGGCTACCTGCTGCTGAGCGACATCCCGAACAACCGCATCATGAAGTTCGACGAGAAGACCGGTGCCTTCACCGTCTTCCGCAGCCCGGCCAACTATGCCAACGGCAACACGCGCGACCGCCAGGGCCGGCTCGTCACCTGCGAGCATTCGGTGACGCGGCGCATCACCCGCACCGAGCACGACGGCAAGATCACCGTGCTGGCCGACAGCTTCGAAGGCAAGCGCCTGAACGCGCCGAACGACATCGTCGTCAAGAGCGACGATTCGGTGTGGTTCACCGACCCGTTGTTCGGCATCAACGGCGAATGGGAAGGCTCGCGCGCCAAGCCCGAGCAGGCCACCACCAACGTCTACCGCATCGCGCCCGATGGCAAGATCAGCGCGGTGATCACCGACCTGGTCAACCCCAACGGCCTGGCCTTCTCGCCCGACGAGAAGAAGCTCTACGTCGTCGAATGGAAGGGCACGCCCAACCGCAGCATCTGGGCCTACGACGTGAACCCCGACCACACGGTGGCCAACAAGACCAAGCTGATCGACGCGGCCGACCAGGGCGCGCTCGACGGCTTCCGCGTCGACCGCGACGGCAACCTGTGGTGCGGCTGGGGCAGCAACGGCGCGCTGAACGCCGAGCCCAGTGATGTGGGCGGCCGCAAGGTCTACACGCTGCGCGGCAAGTCGGAAGATCTGGACGGCGTGATGGTGTTCAGCCCGCAGGGCAAGCCGCTGGCGCACATCCGCCTGCCCGAGCGCTGCGCCAACCTGTGCTTTGGCGGGCCGAAGAACAACCGCCTGTACATGGCCAGCTGCCACTCGCTGTACGCGCTGTACGTCGAGGCGCACGGCGCCACCTGAACCCGGAGACAGCATGGCCATGGCCCCCACGCCGCTGACGATCCGCATGCACGAGCGCGACAACGTCGCGATCGTCGCGAACGATGGCGGCCTGCCGGCCGGCACCGCCCTGCCCTCCGGCCTGGTGCTGGTGGACAAGGTGCCGCAGGGCCACAAGGTGGCGCTGGCAGACATCGCTGCGGACGCACCGATCAGGCGTTACGACGTGATCATCGGCTACGCGCTGAAAGCCATCCCGGCCGGCAGCTGGGTGCACGAGCGGCTGCTGCGGATGCCCGAGGCCCGTTCGCTCGAAGGCCTGCCGATGGCCACGGCGGCGAAGCCCGCGCTGCCACCGCTGGCGGGCTACACCTTCGAGGGTTACCGCAATGCCGACGGTTCGGTGGGCACGCGCAACATCCTGGCCATCACGCAGACGGTGCAGTGCGTGGCCGGCGTCACCGATTTCGCGGTGCAGCGCATCAAGGCCGAGCTTCTGCCGCGTTATCCGAACGTCGACGACGTGGTCGCGCTCGCGCATGGCTACGGCTGCGGCGTGGCGATCGACGCGCCCGACGCGGTGGTGCCGATCCGCACGCTGCGCAACATCAGCCTGAACCCGAACTTCGGCGGCGAGGTGATGGTGGTGAGCCTGGGGTGCGAG
>CAZXLI010000170.1:0-14550 GCA_964641795.1 uncultured Bordetella sp. | reverse complement strand
CAACGCGATCGCCCCGGGCAAGCGCCCGCTGTCGTCGATGAGCCCGACCATCGTCTCGAAGGACGGCAAGCCGGTGATGGTGGTCGGCACGCCCGGCGGCAGCCGCATCATCACCGCGGTGCTGCACACCATCGTCAACGTCATCGACTACGGCATGAACGTGCAGGAAGCGGTGGACGCGCCGCGCTTCCACCAGCAGTGGCTGCCGGAGGCCACCAATGTCGAGAACTTCGCGCTGTCGCCCGACACGCGCAAGATCCTCGAGGGCATGGGCCACAAGTTCGGTGGTGCGCAGCCGGCCAACCACCTGGCGGCCATCCTGATCGGTGCGCCCTCGCTCGGTGGCCAGCCGGTGGGCAAGAACCGCTTCTACGGCGCCAACGATCCGCGCCGCAACACCGGCCTGGCGCTGGGCTACTGAAGGAGCAGGTCCAGGTTCTGCAGCGCGGCGCCCGAGGCGCCCTTGCCGAGGTTGTCGAACACCGCGGCCAGCAGCAGCTGGCCGTGGGCGGCGTTCTCGAACACCGCCAGGCTCATGGTGTTGCTGCCGTTGTGCTGCTGCGGGTTCAGCCCACCCAGCGCGGCAGCCTCGACGCGCGGCAGCACGCGCACGTGCTGCGCGCCGGCGTAGTGGGCGGCCAGCGCTTCGTGCAGGCGATGGCCGCTCGCTTCACTGGGTAGCAGGCGCTGCTGCAGCGCGATCGTCAGCACGATGCCCTGGCGGTAGGCGCCGTAGGCCGGCACGAAGCCCGGCCGCTCGGCCAGCAGTGCATGCTGGCGGATCTCGGGCACGTGCTTGTGCGCCAGCGCCAGGCCGTAGACCTCCAGCGCTGGGGCGCTGGCAGCCCCCGGGCCTTCATGGGCCTCGACGCCGGCACGGCCCTGGCCCGAGTAGCCCGATATCGCGTGGATCGCCAATGGATAGTCTGCCGGCAGCAGCCCGGCTTCGACCAGCGGGCGCAGCAGCGCCACCGCGCCGGTCGGGTAGCAGCCGGGGTTGCTGATGCGCCGTGCCGCGCGGATTGCCTCGCTGTGCCCTGCACTCATCTCCGGGAAGCCGTAGACCCAGGCCGCATCGGTGCGGTGCGCCGAGCTGGCGTCGATCACCCGCACGGCGGGGTTCTCGATCATCGCGGCGGCCTCGCGAGCGGCAGCGTCGGGCAGGCACAGGATGGCGATGTCGCAGCGGTTCAGCGCGTCGGCGCGGCGCAGCGGGTGCTTGCGCTGCGCGGCTGGCAGGGTCAGCAGCTGGATGTCGCGGCGCGCGGCCAGCTGGCCGACGATCTGCAGCCCGGTGGTGCCCTGGTCGCCATCGACGAAGACGGTGGTGGTCATGCTGTGGCTCCGAACGAGAGTGAAACGCGAGCCGTCATGGTCGGCCTGGGCGCTACCATTGCGCAAGTTGAATCTGGCAAAGATATCATTCAGAAATCCTGAATCACGCGATGCGCGAACTCAACCTCGACCGCTTGCGCACGCTGCTGGCCGTCAGCGACCTCGGCTCGTTCGCCGCGGCCGCCAAGGCGCTGCACCTGGCGCCGCCGACCGTCACCTTGCACGTGGCCGATCTCGAGTCGCGGCTGGGCACCAGGCTGCTGCTGCGCAACCGCGGCCGGGTGGTGGCCACCGGCACCGGCGCGCTGCTGATCGAGCGTGCGCGGCGCCTGCTGGCCGAGGCCGACGAGATGATCGACGCGCTGCAGCGCCAGGTCGCCGGCCGCGCCGGCCGCGTGCGGGTGGGTGCGAGCACCGGCGCCATCGCCCACCTGCTGCCGCAGGCGCTGCAGGCCCTGCACGCCGAGCACCCGGAGATCGACGTGCAGGTGGCGGTGCTGACCTCCGAAGAGACGCTGGCGCGCCTGGGGGGCGGTACGCTGGACATCGGCATCGTCGCGCTGCCGCAGCCGCCGCTGGCGGGCCTGACGGTGCAGCGCTGGCGGCGCGACCCGGTGATGGCCTTCGTGCCGGCCGGCTGGCCGAAGCTGCCGAAGCGCGCGACACCGGCCTGGCTGGCCGCCCAGCCGCTGATCCTGAACGACGCCGGCACGCGCCTGTCGCGCCTGACGGCCGAGTGGTTTGCCGCCGCGGGCCAGCACCCGCGCGCGCGCATCGAGCTGAACTACAACGACGCGATCAAGAGCCTGGTGGCCGCCGGCTACGGCGCGGCGCTGCTGCCGCAGGAGGCCAGCGCACCGGCGCCCGAGCCGCGCGTCCGCATGCTGCCGCTGCAGCCGGCGCTGTGGCGTCCGCTCGGCCTGGCGCACCGCAGCGGCGACCACGAAGGCCCCACGCAGCAGGTGCTGCGGGTGCTGGGGCACCTCGCGCAGCGCTGAGAGCCTGAGGTTCTCCCGCTCATGCCCGAAGAACGCTCAGGCCCTGAGCCGCGGCGCGGCGCCCACGCGCCCGGTTTCAGTCCGGCAGGAAGTCGTTGGGCTCGACCAGGCGCCAGCCGGGCATGTCGCGCACGCACTGGCGCAGCGGTTGCAGGTGACCGGAGCCGTAGAGCAGCAGCACCCGGTCGCCCGGCTTGACCGATTGCACCAGCCGCGCGCAGATCGCCACGTTGCGTGCCAGCCAGCCGGCCACCAGGCGCGCGCCGGGCTGCTCGGCACCGCGGCCATAGCTCAGTGCCTGCATGTACCAGCCATGGTCGTCGG
Organism: uncultured Bordetella sp.; assembly: GCA_964641795.1. GTDB lineage: Bacteria > Pseudomonadota > Gammaproteobacteria > Burkholderiales > Burkholderiaceae_C > Pseudaquabacterium. The sequence goes on along the minus strand of CAZXLI010000170.1, from coordinate 11,893 downwards.
CGATCGCTGCCGGCTCGTTCAGGCTGCGCAGCAGCTGGCTCACGGTGCGGTCCCGCGCGCGCTGCTCGAAGGCGCGGGTCCGCGCGCCGATGTCATCCACCGACCGCTGCAGCTCGCCGCCGCGGCCACTGGCCTGGGCGAACTTCTCCAGCGCCTCGAACGGGAACTCGCCCTCTGCATCGACACCGATCACCTCGGCATGGCCGAGCTGGCGAGCGAGGCGGTAGCCGATCTGCACGATCTCGTTGCGGTCCGGCGCCAGCGTGCCGTCGCGGTACTGGCGGTAGCGCGGGAGCGCGCGTCCGGGCAGCGCATCGGCCTGCGCCTCCACTGCGATGCGGGTCGGCTTGAACCGGGCCAGCCCATCGGCCACGGCGCGCAGTTCGTCCTGGCGGCGCGGCGCCAGCACGTCGTCGATCTGCGCGTTGTGCAAATCGAGCCCGGGGCTGGCGAAGTGGTAGGTGCCCAGCACCATCACCGCCACCGGTTCGGCAGCGCGGATGGGGGCGGCCAGCAGGCCCAGGCCCAGGGCGGCCAGCGCCAGGCGCCAGGCCGGCAGGAAGGTCTTCATCGGGGGCTCCAGCAAAAGGCGGGGATCAGCGCGGCATCAGGTGCAGCGCGGCATGCTGCAGCAGCATGATGGTCTTGCCATCGCGGATGCGGCCATCGGCCACCTGCGCCAGCGCCTCGTCGAGCGTCAGTTCGAGCACCTCGATGTCCTCGCCTTCGGCCTCGAGCCCGCCGCCGTCGCCGATGCGGTCTTCCGGGTCGTACTCGGCGACGAAGAAGTGCAGCCGCTCGGTCACCGAGCCCGGGCTCATGAAGGCGTCGAACACCTTGTGCGGCGCGCGCACGCGGAAGCCCACCTCCTGCTCGGCCTCGGCGCGGATGCATTCCTCGGGCGTCGCATCGTCCAGCAGGCCGGCGGGCGCCTCGACCAGCAGGCCGTCGTGGCCGTTGACGAAGGCCGGGTAGCGGAACTGCCGCGTCAGCACCACCGTGCGGTGCTCTCGGTTGTACAGCAGCAGCACCGCGCCGTTGCCGCGGTCGTAGGTCTCGCGCTTGCATTCCTGCCAGCGGCCGTCGCGGCGCTGCCAGTCGAAGGTGGTGGTCTTCAGCGTGTACCAGTTGTCCGACAGCAGCCGGACCTCGCGCACGCGAACGCGGTCTTGAACACTCATGCCGGTGGAGCCTTTCGAAGCTGCGGGGCGGGACAGACCGCACAGCTTATCGCGCGGCGCGCACCCTCGGGTTTTGCGCAGGCGTTGCGGTGGCCCGCTCCGGCAGAATCGGCCCCGGCCCGGTGCCCGGAAGCTCCGACAGGAATCGTTGACGCACTTTTCAGATGTTAGGAGGCATCGATGGGTGAGGCCTGGCTGTCCGGCCCGGCAGGCCGGCGCGGCCGCTGGCGAGAGCGGCTGCAGGCGCTGTGGCCTGCCCGCATGGCGATCGACGCGCGCGAGCGGCTGCGCGTGGTGGCCGGTGTCGGCCTCGGCCTGCTGCTGACGGCGCTGGTGTGCCATGCGCTGGCAGCCGGCCAGCAGGGCCTGCCCTGGCTGGTGGCGCCGCTGGGCGCGAGCGCCGTGCTGGTGTTCGGCGTGCCGGCCAGCCCGCTGGCGCAGCCCTGGTCGGTGCTGGGCGGCAACACGTTGTCGGCGCTGGTGGGCATGGCCTGCGTGCACTGGCTGCCTTCGCCGGTGCTGGCGGCTGCGGTGGCCACCGCGCTGGCGGTGGCGCTGATGCTGGCGCTGCGCTGCCTGCACCCGCCCGGCGGCGCGGCGGCGCTGCTGACGGTGCTGGGCGGCGTGGCCGACTGGCATTTCGCGCTGTTCCCGGTGGCGCTGAATTCGCTGCTGCTGGTGGCCGCCGGCATCGCCTACAACCAGGCCACCGGCCGGCGCTACCCGCACGTGAACCGCGAAGCGCCGCCCGGACCGGCCGCTGCCGCGCGCTTCAGCGACGCCGACCTCGACGCGGTGCTGGCCCGCTACAACCAGGTGCTGGACGTGCCGCGCGACGACCTGCAGCGCCTGCTGGCGCAGGCCGAGCTGCAGTCGCACGCCCGCCGCCTGTCCGAGCTGCGCTGCCGCGACATCATGACGCCGGACCCGATCACCGTCGAGTTCGGCAGCCCGCTGCAGGAGGCCTGGTCGCTGCTGCGCGAGCACCGCATCAAGGCGCTGCCGGTGATCGACCGCCAGCGCCGCATCGTCGGCATCGTCACGCTGGCCGACTTCCTGCGCTCGGCCGACCTCGATGTGCACGAAGGCTTCGACGTCAAGCTGCGCAAGCTGATCCGTGCGACGCCCGGCGTGCATTCCGACAAGCCCGAGGCGGTGGGCCAGATCATGACGCGCCAGGTGCGCGTGGCCAGCGCCGAGCGCAGCCTGGCCGAGCTGGTGCCGGTGTTCTCGTCGACCGGCCACCACCACATCCCGATCATCGACGGCGGCGGCCGGCTGGTGGGCATCGTCACGCAGACCGACCTGGTGTCCGCGCTGCTGCGCATGGCGGGCTGACGAGAGGCGGCGCCTTGACCGACGCCGGGCCGCCACAGGGCGGTTGATCCCCTCGGGGGGACGCGAGCGCAGCGCGCAAGGGGCAGGCACTCAGGCGCCGAGCTGCTCGGCCAGCGCCTCCAGGCTGGGTGCTTGCCAGTCGAAGCGGCAGCCCTCGGTCGATTCCATCCATCCCCCGGGGCCGTGTTCCTCCGGCCGCGGGATGTAGGCGGTCTTCAGCCCGGCCCGCTGCGCGGCCATCAGGTCGGACGGGTGGGCTGCCACCATCAGCACCTGCTCGGTGGCGAAGCCCAGCAGCGCGGCGGCGCGGCGATAGACCTCGAGGTCCGGCTTGTAGCGGCCGATCAGCTCGGCCGACAGCACGCAGTCCCAGGGCAGGCCGGCGCGCTTGGCCATGTTGACCAGCAGCGCCACGTTGCCGTTCGACAGGGTGGACAGCACGAAGCGCCGGCGCAGCCGGGTCAGCCCCGGCACGGTGTCGGGCCATGGATCGAGTCGGTGCCAGGCGCGGTTCAGCGCGTCGCGCTCCGCTTCCGTCAGCGCCTCGAGGCCGAAGCGCGGGATCAGGCTGTCGAGGATGCGGCGGTGGATGCCGTCGATGTTGGTCCACGGCTCGTCGCCGGCGTTGACCCGCGCCATCGCCGGCGCATAGCCGGCGCGCCAGGCATCGGCCAGCGCCGGCCAGTCCGCCTGCAGGCCCAGGCGCTGCTGCAGCGCCTGGCCCTCGCGGATCAGTGAGCCGCGCCAGTCGACCACCGTGCCGAAGATGTCGAAGACCAGGGCCTGGATCGGGGGTAGGTTATCCATGCGGTGGATGATGCCGCAAGGCCGGCGAAGCGGGACGATGCCGCAGGAAAGCGCGGCAGAACGGTCACAAATCGCCGCATTGGCGTCAGGCTTCGCCGCTATGCTTTGCAGGATATTGACCCATGCCCTGCGCGGCGCGCGTGCGCGCGCGGCGGGGCTTCAAGCCCGATGAACGACATTCTGTTGTGGACCGTGGTCGGCGTGCTGCTGGTCTGGCTGGTGATCGAGCTGCTGCGAGGCCGGCGCCGGCGGCAGAAGTCCAAGGCCGAGTCGCACGCGACGGTGCAGGTGTCCTCCCTGCCCGGACCCGAGGACGTGCTGGCCGAGCAGCAGCGCCTGGAGACCGAACGCCGCGCGGCCGAGCTGGCGGCGGCCGAACGCGCTGCCGCCGAGCAGGCCGCTGCCGAGGCCGCGGCCACGGCCCTGAAGCTGGCGGCCGAACGCGCCGCCGCGGATGCCCGCGCGGCCGCCGAGGCCGAGCGCCTGGCCGCCGAGCGCGCCGAGGCGGAGCGGCTCGAGGCCGAGCGCATCGAGGCCGAGCGCATCGAAGCCGAGCGCGTCGAAAGGGCGCGGGCCGAAGCAGCGCGTATCGAGGCTGAACGCGCCGAAGCAGAACGGGCCGAAGCAGAACGCGTCGAAGCAGAACGGGCCGAGGCCGCACGCATCGAAGCTGCCCGCGTGGCGGCCGAGCAGGCCGAAGCCGAACGCGCCGCCGCAGCACGTGCGGCCGCCGAGGAAGCGGCCCGGCTGGAAGCCCAGCGTGCGGAGGCGGCCCGGCTGGAAGCCGAGCGTGCCGAAGCAGCCCGTCTGGAAGCGGATCGGCTGGAAGCCGAACGCATCGAGCTCGCTCGGCGCGAGGCCGAGCAGCTCGCCGCGGAACGCGCGGCCGCGGAACGCGCGGCTGCAGAACGCGCAGCTGCAGAACGCGCAGCTGCAGAACGCGCAGCTGCAGAGCGCGCAGCTGCAGAGCGCGCAGCTGCAGAGCGCGCAGCTGCAGAGCGCGCTGCCGCCGCCCACGCCGCAGCCGAGGCGGCGCGCCGGCAGGCCGAGCAGGAAGCCGCGGCACGCCTCGAAGCCGAGCGCGCCGCGGCCGAGCCCGCCGCCGCCGTGCCTGCGCAGCCGGCCGCTCCACGCAGCCCGGCCGAAACCCTGGTGATGGTGGCCGACGACTCCAAGGTCGTGCGTGTCAAGACCAGCCGCGCGCTGGCCAAGTTCCAGTACCGGGTGGTGCTGGCCGAGGACGGCTTCGAGGCGATGCAGCGCATCGCCGACGAGATGCCGCACGTGCTGATCACCGATGTCGAGATGCCCGGCATGGATGGCTTCGAGCTGACGCGCCATGTACGCGGCAACCCGGCCACCCGCCACGTGCCGATCATCATGATCACCTCGTCGGACGACAAGCACCGCGCGGTGGCCAGCGAGGCCGGCGTCAGCGTGCTGCTGGGCAAGCCCTACGAGGAAGAGGCGCTGATCGCGCACATCGAGGCGCTGCTGAACCGCAGCCTCGAGGTGGCCTGAACGAGACCGGCACCGCTTCCTGCGATCACACGATCAGAAGCTGAAGCGTACGCCGGCGCTGACCAGGTTGCCGGTGATCTTGTCGGACACCCGGCCGAAGTGGTCGAAGTCCACCGTCAGCGAGACGTACTGCGAGACCTTGTATTCGGCACCGACGCCGATCATCGGCAGCGAGGTGGTCGAGCCGATCATCTGCGAGCCGCTGGGCAGCACGTTGGTACCGCTGACGCGGCCGGCGGACACGCCGAGCCGGCCGTTCAGCGAGAACTGCTCGCTCAGCGGCATCCGGGCCGTGGCCGCCAAATAGAAGCTGCGCGCACGGCCTTCCTGCGTGACCGTGCTGCCGCTGCCCAGCGTGACGCGCTCGCTGAACTTGCCCAGGCGCACGTAGCCGCCTTCGATGCCGAAGGTGTCGTTGAACTGGTAGCCGCCGTAGAGCTTGCCGGCGGTGTCGCGCTCGTCGCCGCCGGGGTTCGGCAGGTTCAGGTCACGCGTGTTGAAGCTGCTGCGGCCGATGGCGCCGCCGATGTAGCCGGTCTGCTTGTCGGCGGCCTGGGCCGGCAGCGTGGCGGCGCTGCCGAGCAGCGCGATGGAGAGCAGGGCGATCGAGGAAGAGAACTTGGACATGGGGGCTTTCGTCGAGGTTTTCGGGGAACGTTGAACAGGTTCGCCGCGCCGGTAACGCCGAAGCGACGGGGCGCAGTGTTGACGAGATCGGCCTGACGTACCATCTTCCTGCACGAGGTGCCGATCGTCGGCACACGAGGTACTGGATTCCAGTACCTTGGCCGGCCCACGGAACGAGGAGACCGCGATGAGTTCACCCGAGCTGGTGCTGCAGGTGCTGCGCACGGAGATGCGCGCGGCCGGCGTCACCTACAAGCAGCTGGCCCAGCGCATCGGCATGAGCGAGTCCAGCATCAAGCGCCTGTTCGGCCAGCGCGACATGGCCTTGTCGCGGCTGGCGCAGATCTGCCAGGCGGTGGGCGTCTCGATGGAGGACGTGCTGCGCCAGTCGGCCGACCTGACACCGCGCGCCGACACGCTGACCCTGGCGCAGGAGCGCTCGCTGGTCGCCGATCCCAAGCTGCTGCTGGTGGCCAACTGTTGCCTCGGGCACTGGAGCTTCGAGCAGATCGTCGAGACCTATGACCTCAGCGAGGCCGAGTGCGTGCGCCGGCTGGTCAAGCTCGACCGGCTGGCGCTGATCGAGCTGAAGCCGCTGAACCGCTACCGGCTGCGGGTGACGCAGAACTTCCGCTGGCGGCCCGACGGCCCGGTGCAGCAGTTCTTCCGCGAGCACATCGTCGAGGACTACTTCTCGGGCCGCTTCGCCGGCGAGGGCGAGACGCTGCTGTGCATCCCGGCACGGTTGACCGAGGCCAGCGCGCGCGAATTCGTGCAGAAGCTGCAGCAGCTGGGCGCCGAGCTCGCGCGGCTGCACGAGGAAGACCGCCGCGCACAGGCGCCGCTGCGCGACGGCTTCACCCTGCTGCTGGGCTTCCGCTCGTGGGAGCTGGCGGCCTTCACCGCGCTGCGGCGCAGTGCCTAGCGGCATAAAAGAGCGGCCATCACCACACCGGCCCGAGGAACAGGTACAGCGTGCCGTCGCCGTGGCGCGTGGAGCCGGCGGCGAAGTACACCGGCCCGAAGCGCGTGTCCACCGAGACGAAGGCCGCGCCGGCCTGCGTCAGCGCACGCCAGCGCACCGATTCGCCGGGCGCGAAGCCGCCGCCCAGTTCGGCCGAGATCCCCACCCGCACCGCGCCGCCCAGCGGCGCCGGCATGGTGCCGACACGGCGCGCCACCACCACGCGGCCCAGCACCACCGTCTGGCCGGTGATCGAATCGGCCTCGGTGCCCGACAGGCGCAGGAAGCCGCCCAGCGAGATCGGCGCGGCGCCGAAGCGCGCGCGGGCCCAGTCGACGCTGACATGGCCGGCCCAGTCGCCGCGGCCGAAGGCCGCGAGCCCGGTGATCTGCGACTGCGCGTGCGTCGGCTCGTCCGCGGTGCGCGAGGGCGCGCGGTCGAAGCGCGCCTGCAGCAGCTGGCCGCGCACCGGGAAGGCCAGCGAATCGAGCGTGTCGATGCTCAGCTGCACGAACTGCGTGGTGTCGTAGAAGCTGTCGGCGTCCAGCGGGGTCTGCGGTACCAGCAGCCGGGCGCGGCCGGCGCGCCGGCTCACGCCCAGCTGCACGTCGCCCCAGGTGCCGAGCTCGCGGCCCAGCGTCACCTGGGCCTCGGCCAGCTTGTAGCCGGCGCGGTACAGGCGCCGACCTTCGCTGAACACATTGAACGACGAGGCGTCGTACTGCAGCTGCGGCGCCACGTACCACGGCGAGCCGGCGCCCAGCGGCTGGTGCCACTGCATGCCGAACTCGCGCCGTGCGCCGATGCGCGCCACCGTGCGCAGCTCGGCACCCCAGCTGTTCAGCGCCGGCGCCACGTACATCGCGCTGAGCGTGAACTCGTTGTTGTCGGAGAAGTCGCTGGCCAGCTCCAGCCCGACGCGCAGCCGGCTGCGGGCCCAGCCGGCCTCGGCCACGCGGATCAGCACGCTGCGCTGGCCGTCTTCGTCGCGCACCTCGGTGTCCACGCGGTCGAGGTCGCCGCGGCCGTACAGCCGCGCGGCGGCCTGCTGCGCCTGCTCGGGCGTCACCGGCTGGCCCGGCTGCAGGCCGGTGAGGGCGACCAGGGCCTGCGGATTGATGCGCTCGGTGCCCTGCACCTCCACCCTGGCCAGCGGCAGTGCGCCGGCCCGGATGGTGGGCGCGCCGCTGCGGCGATGCTCGAGCGCGGCATAGTCCTGCGGCGGCAGGGCCAGCGCCTTCAGTCGATCAGCCATGCGCTGCACCGCGGCCGCGCCGGCGCGCATGGCCTTCTCGTGGTTGCGGAAGTCCAGGAAGCTCAGCGACTGCAGGTCGGGCGCGATCAGGATGTCGCGCGGGCCCAGCTCCTTCAGCGAGCGCTGCACGTTCTGCTCGGTGAGGATGGCCATCATCTGCTGCGCGACGCCGATCGAGGTCGACAGCGTGTGCTCGGGCGCCAGCGGCGTGCCGACGTTGACGGCGATGATGATGTCGGCGCCCAGCGCGCGCGCCATGTCCACCGGCAGGTTGCGCACCAGGCCGCCATCGACCAGCAGCCGGCCGTTCACGCGCACCGGCTCGAACACGCCGGGCACCGCCAGCGAGGCCCGCAGCGTGGCGAACAGCGGCGTGTCGACCAGCTCGACCAGCTCGCCGGTGACCAGGTCGGACGCCACCGACCGGAAAGGCAGCGGCAGCTGGTTGGCCGGCCGCTCGCGCATGCCCGGCGGCAGCAGCTTGCCCAACGCGCTTTCGAGCGCGGCGTTGCCCGCCGCGGCCGGCGGCAGCGACAGCCCGCTGCGGTCGACGCCGAACTCGATGCGCGAGGGCAGCGCGATGTCCTCCTCGCGGCGCCGGTAGACCAGCTCGTCGCGCGCCGGACGGTCGGCCAGCACCGCGTCCCAGTCGGTGGTGCGCACGATGCGTTCGAGCGCATCGACCGTGCTGCCCGCCGCATAGGCGCCGCCCACGACGCAGCCCATGCTGGTGCCGACGACGATGTCCACCGGCACGTGCAGTTCCCGCAGCGCACGCAGCACGCCCACGTGGGCGAAGCCGCGCGCCCCGCCGCCCGAGAGCACCAGGCCGATGCGCGGGCGGGGCGTGGCAGCGGGCGTGGCAGCGGGCATGGCCTCGGGTGTCTGCGCAGCCAGCGGCGGGCTGACGCAGGCCAGCAGCAGCAGCCCGCCAGCGGCCAGCAGCCGCCGCAGCGCGCGGTGGAATCGACAGCTCATGGGCTGACCTCTCGGTGGGAAAGGGCTATCACGCAAGATGAGCGCCAGCGATCGGTGCCGTGGGCAGGCGCCATCGTCGACGGGGGCGGCAGCTTAGCATCGTGCGGCCGTGCAGCCGCCGCCTGCAGGATTGCCGGCGGCACCGCTTGGGGGCCTGCCGTCACAATGCCCCGATGCCTGTTGAACCGACCTCGGCCGCGCGCGCGGCAATGATGCGCTGGCTGCTGCTGGGCACGATGGCGGTGTGGGGTGCCAACCTCTCGATCGTGAAATGGCTGATCGGCCGCTTCGACACCATGGCCATCGCCTCCCTGCGCATGGTGGTGGCCGCGTTGGCGCTGCTGGCCATCCTGGCCTGGCGGCGCGCCGGCTGGCCGCGGCTGGACACGCGCCAGTGGAGCACGCTGGCCGTGTGCGCGGTGCTGATGGTGTATGCCAACCAGATCCTCTTCACCGAGGGCGTGGCGCGCACCACCGCGGCCAATGCGGCGCTGATCATCGCGCTCAACCCGCTGATTTCGGCCTTGCTGGCGGTGGCCGTGCTCGGCGATCGCATGACGGCGCCGCGCGTGGCCGGCGTCGTGCTGGGCTTCGGCGGCGTGGCGATGGTGGTGTTGAACCGCCCGGGTGCGTCGCTGGGCGATGGCGGCTGGGGCGATGCGCTGGTGCTGGGCTCGGTGATCAGCTGGGTCAGCGGCGGCGTGCTGGTGCAGCGGCTGGCGCGGCAACTGGACTCGGCGCTGATCAGCGGCGTCGTGCACAGCCTGGGCACGGCGATGCTGCTGGCCCACATGGCGCTGCGGCCCGCGCCCTTCGGCATCGACTGGGCCCAGTTCAGCTGGTGGCATGGCGTGCTCACCGCCTTGTCCGGCCTGTTCGCCACCGCGCTCGGTGCGCTGGTGTGGAACCGGGCGCTCACCACGCTGGGCGTGGCCCGCACCTCGCTGTACGTCTACTGGGTGCCGATCTTCGGCGTGGCCTTCGCGGTGGGGCTGCTGGGCGAGCCCTTGAGCGTGTGGCACGTGGCCGGCCTGGCGATGGTGCTGGGCGGCACCTGGCTGGGCACCCGCCACCATGGTTGAGCTGGATGCGGCGCGGGCCGCGCTGAACAGCGCGCACTGGTGCGACGCGATGGCGCGCGCGCAGGGCGTGCCGGGCGAGTGGTCCGCCGGCTGGTGGATGCAGCCGCGGCCCGCACCGCGCTACTACCCGAATGCCGCGAACCTGCGGCCCGCGCTGACCCTGGCCGAGGTGTCGCTGGCGCTGGCCCCCCTGCGGGCTGCGGGGCTGGCCGGTGCCTGGGGCCTGAAGGACAGCTTTGCCGACCTGCCGCTCGATCGCCTCGGCTTCACGCGGCTGTTCGAGGCGCAATGGCTGGGCTGGACGCCCGACGCGCTGGCGGGCCTGCCGCCCGGCCCGGACCTGCACTGGCTGCCGGTGCGCGACGCCGAGGCCCTGCGTGCGTGGGAAGCCGCCTGGTGGCAGGCCGATGGCGACCTGGGGGCCGCGGCCACGACCTGCCAGTTCCCGCCGGCCCTGCTGGCCGACGGGTCCACGCAACTGCTTGGTGGCTGGCGTGCGGGCCGCCTGGTGGCGGGCGTGATCGGCCACCACGCGGCCGGCGTGACCGGGCTGGGCAACCTGTTCGGGCTGGACGCCGATCTCGATGCGGCACGGCCGCCGCTGTGGGGCTCGGCGCTGCGCGCCGTGGCGGCCGCCTGGCCTGGCGTGCCGCTGGTCGGCTACGAGCGCGATGCCAGCCTGGCGGCGGCGCTGGCCTGCGGCGCCCGGGCCCTTGGCCCGCTGCGCGTCTGGTTGTCGGGCGCCTGAAGCGTCGCCCCCAGGCGCACGAGTGCGGGGAACCACCCGCCGGGCGGGTGCTCAGTCAGCTGAGGCGGCCCGGCGCCGACGGGGTCAGTCCCAGGCCGCGCGCAGCTTCGCGCCCAGGTCCATCACCGGTGCCGCGGGTGCGGCCAGCGGTGCATCGCCCGGCGCGGACACCGGCGCCACGCGCTCGAACAGCGCGGCCACCGGCGGCGGGATGAAGCGTGACAGCGAGGCATACAGGTGCATCGGGCCGAAACGCTGCTGCTGCGTGACGTAGAAGCGCTGCGGCACCAGCAGCGCCAGGCGGTGCTTGGCGCGCGTCATCGCCACGTACAGCAGGCGCCGCTCTTCCTCGATGCCGTGCGCGGAGCCGGTGCTCATCTCCGAGGGGATGCAGCCATCGACGACATTGAGCACGCTGACCGAGGACCATTCCTGGCCCTTGGCGGCATGGATGGTCGACAGGATCAGGTAGTCCTCATCGAGCAGCGGCGGGCCGGATTCGTCGCTGCTGGCGTTCGGCGGATCGAGCGTCAGCTCGGTGAGAAAGCGCTCGCGGCTCGGGTGGCCGGCGGCGATGCGCGCGAGCTGGTCCAGGTCGGCCTGGCGCACCGCGGCGGTCTCCTCGTACAGGCGCTGCAGGTGCGGGGCGTACCAGCGCTGCACCGCCTCGACATCGGCCGGCCAGGTGATCGCCGGGTCGCGCAGCGCGCGGATCAGCCGGGTGAGGGCCTGCCACTCCTCTTGCACGTTAGCAGGCGGCTCGAACGCGGCCAGCGCCTGCAGCGGATCGGCCGCGGCTTCCATCGCATCGAGCAGCCGCCGCGCCAGCGCCGGCCCGATGCCGGGCACCAGCTGCGCGACGCGGAAGCCGGCCAGCCGGCTCTTCGGGTTCTCGGCCCAGCGCAGCGCGGCCAGCACGTCCTTGACATGCGCGGCCTCGAGGAACTTCAGCCCGCCGTACTTGACGAAGGGGATGTTGCGCCGCGTCAGCTCCAGCTCGAGCCCGGCGCTGTGGTGGCCGGTGCGGAACAGCACCGCCTGCTGCTTGAGCTTCAGGCCGTTCTCGCGTTGCGCCAGGATGTGCTCGACGACCCAGGCCGTCTGCGCGGCCTCGTCGGCCACCGTCACCAGCAGCGGCTTGTGCGAGGAAAGGGCATCGGTCCACAGCGTCTTCGCATGGCGTTCGGCGGCCAGCGCGATCACCGCGTTCGAGGCCTCGAGGATCGGCTGCGTCGAGCGGTAGTTGCGCTCCAGTGCCAGCACGCGCGCGCCGGGCCCGAACTGCGCCGGGAACTGCAGGATGTTCTGCACCTCGGCGGCGCGGAAGCTGTAGATCGACTGCGCGTCGTCACCCACCACGGTGAGGCCGCGGCCATCGGGTTTGAGCCCGCG
>CAZXLI010000169.1:0-14583 GCA_964641795.1 uncultured Bordetella sp. | reverse complement strand
ATCGACGCGGGTGTCTCGCGGCTGCCGCCGTTCCTGACCTCGAACGCCGGGCTCAACTCGGGCTTCATGATCGCGCATGTCACCGCGGCGGCGCTGGCTTCCGAGAACAAGTCGCTCGCGCACCCGGCCAGCGTCGATTCGCTGCCGACCTCGGCGAACCAGGAAGACCATGTCTCGATGGCCACCTTCGCCGCGCGCCGGCTGCAGCCGATGATCCGCAACACCGCGCACATCCTCGGCATCGAGCTGCTGGCGGCCGGGCAGGGCATCGAGTTCCTGCGGCCGCTGCGCAGCAGCACCGCGCTGGAGCAGGCGCATGCGCTGCTGCGCGAAGCCTGCCCGTCGGTGGACGAAGACCGCTTCCTGGCGCCGGACATCGAGCATGCCACCGCGCTGGTGACCGGCGGGGCGCTCTCTCGCGTGTTCCGCACGCTCGGCGGGCTGCCGGCGTTGTGGATTGCCGTATGACCCTGCGTCCCGTGGGATAACGCGCTTGACAGGCGGAGGCCGGCAAGCGAGAACCGCGGCATCTCCCACCGCCGAGTTCTACGCATGCCGACCTTCCGCGCGCTGTTGTCCGTCACCACCCTCGCGGCAGCCGCCGCCCTGCTGGCCGGCTGTGCCATGCCGGGCAGCAGCGAGCCGGCGCCCGAGCGCATTTCCGAACTCGGGCCCGTGCCGCACCCGGCCGACAACCCGGCCACGCCGGCCAAGCTGGCCCTGGGCGCGCAGCTGTTCATCGACACGCGGTTGTCGGGCAGCGGCAAGATGGCCTGCCAGAGCTGCCACTACCGCGAGCTGGGCTGGACCGATGCGAAGGCGCTATCGACCAAAGACGATGGCGGCGTGAACACCCGCCACACGCCCACCCTGTACAACGTGGGTTACCAGACCGCCTGGTACTGGGATGGCCGCGCCACCACGCTGGAAGGCCAGGTGCTGGCGGCCTGGCGGGGCCAGATCGGCGCCGACCCGGCCAAGGTGGCGGCGCTGCTGAACACGGTGCCCGGCTACAAGAGCCAGTTCCAGGCGGTGTACGGCACGGACGCGACGCCGGACGCCATCGTCAAGTCGCTGGCCGCCTACCTGCGCACGCTGGTCAGCACCGACGCGCCCTGGGACAAGTACGAGAAGGGCGACCGCAACGCCGTCTCGGCCGCGGCGAAGCAGGGCTTCCAGCTCTTCATGGGCAAGGGCCGCTGCGCCGCGTGCCACACGCCGCCCAGCTTCGGCAACGGTGGCTTCCACAACATCGGGCTCGAAGGCGGCAAGGCCAAGCCCGACCTCGGGCGCTTCAACGTCACGAAGAACGAAGCCGACACCAGCGCCTTCAAGACGCCCACGCTGCGCTCGATCGCTCTGTCCGGCCCGTACTTCCACGACGGCAGCGTGAAGGACCTGCGCGAGGCCGTGAAGTACATGGCCGCCGGCGGCGGCAACGACCCGCGCAAGTCGCCGATCCTCTCGCCCACCGGCCTGACCGATGCCGAGATCGACCAGGTCGTCGCCTTCCTGCAGACGCTGACCAGCACCGAACCCTGGGTGGCGCCGAAGCTGCCGTGAGCGCGGCCGCGCCACGGCGCGCGGCACTTCAGCGGAACGAATACGCCAGGCTCGCAAAGGCCGTGCGGCCGCGCGGGTCGGTGTAGGTCGGGTCGTAGGTCGAGAGGAAGTAGTAGCTCTGGTTCGAGAACGGCGGCGCCTTGTCCAGCAGGTTCAGCACGCCGGCGCGCAGGGTCAGGGCCTTGCTCGGCTTCCAGCTGGCCGACAGGTCCCACAGGCTGTAGGCGCTGACGCGGCGCGGCTGCGTGTCCGGGATGTAGCTGTCGTCGGTGTACGCGCTGTAGTAGGTATTGCCCAAGGTGAGCGTCCAGGCCTGGCGCTCCCACTCCACCGTCGCGCGGTGCCGCCAGCGCTGGATCACCTGGTCGTTGAGGAAGCGGCCCAGGTTGCTGACGAAGGGCTCGAGCTTGCCGAACTGGCGCTTGTAGTCGATCACGTAGGTGCCGTTGATCGCCGCCCCGAAGCGGCCCGCGGCGCCGGGCGCGCTCTTCCAGCTGGCGTCGATGTCGATGCCCGCGGTGCGCAGGGCGCCCTGGTTCTCCTTGCGCAGGATCAGCGTCGGGTAGTCGTCGGCATCGCGCTTGATGTAGGCGGCGTAACGCTGCGGGTTCTCGAGGATGGTCTTGCCCGAGAGGTCGCTGATGACATCGGTCTTGCGGATGTTCCAGTAGTCCACGCTCAGCGAGCTGCCGCGCGCGGGTTCGAACACCATGCCCAGCGAGAACTGCCGGCTCTTCTCGGGCTTGAGATCGGGGTTGGCGATCTTCTCGGTCGGGAACTGGTCGAAGTCGTCCCACACGGCGTCGTACAGGAAGGCCGGGCTGGAGCCGTAGCTGGTGGGTCGGTACAGCTCGCTGAAGCTCGGCGCGCGGAAGCCGGTGCCGGCCGAGCCGCGCACCAGCCACTGCGCGGAAGGCTGCCACTTCAGCCCCAGCTTGGGATTCACCGTGCTGCCCACGCGTTCGTAGTGGTCGGCTCGCAGCGCCGCCTGCAGCTCCAGCGTGCGGCTGAAGGGCGCGTTGAGCTCGGCGTAGGCCGAGACGATGTTGCGCCCGTAGCGCGTGGCCACCAGCGGCGGGCTGGTGCCCGAGCTGTCGCGGTCGCCGGCGATGTTGTTGCTGACCAGCAGCGCCGAGGGCGTGAAGTCCTGCTGCTCGCGCCGCAGCTCGCCGCCCACGGCGATGCCGATGTCGCCACCGTCCAGCCGGCCCAGCGTGCCGGTGAGCTTGCCGTCCAGACCGCTGGTCGTCCCGCTGCTGCGGCGGGCCACGTCGTCCACGCGCAGCGAGGCGATCCGGGCCTTGCCCGCGTCGGTGCTGGCGCCGAAGGGGTTGATCTCGCCGTTCTTCAGCGCGGTGGCGAACTGGCTGAACAGGAAGTAGCCGTCGACGTAGCGATCGTCCACCTTGTTCTCGGCCCGGCTCGCGGCCAGGGTGTAGTCCCAGCGGCCGAGGCTGCCTTCGAGGCCCAGCACCACGCGGTTGGCCTTGCTGGTCACCTCGTTGCTGCGGTTGCCCGCCTCCGTGGCGCGCATGCGGACCTCGAAGGTGCTGCTGTCGGTCACCGGCTTGGGCAGGTAGCGGTTGATCGCCGACCAGCTCACGCCGCTGACGGTGGTCGGGTTCGGCGACAGCACGTACAGCGTCTTGGCCGACGCCAGCAGCGCCTCGGCGAAGAGCTGGTGTCCGCTGCCCAGGGCCAGCACGCCGCGGCCGAGGAAGGAGATCTTGTCCGCGTCGGGATAGATCTCGGTGTCGGCCATGTAGTCGTAGCCGCAGGCCTGCGTGCCCACCAGCGTGGTGTACACCGACGCCGGCGGGTTGCAGCCGGGCGCGAACAGGTTCACCGTGCGCTGGTTGTAGGGCACGGCCGCGCCGCCCCCCGGCGGCGTGAAGCGGTAGCCGGCGGCATTGATCGCCGCCAGCTGCGCGCTGCGCGTGGCCGAGTTGCCGGACAGGCGGATGTTGCCGGGGAAGGGCCGGCTCGACAGGTAGAACGGCAGCGTCTCGGCCAGCGGGCGTTCCATCAGCCAGTCGCGCTGCGTGCTGCGCAGGCTGTCCAGGTGCTGGATGTCGAGCACGCCGAACACGTTGAAGCCGTCCTGGGCCAGGTTGCCGAGGCCGGCGCTGATCGACCCCGCCCGCTTGCCGGCACCGCCGTGCTGCGTGCCGGCGGCATAGGCGGTGACGTCGATGCCGCGGTAGTCGCTGCGGGTGATGAAGTTGATGACGCCGCCGATCGCGTCGGTGCCGTAGATGGCCGAGGCGCCGTCCTTGAGCACTTCCACGCGCTGGATCGCGCCGGCCGGGATGCTGTTGAGGTCGACACCGGCCGAGTCGCCCGGCGAGGCGAAGTTGGCCAGCCGGCGCCCGTTCAGCAGCACCAGCGTGCTGCTGGCGCCCAGGCCCCGCAGGTTGGCGGCATTCAGCCCGCGCTGGCCACCGGTGTTGTCGGTGATGCTCGCGCCGTCGGCAAGGTTGGCCGTGCTGGCGCTGATGTTGCGCAGCAGCTCGGCCGCGGTGGTCACGCCGCTGCGGTCGATGTCGTCGCGGCTGAGGGTCTGCACCGGCAGGGCGGTTTCGCCGGCCAGCCGCTTGATGCTGGAGCCGGTGATCTCGACGCGTTGCGACGCCTCCTGCGCCAGCAAGGGCGAAGACAGGCCGAGCAGGCCGAGGACGGCGATGGCGACAGGGCGCAGGGACGGGGCGGGATGACGGCGCATGAGGGACTGGACTCCGGCTGGCTGACGAGGCGGTTCGAGACCCGGCAAGCCGTTCGGCGCCGGGGCGGGTGCAGCGCACTCTGGCAGCGCGCAGGCGGCTTGCAAACGCGGTTTCCGGCAAGGGGTCGCCTGCCCACAAGTCCGTGTCGGATGCGGTGCAGTGGCCGCTGCCGGGCGCGTGGTGCCGGTGCCAACATCGCGCCATGTCCTCCTTCATCCGGCGCCTCGGCGCTTCGATCGGTCTGCTGATGTCCCTGCTCGCCACCCCTGCCGCCGCGGCCGCCAGCGCCGAGGGCCCGCCTCCGACCGCCGGCACGCTGGTGATCCTGGGCGGTGCCGTGAAGGACGACCATGAAGCGCTGTGGCAGGCCGTGGTGCAGGCCGCCGGCGGGCCGGGCGCGCTGGTGCTGGTGCTGCCCTGCGCCTCGGGCGACCCCGTGGCCGCCGGCCGCCACACCGCCGAGCAGCTGGCGCGCCGCGGGGCGCGCACCGAGGTGCTGCCGATCGCCCCGCGCTGGCCCGGCAGCAGCGCTGCTGATGCCGCCGCGCGCGCCCAGGACGCCCAGTGGGCCGCGCGCGTGCGCGCCGCGTCCGGCCTGTTCATGACCGGCGGTGACCAGCAGCGCCTGATGGACACGCTGCGGCCCGACGGCCGCGACAGCCTGCTGCTGACGGAGATCCGCCGCCTGCATGCCCGCGGCGGCGTGGTGGCCGGCACCAGCGCCGGGGCCGCGGTGATGAGCGAGACCGCGCTGCGCGGCCTGGACGATCCGTTCGACGGGCTGCTGCGCGAGCTAACGCCCGAAGAGCTCGGCACCGGCTTCGGCCTGGTGCCCGAGACGGTGGTCGCCGACCAGCACTTCCTGCGCCGCGGCCGCATCGCCCGACTCGTGCGGGTGCTGCTGCAGAGCGGCCGGCCGCTCGGGCTGGGCATCGACGAGGACAGCGCCGCGGTGGTGCGTGCCGGCATCGCCCAGGCGCTGGGCGCCCGCGGGCTGCTGCTGGTGGATGCCAGCGCGGCGCAGGTCGAGCGGGTCGCGCCGCTGCAGGTGCGCGGGCTGCGGCTGAGCTACATCGATCGCGGCGACCGCATCGACCTGCAGGCCCGCCGCCTGCTGCCCGGCGGACCGCGCCGGCCCCTTGCGACCGGGGCGGCCGCAGGCACACCCGCCTACTTCGGCGACATCCTGGGCGACCAGCAGATCGTCGCCGCGATGGCCAGCGCGGCCGAGGCAGACGGCCGCCGTGCGCTGGGCCTGGCCTGGCGCCTGCACCAGCCGGCGGCCTTCGAATGGACCCTGGTCGCCGACGAGGCCACCCGCGCCTGGGGTGGACCGACGCGCGACGATCACACGATCGAGCGCGTGCGCCTGGACATTCGCGCGGTGCGGCTGCCGCAGCCGCTGTATGCGGACGCGCCGCCCGCGGTGCGGGCCCCATGAGCCGCGCGGGTTTGCCACACTCCGCCCCGTGAGCCTGCACGCGCGCCGCCACGCCTTCCTGCTGCTGCCCCGGCATTCCCTGCTGGCCGGCAGCGCCGCGGCCGAGGCCCTGGTGGCGGCCAACGAGGCGCTGGGCGAAGCACGCTATGCGCCGCTGATGCTCTCGGCCGACGACCAGCCGGTGCCGGCCGCCTGCGGCACGCGGGTGCTCGGTGCCGGCCTCGAGGGCTGCGGACCGCTGGCCTGCGCCTTCGTGGTGGCCGAAGGGCTGCCGCCCGGCTTCGGGCGCAGCGCCGCCGAAGACCCGCCCACGGGCCGTCTGCTGGGCTGGCTGCGTCAGCAGGCCCAGGCCGGCACCCTGATGGGCGGGCTGGGGACCGGCGCGGCGTGGCTTGCCGCGGCCGGCCTGCTGGATGGCTACCGCGCCACCGTCCACCACGCGCAGGTGGCGCAGCTGGCCGAGGCGCATCCTGCCGTGGTCTTCTCCAGCCATGTCTACGAGATCGACCGCGACCGGCTCAGCTGCGGCGGCGGCACCGCGGCGCTCGACCTGATGATCGCCTGGCTCGCGCGCGAGCATGGCAATGCCATCGTGCCGCCGCTGCTGGCGCATTTCGGCCTCGAGCGGCTGCGTGCGCGCGACGAACGCCAGCGTGCGCCGAGTGGCTCGCGCGTGGCCAACGCCAAGGTCACCGAAGCCATCGCGCTGATGGAAGCCAACCTGCAGGAGCCCCTGCCGACCGAGGATCTTGCGCGCCTGGTCGGCGTTTCGAGCCGGCAGCTCGAGCGGCTGTTCAAGCAGCACCTGGACGACATGCCCAGCCGCTACTACGTCGAGCTGCGCCTGGCCCGTGCGCGGCGGCTGCTGCGCCACAGCGGCCAGTCGATCCTGCAGATCGCCCTGGCCTGCGGCTTTGCCTCCGCTTCGCATTTCAGCAAGGCCTACCGTGCCCGCTTCGGGCACTCGCCGCGCGACGAGCGCACGGCACGGGCCGCCGACTGGCAGGCCCATCGCCACGCCAGCGACGTCGCCGACGCCCCGACCGAAGAGAGACCCCGATGACGGCCCACTTCCGCAAGCCCTCGATCGACCCCGCGCCCGAACGCTTCGTGCTGCGCGCCGCCGAGCCCGGCGACCTCGACGCGCTCGAACGCATGGCCCGCGCCAGCGCGGCGGGCATCACCACGCTGCCGCCGGACCGCCACGCGCTGGCCGCGCGGCTCGAGCGCAGCTGTGCCAGCTTCGCGCGGCCGGATCCGCCGACCGGCGAGGAGATCTACCTGTTCGTGCTCGAAGACCCGGCGCGCACGGCCGACGCGATCATCGGCACCTGCGGCATCAGCGCCAGCGCCGGCTATGCCGGCCGCTTCTACTGCTACCGCAACGAGCCGCTGGTGCATGCCTGCGAGGCGCTGCAGGTCAGCAACCGGGTGCACACCCTGCAGCTGTGCCATGCCCTGACCGGCACCACGCTGCTGACCTCGTTCTACATTGATCCGGCGTACGAGCTCGGCGCCGCGCCGCAGCTGCTGTCCCGCGCGCGGCTGCTGTTCATTGCCGAGTTTCCCGACCTGTTCGCCGATGACATCGCGGCCGAAAGCCCCGGCCTGGCCGATGCCGACGGTCACAGCCCGTTCTGGGACGCGGTGGGCCGATGCTTCTTCGACATGGACTACCCGCAGGCCGAGCGCCTGGCCGTCGGCCGCAGCAAGGCCTTCATCGCCGATCTGCTGCCGCAGGCGCCGCTGTACGTGCCGCTGCTGCCCGAACAGGCACAGTGGGCCATCGGCCAGCTCAACCCGGTGGCCGAGGTGCCGTTCGAGATCCTGATGGACGAGGGCTTCGAGAGCGAGACCTACGTCGACATCTTCGACGGCGGGCCGATCGCCAACGCCCGGGTTGCCACGCTGCGCACCGTGGCGCGTTCGGAGGCCGCGCCGGTGCGCTGGGTGGACGGCGACGACGCGGCCGCGCCGCACCGCTGGCACCTGGTGGCCACCACCCGACGCCAGGGCTTCCGCGCCACGCTGGCGCGAGCCGAGCGCCGGACCGGCCATTGGTGCCTGGCCGCACCCGACGCAGCCCGCCTGGGCTTGAACCCGGCCGAGACCACGCCGGTGCGCCTGCGCGGCGCACCGCTGGCCCTGGGGCAGCAAGGCGGCACATCCGGCGCCGCCTTCGACGCCGATGCTGCAGGAGACGCGCCATGAGTCCCGCCCCGCTCACCAGCCCGCCGGCGGGCACCGGCTGGCACGCCTGGCTCGCCGCGGAGGCCCCGGACGCCGCCGCCCCGGACATGAGCGGCTGGCGCGGGCCGGACGGCGCCTCGCTGCCACCACCCGAACCCGATGAACTGCAGTGGCTGGCCGCGCCGGCCGGCGCGACCGAGCCGCTGGCCGGCCTGCGCCTGCGCCGGGCCATCGGCCGGCCGGTCCCGCGGGCCTGGTTCAGGCTGGGATGGGCGGTGCATGCCTCGCGCGAGCTGCAGATGTACCGGCGCCAGCGCACGCTGCTGCTCAGCCATGACCTCACCGGGGCCGATGAGCTCTGCGCGTTCGGCCTTGCGCCGGGGCTGGACCCGCGCGAGGCCGCGGCGGCCTGGGCGGCGCTGCTCGACAACGTGCTGGCCTGGCTCGAGCGCCAGCCGCCAGACCCCCAGGCGCCGGACTGGGCCCGCGAACGCGCGTGCGCGGCGCCGTGCATCGTCGAACTGCCGGGGCCGCGCGAAGCCGATGGCCGCGCCCCTTTCTGGCAGGCCCTGGGGCGCCATTTCCTCGGCCTGGACGAGCCGGCGGCCCTGAAGCGCCATGGACCCCGCTGGGCACAGCAGCTGTCGGCCCTGCTGCCGCGCCACCTGCTGTATCCGGCCCTGCTGCCGGCCGATGCGCGGGCGGCGCTGGGCCAGGTGGCGGCAGCGGCAGCGCCGCTGCAGGCTGCGCTGCAGGCGCGCGGCTTCGACTGGCGCGAGCATGTCGGGGTCATCGACGGCGGCGCCGTGCTCGAGCGCTGGCGCGCACTGCCCGCCACGCGCTGAGGGGGCGCTGCCAATGCGCCAGGAGCGACACGCCCTGACGCTGCGCCGACATGCCCGGGCCGGCCCGGTTCCCGGCGCCGCGCGGCCCGGGCATGCTGGCGTCGGCCGTCGTGGCCCGCCTCCGATCCTTCCCCCATGAAAGCCTCGCTTCGCTTCCTCCTCGCTTCGGCCGGCCTCGCGCTGGCCGCCCTGCTGCCGCTGGCGGCCGCCGCACAGGCCCCCGGCTGGGCCAAGGTACGGGTCGGCGTCGAAGGCAACTACCCGCCGTTCTCGCGCCTGGGCGCCGACGGCAAGCTCTCGGGCTTCGACATCGACATCGCGCTGGCGCTGTGCGAGCGCATCAAGGCCGAATGCACCCTGGTGCAGCAGGAGTGGGACGGCATGATCCCGGCGCTGGCCGCGCGCAAGTTCGACATGATCGTCGCCTCGATGACGATCAGCGACGAGCGCAAAAAGGCGGTCGATTTCTCCGACCCGTACTACGACATTCCCTCGCGCTTCGTCGCCCGCGCCGGGGCCTTCAAGGACCACACGCCGGCCGACTTCAAGGGCCGGAAGATCATCGTGCTGCGCAACAGCCCGCGCGCCAAGTACCTGGCCGATCACTACCCGGGCAGCGAGCTGCTGCTGGTCAACAAGGAGACCGACATCTACCTCGAGCTGGCCGCCGGGCGCGGCGATGTGGGCTTCGGTTCCAGCGTCGTCTCGGGCGAGGCCTTCCTGAAGAAGCCCGAGGGCAAGGGCTACGCGCAGGTCGGCTCGATGGTGCGGCTCGAAGGCGGCTCCGGCGGCGTGGGCATCGCGTTCCGCAAGGGCGACGATGCGCTGCGCGAGAAGGTCAACGCCGCGCTGCGCGCGATCCGCGCCGACGGCAGCTACAAGCGCCTGGCCGATCGCTACTTCGACTTCGACGTCTCGGGCGAGCGCTGAACGCCGCCCGTCCTGCTGCCGAACCTCGACGACCATGCTCCACGGCTATGGACCCGCATTGCTCGGCGGGCTGGGCATGACGCTGTCGGTCGCGGCGCTGTCGCTGGCCACGGCCTGCGTGTTCGGCCTGGCCGGCGCCGCCGCGAAGCTCTCGCACTCGGCCGCGCTGCGGCTGCTGGCCGGCGCCTACACCACGCTGATCCGCGGCCTGCCCGACCTGGTGCTGATGCTGCTGATCTTCTACGGCGGCCAGATCGCGCTGAACGCGCTGGCCCAGCGCCAGGGCTGGGACTACATCGACGTGCCGCCCTACGCGGCCGGCGTGCTGACGCTGGGCTTCATCTTCGGCGCCTACCTCACCGAGACCTTCCGCGGCGCCATCCTGGCGCTGCCGCCCGGTCAGCGCGAGGCCGCGCTGGCCTACGGCATGACCCGGCTGCAGGTCTGGCGCCGCATCCTGCTGCCGCAGATGGTGCGCCATGCGATCCCCGGCTTCACCAACAACTGGCTGGTGATGGTGAAGGCGACCGCCCTGGTGTCGATCATCGGCCTGGACGACCTGGTGCACCGGGCCAACCTGGCGGCCTCGTCCACCCGCGAGCCGCTGGTGTTCTTCCTGCTGATCGCGGGCCTGTACCTGGCCCTGACCACCTGCTCGCTGGTGCTGCTGGCGTGGCTGAACCGGCGCTTCAGCCTGGGCGTGCGCGAGGTGCGGATGTGATCATCGACCTGCCGGTCGTCATTGAAAGCCTGCCGGCCTTCGCGCGCGGGGTGCAGCTGTCGCTGACCCTGCTGCTGCTGTGCCTGGCCACCGGCTTCCTGTGCTCGGTGCCGCTGGCCATGGCGCGCGTGTCGCATCGTCGCTGGCTGGCCTGGCCGGTGTGGGGCTTCACCTACGTCATCCGCGGCACGCCGCTGCTGGTGCAGCTGTTCATCGTCTACTACGGGCTGCCGCAGCTGCCCGCCGTGCGAGAGGGCCCCCTGTGGCCGCTGCTGCGCGAGGCCTGGTTCTGCGCCTGGCTGGCGTTCTCGGTCAACACGCTGGCCTACACCACCGAGATCGTCGCCGGTGCGCTGAAGGCCACGCCGGCCGGCGAGATCGAAGCCGCGCGCGCCTACGGCCTGGCGGGCTGGCGCCTGTATCGCCGCGTGCTGCTGCCCAGCGCGCTGCGGCGCGCCTTGCCCCAGTACGGCAACGAGGTCATCAGCCTGATGCATGCCACCGCCATTGCCAGCACGGTGACGCTGGTGGACATCACCCGCGTGGCGCGCGACGTCTACGCCAACCACCTGCTGCCGGTCGAGTCCTTCGGCACCGCGGCGCTCATCTACTTCGTCCTCACCTTCGCGCTGGTGGGCGGCTTCCGCCTGCTCGAACGCCGCTACCTCCGCCACCTGCGACCGCAGGCGGCCACCGTCCGCTGACCCTTGCACTTCACGCCCGAATGCACCTCGAGACCCATGCCCTTGAAGGCGGCTCGCCCGGCCTGACCGCCGAACTGAGCATCCTGCGCTTCGGCGCCTCCGCGTCCGGCCCCAAGGCCGCCATCCATGCGGCCCTGCATGCCGACGAAGTACCGGCCCTGCTGGTGGCGCAGTGCCTGCGCGAGCGCCTGTCCGAGCTGGAGTCGCGCGGGCAGTTGCGTGGCGAGGTGCGTCTCGTGCCGGTGGCCAATCCCATCGGCCTGGGCCAAAGGCTGCTCGGCCGGCACGAGGGCCGCTTCGACCTGCGCGACGGTGTCAACTTCAACCGCGGCTACCGGGCGCTCGCCGAGTCCCTGCCCGAGACGCTGGCCGCAGGCCTGGGCGCCGACGCCGAGGCCAACGTGACCCTGGTTCGCCAGGCGCTGCGCGAAGCCGCGCTGGCCGTGCCGGCCCAGACCCTGACGGAGCACCTCAAGCGCCGCCTGCTGGTCAATGCCATCGACTGCGACATCGTGCTCGACCTGCACTGCGACAACGAAGCCGTCGTGCACGTCTATGCGCTCGACGTGCACGAGCCGCTGGCGGCCGAGCTCGGCGCGCGCCTCGGGGCGCAGGCCGTGCTGCTGGCGATGGACAGCGGCGACGGTCCGTTCGACGAAGCCTGCAGCCGCCCCTGGACGCTGCTGCAGCAGCGCCACCCCGCCGTTCCGCTGCCGCCGGCCTGCTTCGCGGCGACGGTGGAACTGCGTGGCGAGGCGGACGTGGACTTTGCGCTGGCCGCGGCCGATGCCGATGCGCTGATCGAGTTCCTGCGCGCCCGCGGGGTTGTCGAGGGCCCGGCCGCACCGGTTCCGGCGCCGGGCTGCCAGCCGACGCCGCTGGCCGGCTCGGAGCCCATCCTGGCCACCCATGCCGGCATCGTCGTGTTCGCGGCGCGACCCGGGCAGCGGCTGGCTGCCGGCGATGTCGTGGCCACGCTGCTGGACCCCGCCAGCGGCCGGCGCACGCTGCTGCGCACCGAGGGCGGAGGCCTGCTGTACGCACGCGTGGCGTCGCGCTGGGCGGTGGCCGGGCAGCGCCTGGCCAAGGTGGCCGGCCGCACGCTGCGGCGCACCGGCAAGCTGCTGAGCGCCTGAGCCATGGACGCCTCCACGAGCTCGCGCGAAACGCCCGTGCCGCAGCTGCGGGCCGAGGGCATCGTCAAGCGCTTCGGTGCGGTGGAAGTGCTGCGCGGCGTCAGCCTGCAGGCACGGCGCGGCGACGTGATCTCGATGATCGGCGCCAGCGGGTCGGGCAAGAGCACCTTCCTGCGCTGCCTGAACCTGCTGGAGCCGCCCACCGCCGGCAGCATCGAGCTGGCCGGCGAGGCCCTGCGCCTGCGGCCTGACGGCCGCGGGGGCCTGCGGGCCGCCGATGGCGCGCAACTGCAGCGGCTGCGCACCCGCATGGCCATGGTGTTCCAGCACTTCAACCTGTGGTCGCACATGACCGCGCTGGAGAACGTGATCGAAGCGCCGGTCCAGGTGCTCGGCCTGTCCCGCCGCGAGGCGCTGGAACGGGCCGAGGCCTACCTGCAACGGGTGGGCGTGCTGCACCGTCGGGACGCCTATCCGGCCCACCTGTCCGGCGGCGAGCAGCAGCGGGTGGCGATCGCCCGCGCGCTGGCGATGGAGCCCGACGTGATGCTGTTCGACGAGCCCACCTCGGCGCTCGACCCCGAGCTGGTGGGCGAGGTGTTGCGCGTGATGCGCGGCGTGGCCGAGGAAGGGCGCACGATGATCGTCGTCACGCACGAGATGGGCTTTGCGCGCGAAGTGAGCAGCCAGGTGGTGTTCCTGCACCAGGGGTCGATTGCCGAGCAGGGCCCGCCCGAGGAAGTGCTGCAACGCCCGCGCGGCGAACGCCTGCGTGCCTTCCTGGCCAACTCGCTGAAGTGAGCGGCGGCGATCTGCCGCGCAGCCTGGAACGCGCGTGTTCAGGGACCGGGCGAGTCCACCGGCACCGCGAAAACGTTCACGGTCGCGGCCTTGCCCTTCAGCTGCGCCGGCCCCAGCGGCTCGGTGGCGATGGCGCCCGCCAGCTCGGCCTGCGTGTCGGCGTCGACCAGGATGCTGCGCTGCGCGAGCTTGGTGTGGGCCTCCAGCCGCGCGGCCAGGTTCACCGTGTCGCCGACGCAGGTGTAGGTGGCGCGCTCCTGCGTGCCGGTGTAGCCGGCCACCATCTCGCCGGTGGCGATGCCGATGCCGATGTGCAGCTCGGGCCGGCCGGCGGCGCGTTGCTCGGCGCGCCACTGCGCCATCATCGCCTGCATCTCCAGCGCCGCGGTCACCGCGCTGGCGGCGGCGTCGGCCAGCGGCTGCGGCGCGCCGAAGATGGCCATCAGGCCGTCGCCGATCATCTGGTTGACCACGCCGCCGCAGCTGCCGATGGCGTCGAACATCAGCGTGTAGTAGGTGTTCAGCAGCTCGATGATCTCGGCCGGCGACTGCGATTCGACCAGGCTGGTGAAGCCGCGGATGTCGCAGAACATCACCGTGCCGCGCACGTGCCGCCCGCCGAGCGAGAAGCCCGAGGTCGCCAGGTCCTGCGCCACCTGCTGCGTGGCAAAGCGCGCCACCAGCTCACGCTGGGTGTCGCGCAGGCGCTTCTTCTCGAGGCTGGCGCCGATGCGGGCCTTCAGCAGCACCGGGTTCACCGGCTTGCTGAGATAGTCCTCGGCGCCCAGTTCGATGCAGCGCACCACGTTCTCCAGCCCTTCCAGTGCCGAGGTCACCAGCACCGGCAGGTCGCGCAGCGCGGTGTCGGCCTTCAGCTGCGCCAGCACCTCGAAGCCGTCCAGCTCGGGCATCTCGATGTCCAGCAGCAGCAGGTCGTAAGGGCGCTGCCGCAGCTGCGCCAGCGCCTGGCGACCGTTCTCGGCCACGTCGACCTGGTGACCCAGCTGCGCCAGCTGCCGCCCTAATAACAGCCTATTGACGCGGTTGTCGTCGACCAGCAGCAGGCGGGCGGCCGGGTCAGCCACGGCACAGCTCCCGCAGCGCGGTGGCGGTGGCTTCGTACTGCGCGGCCAGCGCCTGCAGCTTCGGCGCGGCCTGCGGGCCCAGCGCGGCCAGGTCGGCCAGCTCGAGCTCGCGCGCCAGCACGCTCAAGGGCGCGGCGCCGAAGGTGTTGCTGTTCGACTTGAGCGTGTGCGCCGCGCGCTTGAAGGCCGCCGCGTCCCCGCTGGCCAGCGCACGCTGCAGCTCGGCCAGCAGGGCCGGGGCGTCTTCGAGGAAGGTGCCGGCCAGCTCGGTGACGAACTCGGGCCCGGCACTGTCCTGCAGTTCGCGGAACACGCCGCGGTCGATGGTGTCCATGGGTCAGTCCTCTTTCTTCGGGGAGATCCGCAGCAAGGCCTGGACCAGGCTGTCGACGCGGATCGGCTTGGTCAGGTAGTCGTCCATGCCGGCGGCCAGGCATTCCTCGC
>CAZXLI010000168.1:0-14682 GCA_964641795.1 uncultured Bordetella sp. | reverse complement strand
CACGCGGCCGGAGGGGCCGACGAAGGTGCTGACACCCAGGCCCGCCGCCCAGTCGCGCAGCGCCTGCGGACCGAAGGCCCGCAGCCAGCCGGCCACCGGGTCGCGCCGATCGCCATAACGCCCGATGAACGCGTCCATGGGCTCGCTGTGCGTCAGGTTCAGCCCGCCCTTGCCGGCCAGCAGGAACTTGCGGCCCACCGAGGGCATCGCGTCGTGCAGGTCGACCGACGCGCCGCCGGCCAGCAGCGCTTCGGCGGCCATCAAGCCGGCCGGACCGCCTCCCACTACCACGACCCGCGGGCCGCTGGCTGTAGGGGGAACGGAGGAATGCGTGTCAGCCGGGTTCATGCGGGCAGTTTAGGCGCGCAAGCAAACGTTGGCCCGCCGTGACCAGGCGTGACGTGTGCGTGGCATTGCCACCAGGCGCCGCGCAGGCCCCGTTGCTGCGGCAGACTGGCTTCACGCAGTGCCGCTGACTTGCGGCGCTATCTCCCGCATACCGTATCGAAGGAGTCTCGCAATGACCCGTCAACACCGCTGGCAACTCGCCGCCCTGGCCGCCGCTGCCAGCCTGATCTGCGTGGCCCAGGCCCAGATCGCCGAACCCGGCACCGAGCCCGAACTGCAGCCGGCGCCGGGCACCGAGATCGTCGAACAGGCCACGCCCGCCGAAGCGGCGGCAACGCCGGCCACGCCCGCCGAGCCCGCGCCGGCCGAGTCCACGCCCAGCCAGCCGGTCCAGGCCGCCGCGCCCGAGGCAACGCCTCGCGTGATCGTCAGCCCCGGCGGCACCGGCCCCGCGGCACAAGCTGCACCGGCCACGCCGGCACCGGCGGTCGCTGAAGTGCCGGCCGTGCAGCGCGCCGATGTGATCGCCGAAGCCATCTACGCCAACGAGCACGGGCTGATCCCGCGCGGCGAACTGGCCATGGTGCACGAGGACAAGGGCACGCTGTGGGCCGAGCAGATGGCCCAGGCCGGCCGGCTGCCGCAGCAGCTCGCGATGCGCTGATCGCGCAGCAGGCCCCGGCGACCCGACCCCGGGCCGCCGCGGGCGTCACACCGACATCAGCTTGCGCACGCCGTCGGCTTCCATCGCGGCGCCGCGGCCGCGCTGGATGATCTCGCCACGCTCCATCACCAGGTACTGGTCGGCCAGTTCGGCGGCGAAGTCGTAGTACTGCTCGACCAGCACGATGGCCATGGTCTTGCGGTCTGCCAACATCCGAATGACGCGGCCAATGTCCTTGATGATGCTGGGCTGGATGCCTTCGGTCGGCTCGTCCAGGATCAGCAGCTTCGGCCCGGCTGCCAGCGCGCGGGCGATCGCCAGCTGCTGCTGCTGGCCGCCCGAGAGATCGCCGCCGCGCCGGCCGATCATCTGCTTCAACACCGGGAACAGCTCGAACAGCTCGGCCGGGATCGGCGTGCCGCCGGGCTTGACGGCCAGGCCCATGCGCAGGTTCTCCTCCACCGTCAGCCGCGAGAAGATCTCGCGCCCCTGCGGCACATAGCCGATGCCGCGGCGCACGCGCTCGTAGCTGGTGGCGCGGGTGATGTCCACGCCGTCGAGCGCGATCGTGCCGGTCTTCACCGGCACCACGCCCATCAGGCTTTTCAGCAGCGTGGTCTTGCCCACGCCGTTGCGGCCCAGCACCACCGTCACCTCGCCCAGCGCGGCCTCGAAGCCGAGGTTGCGCAGGATGTGGCTGCCGCCGTAGAACTGGTTGAGGCTGTCGACTTTGAGCATCACGTTCTCACATCCACTTGACGCGCCGGGCCTTGGCCCAGCACACGCCGCGGAGCCGGCTCTGCCGGGCCGCGGGCGTGGCCCCCTCGAGGGGGAAGCGCCGCAGTCGCTCCGGGGGTGGGCCCATCACCTGCCAAGGTAGACCTCGACGACTTTTTCGTTGGCCTGCACTTCGGAAAGCAGGCCTTCGGCCAGCACGCTGCCTTCGTGCAGCACGGTCACCTTCTTGCGGCCTTCGGTGAGCTGGTCGACGAACTTCATGTCGTGCTCCACCACCACCAGCGAGTGCTTGCCCTCGAGGCTGAGGAAGAGCTCGGCGGTGCGCTCGGTTTCCTCGTCGGTCATGCCGGCCACCGGCTCGTCCAGCAGCAGCAGCTTGGGGTCCTGCATCAGCAGCATGCCGATCTCCAGCCACTGCTTCTGGCCGTGCGACAGCAGCCCGGCGGTGCGCTGCGCCTCGCTCTTCAGGTGGATGGTGCCGAGCACTTCGCCGATGCGGTCGAGCTGCTCGCCGCTCAGGCGCGAGAACAGCGAGGCCTTGACGCGCCGATCGCCGGCCAGCGCGAGTTCGAGGTTCTCGAACACGCTCAAGTCTTCGTAGACCGTCGGCTTCTGGAACTTGCGGCCGATGCCGATTTGCGCGATCTCGGGCTCGGTCAGCCGCAGCAGGTCGATCGTCGAGCCGAAGAAGGCCTTGCCGCTGTCGGGCCGGGTCTTGCCGGTGATGCAGTCCATCATCGTCGTCTTGCCTGCGCCGTTCGGCCCGATGATGCAGCGCAGCTCGCCGACATTGACGCTGAGCGTCAGTGCATTCAGCGCCTTGAAGCCGTCGAAGCTGACGGTGATGTCGTCCAGGTACAGCGCCACGCCATGCGCGAAATCGGGCTCGCCGAGCTTCAGCACGCGGCCGAAGGCGGCCTGGCGGCCACCGCTCTCGGTGGCCGCCGTCGCCTTGCGCGCCTCGTACGCCTCGCGGCGCCGGGCGCCCTCCTCCATCAGTTCGGGGGTCATGCCCGCTTCTCCGCCACTCGCTTGAACAGGCCCACGATGCCGTGGGGCAGGAACAGCGTCACCGCGATGAACAGGGCGCCGAGGAAGTACAGCCAGAACTCCGGGAACGCCACCGTGAACCAGCTCTTCGCGCCATTGACGAAGAACGCGCCGATGATCGGGCCGATCAAGGTGGCGCGGCCGCCCACCGCGGTCCAGATGGCGATCTCGATCGACGCCGCCGGCGACATCTCGCTCGGGTTGATGATGCCCACCTGCGGCACGTACAAGGCGCCCGCGATGGCGCACATCACCGCCGAGACGCACCAGATGCTCAGCTTGTAGGCCAGCGGGTTGTAGCCGGTGAACATCACGCGCGATTCGGCGTCGCGGATGGCCTGCAGCACGCGGCCGTACTTGCTGTTCACGATGGCCCGCGCGGCCAGGTAGAACAGCACCAGCGTGACGCCGCTGATCGCGAACAGGGTCACCCGCATCTGCGCCGTGGCCACCGG
Organism: uncultured Bordetella sp.; assembly: GCA_964641795.1. Taxonomy (GTDB): domain Bacteria; phylum Pseudomonadota; class Gammaproteobacteria; order Burkholderiales; family Burkholderiaceae_C; genus Pseudaquabacterium. Next base: position 11,427 of record CAZXLI010000168.1, on the reverse strand, counting down.
AATGCCGAGCACGCGCTTGAAGTCGGTGAAGCCGTTGTTGCCGCCGAAGCCGGTCTCGTTGCGGAAGAACAGCAGCATCGCGGCATAGGTCAGCGCCTGCGTGATGATCGAGAAGTACACGCCCTTGATGCGCGAGCGGAACGCGAACCAGCCGAACACGAAGGCCAGCAGCCCGGGCACCAGCACCACCAGCAGCGCCTGGGCGATGAAGCTGTCCGACAGCGCCCAATGCCACGGGAAGGTCTTCCAGTTCAGGAACACCATGAAGTCGGGCATGTCGGCCTTGTACTGGCCGTCGCGCCCGATCTGCCGCATCAGGTACATGCCGATGCCATAGCCGCCGAGCGCGAAGAACAGGCCATGGCCCAGCGACAGGATGCCGGTGTAGCCCCAGATCAGGTCCATCGCCAGCGCGCAGATCGCGTAGCAGAGGATCTTGCCGGTGAGGCTGACCGTGTAGTCGCTGAGGTGGAACACGTTGCCTTCGGGCACCACCAGGTTCAGCACCGGCACCACCACCGTGATGACGGCCAGCGCCGCCAGCACGGCCAGCCAGCCTTTCGGCCCCAGCAGCAGGCCGCGCTTCTGCTGCAGAAGAACAGTCGTTGGCATGTCGAGAGGCTCCATAGGGGCAACGGCGCGAACACAGCGCGGGTCCAAGCGCACACCGCGGAGCCGGCTTTGCCGGGCCGCTGGCGTGGCCCCCTGGAGGGGGAGGCGCCGAAGGCGCAGCGGGGGTGGGTCATGCCTCGGCGCTCCGGCCTTTGACCGCGAACAAGCCTTGCGGCCGCTTCTGGATGAAGACGACGATGAACACCAGCACCATGATCTTGGCCAGCACCGCGCCGGCCCAGCCTTCGAGCAGCTTGTTGAGGATGCCCAGGCCCAGCGCCGCGTACACGGTGCCGGCGAGCTGGCCGACGCCGCCCAGCACCACCACCATGAACGAGTCGACGATGTAGCCCTGGCCGAGATCGGGGCCGACGTTGCCGACCTGGCTGAGCGCGCAGCCTGCGAGCCCGGCGATGCCGGCGCCCAGCGCGAAGGCCATCATGTCGGTGCGCGCGGTGTCCACGCCGACGCAGGCGGCCATGCGGCGGTTCTGCGTCACGCCGCGCACGAACAGGCCCAGCCGCGTCTTGCCGATCAGCAGCGCCATGCCCAGCAGCACCAGCGCGGCGAAAGCCAGGATCGCGATGCGGTTGAACGGCAGCACCAGGTTCGGCAGCACCTGCACGCCGCCGGACATCCAGGCCGGGTTCTCGACGCCGACGTTCTGCGCGCCGAACAGCGAGCGCACTGCCTGCATCAGCACCAGGCTGATGCCCCAGGTGGCCAACAGCGTCTCGAGGGGGCGGCCATAGAGCCAGCGGATCACGCTGCGCTCGAGCACCGCGCCCACCAGCGCCGAGGTGAAGAATGAAGCCGGGATCGCCACCAGGATGTACCAGTCGAAGGCGCCCGGCAGGTAGTGGCGGAACAGGTTCTGCACCACGTAGGTGGCGTAGGCGCCGATCATCATCAGCTCGCCATGGGCCATGTTGATGACGCCCATCAGCCCGTAGGTGATGGCCAGGCCCAGCGCCACCAGCAGCAGGATCGAGCCCAGGCTGGCGCCGGTGAACAGCACGCCAAGCTTCTCGCCCCAGGCGAGCTGGCCCTGCACGCTGTCCAGCGCGCCCTGGATCGCCGCCTTCACCTGCGGGTCGGATTCGGCATTGAGCTTCTCGAGCAGCAGCGAACGCGTCGCCGGCTCGCTGCTGCCGGCCAGCGCCTTGGCCGCGGCCACGCGCTTGGCCGGGTCCTCGGACGAGATCAGCACCGCGGCGCGCAGCAAGCCGAGCTGGGCCTTCAGCTGCGGGTCGGTTTCGGCCTTCTCGGCCTTGTCGATCAAGGGCAGCTTGCCCTCGTCGACCTGGTCCTTCAATTCGACGATCGCCTTGGCGCGCACCGCGCGATCGGGCGACACCAGTTTCAGCACCGCGATCGCGCTCTCGAGCTCGCGGCGCATGCGGTTGTTGTTGACCACGTCCTCGGCATCGGCCGGCAGCGTGGCCGCCGCGCCGGTGGCCGCTTCCACCGCCTTGCCGTCGCGCACGATGTAGGCCTTGCCGCCGGAAGTCTTCACCGCGTCGTCAAGGATGGCCTGCACCAGCGGCACCAGCGTCACGTCGCCGGCGGCGATGCGCTCGTTCATCGCGGCGATGCGCTCGTCGCTGTCGCCCGCCGCGATCTTGCCGGCCTGCTCGGGCGTCAACGCAAAAGCTGCCGGCGCAGCAGCAAGCCACGCCAGCAGAAACGACACTATCCAAAGGACACGAGAGAACAAGTCAGATTCCCCAAAAAGCGCAACACCACACTCCCCGGCAGGGGACAGGCCGCAGAGCGGCCAGGGGAGCGGGATCCAGACCGGAGCCGCCCAACCCGATCCGGGTTGCCCGGTCGGGTTGGGTCAGCCCCTCGGGGGCCGGCGCCAGGCGCCGGGGGCTCCAATTACTTCTTCTCGGGCTCGTCCTTCTTGCCCTTGTTCTCGGGGATGAACGGGCTCCAGGGTTCGGCCTTGACCGGGCCCTTGGTCTTCCACACCACGTTGAACTGGCCATCGGCCTTGATCTCGCCGATGAACACCGGCTTGTGCAGGTGGTGGTTCTTCGGGTCCATCGTCGAGGTGAAGCCGCCCGGCGCCGGCACGGTCTGGCCGGCCATCGCGGCGATCACCTTGTCGGTGTCGGTCGACTTGGCCTTCTCGACCGCCTGCTTCCACATCATGATGCCGATGTAGGTGGCCTCCATCGGGTCGTTGGTCAGCGGCTTGTCCTTATGGCCGGCAATGCCCTTGGCCTTGGCATAGTCGCTCCACTTCTTCACGAACTCGGTGTTGGCCGGGCTCTTGATCGACATGAAGTAGTTCCACGCGGCCAGGTGGCCCACCAGCGGCTTGGTGTCCACGCCACGCAGTTCTTCCTCACCCACCGAGAAGGCCACCACCGGCACGTCGGTCGCCTTCAGGCCCTGGTTGCCCAGTTCCTTGTAGAACGGCACGTTGGCGTCGCCGTTGATGGTCGAGACCACGGCGGTCTTCTTGCCTTCCGAGGCGAACTTCTTGATCTTGGCGATGATGCTCTGGTAGTCGGAGTGCCCGAACGGGGTGTACTCCTCCATGATGTCCGACTCGGCAATGCCCTTGGACTTCAGGAACGCGCGCAGGATCTTGTTGGTGGTGCGCGGGTACACGTAGTCGGTGCCCAGCAGCACGAAGCGCTTGGCGCTGCCGCCGTCCTTGCTCATCAGGTATTCCACCGCCGGAATGGCCTGCTGGTTCGGCGCGGCGCCGGTGTAGAACACGTTCTTCGAAAGTTCCTCACCCTCGTACTGCACCGGGTAGAACAGCAGCGAGTTCAGCTCCTCGTACACCGGCAGCACGCTCTTGCGCGACACGCTGGTCCAGCAGCCGAAGGTGACGGCCACCTTGTCCTTGCTGATCAGCTGGCGCGCCTTCTCGGCGAACAGCGGCCAGTTCGAGGCCGGGTCGACGACCACCGGCTCGAGCTTCTTGCCCAGCACGCCGCCCTTGGCGTTGATCTCGTCGATGGCCATCAGCACGGTGTCCTTCAACACCGTTTCCGAGATCGCCATCGTGCCGGACAGCGAGTGCAGCACGCCGACCTTGATGGTGTCCTGGGCCTGGGCCAGCGAGCTGAAGCCGAGCGCGCAGGCCGTGGCGGCCAGCGCGGTGAGGGATTTCGCTGCAAAGCGACGCGAGAGGTTCATGGTCGAGCGCTCCTGTTGTGGAATGAGGGAAGGCCGGCGCAGGTTAGGGGCCGGGGGCACACGGGCCAATACGCAAGGTGACGTAGATCGGCCCCGCCGATGGGCGCAGAATCCGCGCCATGAATCCCATTCCCACCCTCGAAGCGCCCGCCGGCTCGAAGATCCACCTGATCGGCGGCGAGAAAGGCGGCGTCGGCAAGTCGCTGGTCGCGCGGCTGCTGGCGCAGCACTTCATCGACCACGAGATGCCCTTCGTCGGCTACGACACCGATCGCTCGCACGGCGCACTGATGCGCTTCTACGCCGGCTATGCCGCACCGGCGCTGGCCGATCGCTACGAAGCGATGGACGCCATCATGGAAAGCGCGGTCGAGCAGCCCGGCCGCCGCGTGCTGGTGGACCTGGCCGCGCAGACGCACGCCCCGCTCGTGAAGTGGATCGAGGAGTCCGGCGTGCTCGACCTGGCCGACGTGTCCGGCGTGGCCATCCACTACTGGCATGTGATGGACTCGGGCAAGGACTCGGTCGACCTGCTGCGCCGCCTGCTCGACCAATTCGGCATGCGGCTGCGCTACGTGCTGGTGAAGAACCAGGTGCGCGGCGACGATTTCCACCAGCTCGAACAATCTGGCGAACAGGCCCGCGCGATGGCGCTGGGCGCGAAGATCGTGAACCTGAAGAAGCTGCACGACGCGGTGGTGCAGAAGATCGACGCCGCCAATGCCAGCTTCTGGGCCGCGCGCAATGCCAGCGGCCGCGAAGGCGCCGCGCTCGGCCTGATGGAGCGCCAGCGCCTGAAGATGTGGCTGGCGCATGCCCAGTCCGAGCTGGACGCTGTGGGAGTCTGAAACGGAGGTGCCGACATGAGCAAGGTCTACAGCGCCATCGATGCCGATGGCTGTCGCGTCGAATACCGTGACCGCAAGCGCTGGGGCTGGAGCCTGTCGGTGCTGTACCCGCTGATGCCCTTTGTCGGCCTGTGGGCCCACCATGTCACCGGCTGGCAGGCGATGCTGGCGCTGCCGCTGCTGATCAGCTACGGCCTGATGCCGCTGCTGGACGCGCTGATCGGCGAAGACCGCAACAACCCGCCCGAAGCCGTGGTGCCGCAGCTGGAAGAAGACCGCTACTACCGCTGGCTGACCTGGGCCACGGTGCCGCTGCACTTCGTGGCGCTGATCGGCTGCGCCTGGTGGGTGGGCACGCACGAGCTGTCGTGGTGGGCGTTGGGGATCCTGGCCTATGTGGCCGGCACCGATGCCGGCCTGGGCCTGAACACCGCGCACGAACTCGGCCACAAGCACAACGCGCTCGAGCAGTGGCTGGCGCGGCTGGCGCTGGCGGTGCCGGCCTATGGGCACTTCACCGTCGAGCATGGCCGCGGCCACCACCGCTGGGTGGCCACGCCGGAAGACCATGCCAGCGCCCGCATGGGCGAAAGCATCTACCGCTTTGCGCTGCGCGAGCTGCCTGGTGGCATCCGCCGCGCGTGGCAGCTGGAATCCGAACGCCTGCGCGCGGCCGGCCATTCGCCGTGGAACCTGCGGCACAACGCGATGCTGCAGTCATACGCCGTCACGCTGCTGCTGCAGGGCGCGCTGATCGCGGCCTTCGGCTGGATCATGCTGCCCTTCCTGGCCATCCACAATGTGGTCGCCTGGTGGCAGCTGACCTCGGCCAACTATGTCGAGCACTACGGCCTGCTGCGCCAGCGCGAAGGCGCGGGCTACGAATCGCCGAAGCCGCATCACTCCTGGAACACCAACCACCTGGTCACCAACCTGGCCACCTTCCACCTGCAGCGGCACTCCGACCACCACGCCTACCCGTCGCGGCGCTACCAGAGCCTGCGCCACTTCGACAACCTGCCGCAGCTGCCCAGCGGCTACTTCGGCATGTTCCCGCTCTCGTACTGCCCGCCGCTGTGGTTCAAGGTGATGGACCCGCGGCTGCTGGCGCTGCCGCAGGTGCGCGGCGACCTGGACAAGGTCAACATCGACCCGCGATCCAGGGCCGCGCTTTATGCGCGTTATGGTCACGCGCAGGCCGCGTGGAAGCAGGCCGCGTGAAGCCGCTGCGCGCGCTGCTGCTTGCCGGCCTGGCGCTGGCCGCCACGGCCCCGGCGGCCGCCTTCGACCTCGAAGGCCACCGCGGCGCGCGCGGGCTGGCACCCGAGAACACGCTGGCCGCGTTCCGCACCGCCATCGGCATCGGCGTCAACACGCTCGAGCTCGACGTGCATCTGAGCGCCGACGGCGTGCCGATGGTCTCGCACGACCCGCTGCTCAACCGCGACCTCGTGCGCGACGCGCAGGGCCAGTGGCTGCCCGGCCCCGGCCCGCTGATCCGCAGCCTGACGCGCGCCGAGCTGCAATCGCGCTACCAGCTCGGCCGCGCGCGGCCCGGCAGCAGCGTGGCGCAGAACTTCCCGCAGCAGCAGCCGGCCGATGGCGAAACGCTGCCGACGCTGGCCGAGGTGTTCGCGCTGATGCGCGCGCCCGGCCGCGAGGCGCTGCGCGCGAACATCGAGATCAAGCTGAACCCGACCAAGCCGGACGAAACGCCGCCGCCGGAGGTCATCGTCAAGGCCGTGCTGGCGGTGGTGCGCGAGGCCGGCATGGGCCGCCGCATCACGCTGCAGGGCTTCGACTGGCGCGCCTTGCGCATCGCGCAGCAGCTGGCGCCCGAGATCCCCACCGCCTACCTGAGTGCGCAACGCCCGAGCTTCGACACCATCGGCGACGGACAATGGACCGCCGGCTTCGACCTGAAGACCCACGGCTCGCTGCCGAAGATGGTGAAGGCCGCCGGCGGCGCGATCTGGAGCCCGGCCCATGCCGATGTCAGCGCGGCGCTGGTGGCCGAAGCGCACCAACTGGGCCTGCAGGTGCTGCCCTGGACCGTCAACAACCCCGAGGACATGGCGCGTCTGATCGACTGGGGCGTCGACGGCCTGATCACCGACTACCCCGACCGTGCCCGCACGGTGATGAAAGCGAAGGGCCTGGCCCTGCCTTGATGACGACACGCGATCCCGAGACCCACCTGCACACGCTGCCCAATGGCGTGCGCGTGCTGACCCTGGTGCAACCCTGGCTGGACATTGCGAGCTTGAGCGTCTTCGTGCGCAGCGGCAGCCAGCATGAAAGCCGGCGGCTGAACGGCATCAGCCACGTCGCCGAGCACATGGCCTTCAAGGGCACCGCCACACGCGACTGCCAGCGCATCAACCTGGATGCCGAACGCCTGGGCGCCGAGGTCAATGCGCACACCGACAAGGACCACACCGCGTTCCACATGCATGGCCTGGCGCAGCATGCGCCGGCGCTGATCGGCATGCTGGGCGACATCGTGCTCAACAGCAGCTTTCCGGCCGACGAACTCGAGCGCGAGCGCCAGGTCATCCTGCAGGAATACGCCGAGGACGAGGACGACCCGCTGTCCAATGCCTACAAGCTGTTCGACGTCGCCTGCTGGGGCGAGCACCCGATCGCGCAGCCGGTGATCGGCCTGCGCGCCAACATCCGCCGCTTCAGCCGCGAAGACCTGCTGGCCCATGTGCAGCGGCAGTACAGCGGCAGCAACGTGATCGTCGCGGCCTGCGGCGCAATCGACCCGCAGCAGATCGTGCGCGCCGCCGAAGCCGCGTTCGCTGCGATGCCGCCGGGCCAGCCGAACACGGTGGAAGCACCGCGCTGGATCGGCGGCTGTCGGCACAAGCGCCATGCCGGCATCGGCCAGAGCCACGCGCTGCTGGGCTACCCGATCCCTTCGCTGCAGGCCGACGACGCCGCCAGCCAGGCCGCGGCCGCGGTGTTCGGCGAAGGCATGAGTTCGCCGCTGCTGGACGAGCTGCGCGAGCGGCGCGGCCTCGTCTATTACGCAAACTGCTCGGCCGAGCCGCTGGCGCAGAGCGGCCAGTTCGTCATCGAAGCCTCCACCGCGCCCGAACACCTGAGCGAGTTCTTCACCGAGGTCGGCCGGCTGCTGCGCGCCCAGGCCGAGGGCGTGAAGGCGGTGGACCTGGAGCGCGCCCGCAACCAGATCCTGGTGCGCTTGCTGCGCACCCAGGAAAAGCCCTTCCAGCAGCTGGAGACCGCCGCGCAGGACGTCTTCGTGCACGGCCGCGTGCGTGCGCGCAGCGAGCGCATCGCCGCGGCGCAGGCGCTCGGCGCCGAGCAGGTGCGCAGCGCCTTCGAGCGCCTGCTGGCCGCGCCGCCGGCCATCGCGGTGGTCGGCAAGTACGGCAGCGCGGCGCAGGCCGCCACCGCCGCCCTGGCCGGCACACCCGGTGTTGTGGTCGTGTGATCGACAGCGCCGTCAAGCTCGGCACAATCACGCCCTTGGCCTTTCCGACCCCGGTGCCATCGAAGCACCTTGCATGATGACCGACTCTCACCCGCCATCCGAAGCTCCCAGCCCCGGCGACCCCTCTGTGCCGCCGGGCCACGATGGCGCCGCCGCAGTGCCCGCCGCCGCGCCCGCGGCACCCGTGGAAGCCCCTGCGCCGTCCGACCTCCCCTTGGCCGAGCCTTCGACGCTCGCACCCGCGGCCACCGAGCCTGCGGACATGGAACCCGTGACCCCTGAACCCGCAGCGGACGAAACGGTTGCCGACGTCGTTGCCGACGCCGCACCTGTCGCGACCGAAACGGCGGGGGTGGCTGACACGGTGGCCGCAGAGCCCGCGGCCACCGCGGCGGCGGCACCGGAAGCCCCGACGGCCAAGCCGTCGGCACCCGAGGTCGATCTGGCGGCCGTCACCGCACAGATGCAGAGCCTGTTCCCGGCACTGTTCGGTCGTCCGCCGAAGCCGATCAAGCTGCGCATCCAGGAAGACATCCAGGCGCGCGCGCCCGGCCGCTTCAGCAAGCGCGAGTTGTCGGTCTTCTTCCGCCGCCACACGCTGAGCACGCCCTACCTGCTGGCACTGAGCAAGTCATCGGACCGCTTCGACCTCGACGGCCAGCCGGCCGGCCCGGTGAGCGACGAGCACCGTGAAGCCGCCGCCGCCGAGGTCGCGCGACGCCGCGCCCGCCGCGATGCCCAGCGTGCGCAAGGCGCGCCCGCCACGGCCGCCGCGCCCGAGGGCGGAGCGCCGGCCCCCGCGGCCGCTGGCGACAGGCCGCCGCGGCCCGATCGCCCGCGGCGCGACGGACCCCGCCACCCGCCCGGCCAGCGGCCCGACCAGCGACCCCGGCAGGACGGGCCGCGCGCCCCTCGCCCGCCCGGCGATCCGCAGCGTCCGCCCCGCCCGCCCGGCGACGGGCAGCAGCCTCCGCGCCCACCGGGCGAGCAACAGCGCCCACCGCGCCCACAGGGCGATCAACAACGCCCTCCGCGTCCACAGGGCGATCAACAACGCCCTCCGCGTCCTCAGGGCGATCAACAACGCCCTCCGCGTCCACGGGGCGAGCAGCAGCGGCCCCCTCGTCCGCAGGGCGAGCAGCAGCGCCCGCCGCGCCCGCCCGGCGAGCAGCAGCGGCCTCCTCGCCCGCAAGGCGACGGGCAGCGTCCCCCACGCCCGCAGGGCGAGGGGCAACGCCCGCCGCGCCCGGAGGGTCAAGCGCGCGGTGACCGCCCGCCGCGGCCCGACCGTCGCGATCGGCCCGAGCACCCGCCGCGCGACCTGCCCTCGCGCGACCTGGACCCGCAGAAGTACGAGCGGGCCCGCCTGCTGCGCGACTACGAAGGCACGCGCCTGAGCGAAGCCAACTTCTGCGCCCTGAAGGGCCTGACGCCGGCCAAGCTGGCCGAGCTGTTGGCCCAGGCCCGTGCCGAAGCCGGCCTGCCGGCGCCGTCGGCAACGCGTCCGACGCCGCGCCGCTAGCGCGCGGGGCCGCTGCCCTGCCCTGCCGGGATGGCACGGGGCAGGGCGTGGCCGCCCCGTTGCGCATCACGTGACCAGGCCGTGAGGATTTCGTGACCTGTCGCGGTCAGCATGGGCGCTTCCCCGACCGCTGACGCAAGGACACCGACATCCCCATGAGCCTCGAACAGGAACTGCGCGCCCTCACCGAGCGCGGCCGGGCTCAGGCCCCGGCCCAGGTGCAAGCCACCCTGCAGGCCGCCCAGCAGGCGCTGGCCGCCAGCGGCATCCTCGACCGGGTCTTGCGGCCCGGGCAGGTGCTGCCCGCCTTCGAGCTGGCCGACGCGACCGGCCGCCGCGTGAGCTCGGAAGCCTTGCTGGCCCAGGGCCCGCTGCTGCTGAACTTCTACCGCGGCGAGTGGTGCCCGTTCTGCAACCTCGCGCTGCGCGCACTGCAGGGCCACCTGCCGCACTTCCAGCGCCATGGCGTGCAGCTGGTGGCCGTGTCGCCGGAACGGCCGGACCACAGCCTGAGCCTCGCCGAGAAGCATGGCCTGGCCTTCCCGGTGCTGAGCGACCCAGGCCTCGCGCTGGCGCGGCAATGCGGCATCGTCTTCGCGCTCGACGAACGGCTGCGCCCGCTGTACCAGGCCTGGGGCGTGGACCTGCCGGAGCGCAACGGCAGCGACAGCTTCGAGCTGCCGCTGCCGGCGGTGTTCCTCGTCGGGCGCGACGGCACGGTGCTCGAGTCCTTTGCCGAGATCGACTACCGGCTGCGGCTCGAACCGGACACCGCGCTCGGCTGGATCGACCGGCACTTCGGCCCGGGCGAAGGCCTCAGCCCAGCCGCAAGGCCATCACACCGCCCACGATGACCACGGTGCCGATCGCGCGCTGCCGGCCGAAGCCTTCCTTCAGCACCAGCGTGCCGATCACGGTGGCGAACAGCACCGAGGTCTCGCGCAGCGCCGCGACGCTGGCCACGGGCGCGCGCGTCATCGCCCACAGCGCGATGGCATAACTGCCGATCGACGCGGCACCGCCCAGCGCGGCCAGCGGCCAGCGCTGGCGGGCGTAGGCCAGCGCCTGGCGGCGCTGCTCGGCGCTGCGGCGCGACCACACCAGCGCCGAGTACGGAAAACCGTCCAGCACGAACAGCAGCACCACGTAGGCCGCTGCCGTGTGGCCGGCGCCCACCGTCGTGCGCACGCCTTTGCCGTCGACGAAGGTGTACAGCGCGATGATCAACGCATTGGCGAAGGCATAGGCCAGCGCCTTGCCGTGGTGCAGCGTCTCGCCCGGGTGGGCCAGCCCCACCAGCGCCACGCCAGCGGTGATGCCCAGGATGCCGGCCCAGGCCAGCGGTGTCGGCGTTTCGCCGAGCACCAGGCCGCTGAACAGCGCCACCAGCAGCGGCGCGCTGCCCCGCATGATCGGGTAGGTCAGCCCCAGTTCACCGTGGTGGTAGGCCCCGGCCAGTGCGATGTAGTAGCCGATGTGGATGACCAGCGAGGCGCCGATGAAGGGCAGTGCCTGCACCGGCGGCAGGCCGAACACCAGCAGCAGCGGCAGCGCCACCACCGAGCCGAGGAAGTGCACCAGCGCGGTGTCGAGCTCCTTGTCGCCGCTGGACTTGACCAGCGCATTCCACGAGGCGTGCAGCACCGCGCCGAACAGCACGGCCGCCATGACGGGCCAAGTGAGCGTCATCGAACGCAGCTCATCGGGCCGAGGGTTCCTCTGCGTCCAGCGGTGCGAGTGCGGAGTGGCGGATGCGCGTCTGCGTCAGCGCGCCGGCCGATTCGAGGATCGGGTAGGCGATCGAGCAGATGTGCGAGTTGATGCGC
>CAZXLI010000167.1:0-14688 GCA_964641795.1 uncultured Bordetella sp. | reverse complement strand
CGCGATGGTGCCCAGGGCGCCGCCCAGCGACAGCGCGCCGACATCGCCCATGAAGACCTGCGCCGGGTGCGTGTTGAACCACAGGAACGCGAGGCCCGCACCGGCCAGCGCGGCGCAGAAGATCAGCAGTTCGCCGGCGCCCGGGATGAACGGGAACAGCAGGTACTTCGAGTACACCGCGTTGCCGACGATGTAGGCAAAGATGCCCAGCGCCGAGCCCACCAGCACCACCGGCATGATGGCCAGGCCGTCGAGCCCGTCGGTGAAGTTCACCGCGTTGCTGGCGCCGACGATCACGAAGTAGGTCAGCGCGATGAAGCCGAACACGCCCAGCGGGTAGCTCACCGTCTTGAAGAACGGCAGCATCAGGTCGGCCTTGGGCGGCAGGTCGTTCGAGAAGCCGCTCTGCACCCAGCGGATGAAGAGTTCCAGCACGCGCAGGTTGGTGGTCTCGGACACGCTGAACGCGAGGTACAGCGCGGCCACCAGCCCGATCAGCGATTGCCAGAAGAACTTCTCCTTCGAGCTCATGCCTTCGGGGTTCTTGTGCACCACCTTGCGCCAGTCGTCGACCCAGCCCACCGCACCGAAGCCGAAGGTGACCAGCATCACGACCCAGACGAAGCGGTTGCTCCAGTCGAACCACAACAGCGTGGCGGTGCCGATGCCGATGAGGATCAGCACGCCGCCCATCGTCGGCGTGCCGTGCTTCTTCAGGTGCGCCTGCACGCCGTACTCGCGGATCGGCTGGCCGATCTTCATCTCGGTGAGCTTGCGGATCACCAGCGGGCCGAAGCCCAGCCCGATCAGCAGCGCGGTCATCGCCGACATCACCGCGCGGAAGGTGAGGTACTGGAACACGCGCAGGAAGCCCCATTCGGGGTTCTGCGCCAGCAGCCACTGCGACAGGCTAAGCAGCATGTCGCCTCCCGGTGTTCGACAGGCTACGCAGCATGGTGCCCTCCGCCCTGCGCCGCGCCCTGCAGCGCCTGCACCACACGTTCCATCGCCATGAAGCGCGATCCCTTCACCAGCACCGCGCCGCAGGCGGGTGCTTCCTCGTTCAATACCGCGAGCAGTTGGTCCACCCGTTCGAAATGGCGCGCGCCCGGACCATAGGCCGCGGCCGCGTGGGCCATCTGCGCACCGGCGCACCAGAAGGCCTCGATGCCACGCTCGCGCGCGAAGGCGCCAACCTCGGCATGGAAGGCCGGGCCCTGGTTGCCGACCTCGCCCATGTCGCCCAGCACCAGCCAGTGCGGGCCGGGCAGGCCGGCCAGCAGCTCGATCGCCGCGCGCACCGAGTCGGGGTTCGCGTTGTAGCTGTCGTTGACCAGCGTGATCGTGCGGTCGCCGCGCTCGATGCGCAGCGCCTGCGAGCGGCCGCTGACCGGCCGGAACGCCTCCAGGCCGCGCAGAATGGCCGTTAGCGGCGCGCCGGCCGCCAGCGCCGCGGTGGTGGCCGCCAACGCGTTGCGCACGTTGTGCTGGCCCGCGGCGTAGAGCATGAACTCGGCCTGGCCCGCCGGCGTGCGCACGCGCAGCACCCAGTGGTCCTCGACCCACACCGCCTCGTCGACCACATCGGCCTGGCCGTGCAGCGCGAAGGTCAGCTGCGGCCGCGAGCCGGCCTGCGTGTGCCACACCGGCGCCTGCAGGTCGTCGGCCGGGTACACCGCGACGCCGTTGGCCGGCAGCGCCTCGATCGCGGCGCCGTTCTCCAGCGCCACCGCGGCCACGCTGGCCATGAATTCCTGGTGCTCGCGCTGGGCGTTGTTGACGATGGCCACCGTCGGTTGCGCGATGCGGGCCAGCAGCGCGATCTCGCCCGGGTGGTTCATGCCGAGTTCCACCACCGCGGCCCGGTGCGCCGGCCGCAGCCGCAGCACGGTGAGCGGCACGCCGATGTGGTTGTTCAGGTTGCCGGCCGTGGCCAGCGCCGCGTCGCCCTGCCAGGCGCGCAGGATGCTCGCGAGCATCTGCGTCACGGTGGTCTTGCCATTGCTGCCGGCCACCGCGATCAGCGGCAGCGCATGGCGCGCACGCCAGCCCTGCGCCAGCTGCTGCAGCGCGGTCAGGGTGTCCGGCACCAGCAGGCCGGGCAGGCCGGCGGCCTCGAGCCCCTGCTGCGCGATGGCCGCGACAGCGCCAGCGCCGCGGGCCTGCGCGAGGAACTCGTGCGCGTCGAAGCGCTCGCCGCGCAGCGCGACGAACAAGTCGCCGGCACGCAAAGACCGCGTGTCGGTGTGTACGCGGACGATCGGCGTCGCGCCATCCCCCACGAGCTGCGACCCCGGCAGCAGCGCCTGGGCCTCGGCGAGCGTCATCATGAAGTCGCTCACGCGGCACCTCGCGCGGCCAGCGCCTGGGCGGCCTCGATGCGGTCGTCGAAAGGATGCTTGACGCCGGCCACCTCCTGGTAGTCCTCGTGGCCCTTGCCGGCGATCAGCACGACGTCGCGGGCATCGGCCGAGCCCACCGCATGGGCAATCGCAGCACGTCGGTCTTCGATCACGGCTGCGCCGCTGCTGTCGCAGATGCCGGCGAGGATCTGCGACAGGATCAGCGCCGGCGCTTCGTCGCGCGGGTTGTCGCTGGTCAGCACCACCTGGTCGGCCAGCTTGCGCGCGATGGCCCCCATCAGCGGCCGCTTGGTCGCGTCGCGGTTGCCGCCGCAGCCGAACACCGCCCACAGCCGGCCACCCCGCGCGCTGGCCAGCGGGCGCAGCGCCTGCAGTGCCTTGTCCAGCGCATCGGGCGTGTGGGCATAGTCGACCACCACCTCGGGCTGGGCGCCGGCACCGGCCGCGACCCGTTGCATGCGGCCGGGCACCGGCGTCAGGCCCGGCACCACGCGCACCGCATCGGCCAGCGGCACCCGCAGCGCGCGCAGCGCACCGATCACGCCAAGCAGGTTGCTGGCGTTGTAGTCGCCGATCAGCGTGCTGCGCACCGGCTGGACTTCACCGCCTTCATGCAGCTCGAAGGCCAGGCCGCCGTCGACATAGCGCAGATCGTGTGCGGCCAGGCGCGCCGGCGCGCCGTGGGGCTTGACGGTGCAGGTCCAGACGTCCAGCGTGTCGGCGGCACCGCCATGGGCCAGTTCGTCGGCCAGCTTCGCGCCCTGCTCGTCGTCGATGTTGATCACCGCGGCGCGCAGGCCCGGCCAGCTGAACAGCTTGCGCTTCTCGGCCCAGTAGGCGTCCATGCTGCCGTGGTAGTCCAGATGGTCGCGCGTGAAGTTGGTGAACTGCGCCACCGCGATCGGCGTGCCGGCCAGGCGGTGCTCGGCAATGCCGATCGACGAGGCCTCGATCGCGCAGTGCGCGAAGCCGGACTCGGCCATGCGATGGAACGCGGCCTGCAGCAGCACCGGATCGGGCGTGGTGAGGCCGGTGAATTCAATCGTGCCGGGATGACCTGCGAGCGGCGGTTCACCGATGCCCAGAGTGCCCACCACGCCGCAGCGCCGGCCCAGCAGCGTCAGTGCCTGGGCGGTCCACCAGGCGGTCGAGCTCTTGCCGTTGGTGCCGGTGACGGCGATCACCGGCATGCGTTGCGCCGGCTGGCCGAAGAAGGCGGCCGCGATCTCGCCGGTGTGCGCCTTCAGGTCCGGCAGCGTGCCGATGCGCGCATTGCCATGGATGAAGCCGGCATGGCCTTCCTCGTCGAAGCCGAAGGCCTCGATGCCCTCGCGCTCCACCAGGCAGGTCGCCGCGCCCGCCTCCAGCGCCGCGCGCACGAAGCGCCGGCCGTCGGTGGCATGGCCCGGCCAGGCGATGAAGGCGTCGCCCGGCTGCACCCGGCGGCTGTCGGTGCGCAAGGTGCCGGTGACCCATTCGCCGAGCCAGCGGGCCGCGGCCTCGGCGGATGCGAGGTGCGTCAGCACAGCGGGCCTTTCCAAGGGGACGCCGCGGATCCGGCCTGGCCGGTCCGGTGGCGTCGCGCCCTGGGGGGGGAAACGCCGAAGGCGATACGGGGGTGGGCCATCAGAAGCTCTCGTGCACCGGGGGCAGTGCCTTCGCCACCACCTGCGGCTTCACGTCCAGGTCCGGCGGCACGCCCAGCATGCGCAGCGTCTGCTGCACCACCTGGCTGAACACCGGCGCGGCGACGTCGCCGCCGTAGTAGACGCCGTTGCTCGGCTCGTCGACCATCACCGCGACGATGATGCGCGGCTTGTCGATCGGCGCCAGGCCGACGAACCACGAGCGGTACTTGTTGCTCGCGTAGCCCTTGCCTTCCTGCTTGTGCGCAGTGCCGCTCTTGCCGCCCACCGAGTAGCCGATGGTCTGCGCCTTCGGCCCGGTGCCGCCGGGCGCTGCCGCCATCTGCAGCATCTTGCGGATCTCGCGCGCGGTCTCGGCCGAGAACACGCGCATGCCGGGGCCGTGCTGGTCCTGGCGCATGATGCTGACCGGGATCACCTCGCCGTCGTTCGCGAACGCGGTGTAGGCATGCGCCATCTGCAGCAGCGAGGCCGACAGGCCGTAGCCATAGGCCATCGTCGCCTGCTCGATCGGGCGCCAGCTCTTGTACGGCCGCAGCCGACCGGTGACGGCGCCGGGGAAGCTGATCTGCGGCTTCTGGCCGTAGCCCACATTGCTGAACAGCTCCCACAGCTCGCGCGGCTGCATCTGCATGGCCATGCGCGCGGCGCCGATGTTGCTGGACTTCTGGATGACCTCCTGCACGCTGAGCACGCCGTGCGGATGCGCGTCCTTGATCGCGACGCCGCCCACCACCAGGCTGCCGGGGGCGGTGACGATCGGCGTGTCGATGCGCACGCGGCCGGTCTCCAGCGCCCAGGCGGCGATGAACGGCTTCATCGTCGAGCCGGGCTCGAACACATCGGTCAGCGCGCGGTTGCGCAACTGGGCGCCCGACAGGTGGCTGCGCTCGGCCGGGTCGAAGCTCGGGTAGTTGGCCAGCGCGAGGATCTCGCCGGTCTGCACATCCAGCACCACCACGCTGCCGGCCTTGGCGCGGTGTTCGGCCACCGCGTCGCGCACGCGCTGGTAGGCGAAGAACTGCACCTTCGAATCGATGGCCAGCTGGATGTCGCGGCCGTTGGCCGGGTCGACGCTGGCGCCCAGGTCTTCGACCACGCGGCCGAGCCGGTCCTTCACGACACCGCGCGAGCCGTCCTTGCCCTGCAGTTCCTTCTGGAAGCCGAGCTCGATGCCTTCCTGGCCGTGGTCCTCGATGTTGGTGAAGCCGACCACGTGGGCGGCCGATTCGCCTTCGGGATAACGCCGCTTGTACTCGCGCGTCTCGTACAGGCCCTTGATGCCCAGCGTCTTGATCTGGGCCCAGGCGTCGGCGTCGACCTGGCGCTTGATCCACGCGAAGTTGCTGCTGCCGCTGGCCATGCGCGCATCGAACTCCTTCGCGTCCATGCCGATGAGCTTGAGCATCCGGCGCTTCTGCTCGGCGCTGGCTTCGAAGTCCTTCGGGATCGCCCAGACGCTGGGCGCCGGCACGCTGGTGGCCAGCAGCAGGCCGTTGCGGTCGAGGATGCGGCCGCGGCTGGCCGGCACGTCCAGCGTGTGGGCGTAGCGCTTCTCGCCCTGCATCTGGAAGAAGTCGGCGCCGATGATCTGCACGTAGGCCGCGCGACCCAGCAGGCCCGCGAAGCCCAGGCCGACCAGCGCCACGACAAAGCGGCTGCGCCAGTTCGGTGTCTTCGAGGCCAGCAGCGGGCTGGTGGCGTAGTTCACCGCGCGGGTGTTGCTGCGCTGCAGGTTCTTCTTCGAGCTCATCGCGCCACCCCCGATGCGGCCGGGTCGATCACGTACATCGTCACCGCGGGCGTGACGGTGCGCATGGCCAGCTTTTCGCGCGCGGTGCGCTCGACGCGCAGGCTGGTGGCCTGGGCCTGGCGTTCGGCTTCGAGGCGCTTGAACTCGCCTTCCAGCCGCGCGGCTTCGGACTCGGCCTTGTGGATCTCGGCGAACAGGCGGCGGCTGTCGTAGGCGCTGCGGATCAGCACCAGGCTGCTGGCGATAACAGCCAACAACAGCAGCAGATTGATACGCGTCATGCCGCCACCTCGGTGCGCTCGGCCACGCGCAGGATCGCCGAGCGGGCGCGCGGGTTGGCGCGCACCTCGTCGTCCGAAGGCTTGATGCGGCCCAGCGCCTTCAGCCGCATCGCCTTGGGCGGCGCGAAGGGCGCGCGCCGGTCGACCACCTCGCGGCTTTCGCGCGCGATGAAGGTCTTGACGATGCGGTCCTCGAGCGAGTGGAAGCTGATCACGGCGAGCCGGCCTCCGGGCGAGAGCAGGTGCAGCGAAGCGGCTAGGGCCTGCTCGAGTTCCTCGAGCTCAGCGTTGACGAAAATCCGAAGAGCTTGAAATGTGCGCGTTGCAGGGTCCTGGCCCGGTTCGCGGGTCTTGACCGCACGAGCCACGATTTGGGAAAGCTCGCCGGTGGTTCGAACATCACTCCCGCCCGCCCGGCGAGCAACAAGCGCCTTTGCAATCGGTACAGCAAACCGTTCTTCGCCGTAGTCACGGATCACCTCTGCAATCTGGCGCTCATCGGCGCGGGCCAGGAAATCCGCGGCGGTCTCGCCGCGGGTCGTGTCCATGCGCATGTCCAGCGGCGCATCGAATCGGAAGCTGAACCCGCGGGCCGGGTTGTCGATCTGCGGCGAGCTGATGCCCAGGTCGAGCAGCAGGCCTTGCACCTGCTGCAGGCCGAGTGCCGCGAGCGAGTCGCGCAGCGTCGCGAAGCCGGCATGCACCACACGCACGCGCGCATCGGCCTGCGCAAGGGCCTGTGCGACAGCGATCGCCTCGGGATCCTTGTCGAACACCACCAGCGTGGCCGAGGGCGCCAGCCGCGCGAGCAGCGCGCGAGAATGTCCGCCGCGGCCGAAGGTGCCGTCCACGTACACGCCGTCCGCCTGGGTCACGATCGCGTCGATCGCTTCGGCCAGGAGTACGGTGGTGTGCTGCCATGCTTGCGAGGCGGACATCAGATGACGAAGTCCTTGATGGCGTCGGGCATCCCGCTGGCCATCGTTTCCGCCTCGTGGGCGGCATGCCGCGCCACGTCCCAGAGCTCCAGCCGCTGGCCCATGCCGAGCAGCAGCACATCCTTTTCGAGTCCGGCCGCCTTGCGCAGCTCGGGCGAGATGCTCAGGCGTCCTGCGCCGTCGATCTCCACGTCCACCGCGCTGCCGATGAAGATGCGCCGCCAGCCATCGGCCGCCATCGGCAGTGCCATCAGCTTGTCGCGGAACTGCTCCCAGGCCGGCCGCGGAAACACCATCAGGCAGCCGACCGGGTGCTTGGTGAGCGTGAGCTGGCCGTTCGTGGCAGCCATCAGCAACTCACGATGGCGCGTCGGCACGCTCACGCGTCCCTTCGCATCCAGCGTCAGCGCTGATGTACCCTGAAACGGAAACCCCGACACGTTTTCCCACCTTCACCCACTTGGGCACACTTTAGCCCATCAAGTGGGGTGGGTCAACGCAAGTCGCTAGAAATAATCAATGAAATCAAGCACTTAGTAACGGGTGTGCAAGCGGTGGCGTAAAGTAAAAACTACTTCAAAAATAACGACTTAGCAAGGTTTGCAAAAGCTTTGGGTGAGAAAGCGAGTCCTTGCTTGCCGCGGGTTTGCCCGACTCCGGGAGCTGCTCAGGGCAGGTGGCGGCGGACCCAGTCTGCAACCGCTGCCGCACTGCGGAACTCGTCCGCCGAACGGGCCGGGATGTCCGGATGGCGCTGGCGCCACATTGACGCCAGCGCCGTGCCGGGACCGATCTCGAGCACGCAGGCGACCCGCTGCGCATGCACCGCCTCCAGGCAGTCGGCCCACAGCACGGTGCTGGCGATCTGCCCGGCCAGCGCGCGACGGGCGTCGTCCGCACGGCGCACACGGCCGCCGCTGAGGTTGCAGAAGAGCGGTCGGTGGGGCGCCTGCAGGGCCTCGCCGCCCAGCGCCTGCGCAAAGCCTGCGACCGCGTCATCCAGCATCGGCACGTGCGAGGCGATCGAGACGTTCAGCGGCTTGCAGCTGGCGCCGAGCCGCTCGAGTGCGGCACCGACCTGTGCCAGTGCCGCGCGCGGGCCGCCGAGGATGGCAGCGTCGTCGCCCAGCGCGATGGCCACGCCCAGCCGTGCGTCGGCCTGCCGCTGCTGCGCGAGCACGGCGGCCATCACATGCCGCGGGGCCGCCACCGACAGCAGGCCGCCGCCCTCGCCGGCGCGTGCGAGGGCCTGGTCCATGCACGCCGCCCGCCGCTGCGCCAGGCGCAGCGCGGCACCGTCGCTGAACACACCAGCGGCCGCGAAGGCCGCGAGCTCGCCGACGCTGTAGCCGGCGATGGCGCCGACCACGGGCAGCGCGGGCTCGATCTGACGCCACGCGGCCAGGCTCAGGCCGGTGAGCAGCAGCTGCGCATGTCGGTTGTTGGTCGACCAGGCCGGGTCGGACATCGCGCTGCGCCAATCGGCCACGCCGAGTGCCTCACACGTCAGGCGGACCTGTGCATCCTCGGCCAGCCAGGGCAGCATCTGCGGATGCTGGGTGCCCTGGCCGCTGAAGAGCACCGCCAGGGTCACGCACGGCCCTTGACCGCGCCGATGCGCTGCAGGAAGCACAGCACGGCCAGCATGTCCGCCGCACCACCGGGCGACAAGCGGCGCGCGACGAACGCACGGCCAATGGCCCGAGCCGCGCGCCGGGCCTCCTCGGCAGGACCGGCGGCGGCCTGGAGGAAGCCGGCCGCCGCCTGGCGTGCGAACCGCAGGCCCTCGATGCCGCCTCGGTGCGCGAGGTTGGCATCGTCGAGCGCGAGGATGAACCGGAACAGGGCCCGCAGCCGCGCGGTCTCAGGGGCGACGCCCGCGCCGAGTTCGGCCTCGAACGCCGGCAGCACGGTGTCGAACAGCGCGGGAAACCCGAGCGCCGCCTCGGCCGATGCGCTGCGCAGGCCGTGGCGGGCGGCGGCCACGCCGCCGGGCCGCGGGGAAGGCCGCTGCGCGCGCCGCTGCAGATCGGCGCCCCAGCGTGCCAGCAAGGCGGCGCGCACGGCCGCGGCATCGCAAGCGCGCCCGGGCCGCCACGCGGCGGCCGCGGCGGCACACACCAGGCCCAGCGAGAAGATCGCGCCGCGATGGGTGTTGATGCCGCCGGTCGCCGTCAGCATGCGCTGCTCGGCCTGGAGGCCGCAGCGCTCCAGCTCCGCGAACGCCGCGCCGCGTGCGCCGAGCACGGCGATCTGTGCGAAATAGCTGCGCAGTGCGAACAGGCTGCGCAGGAAGGTATGGCCATCCATGTCGGCATGGCTGCCGCTGTCCTGCAGCGTGACCAGGCCCGGCTTGGGCGAGAGCGCAAGCTCGTCGTACAGCGCCAGCGTCGCGGCGCGGCCGAGGGGGCGCAGCCACGGCGCATCGCCTGCCACCGGCGCGGCCGCGGGCGCCCAGGCCAGGGCTGTCATGCGGCCACCGGCTCGGGCTGCGCGGCGGCGTCTTCCGTCCAGCGTTCCAGCAGCCGGGCCTCGGTCAGGGTCTTCACCAGCACCTGCCGGGCGGCGCCGCTGCGCCAGGGCCGCCACTCGCGCCAGGCCACTGCGCGACCGTCCGGAAAGCACAGCTCGCCATCCAGGCACGGCAGCGGCCCGGCGGCCGCGTGATCGAGCACTGCCGCCACCGCATCGGCCTGCGCCGCGTCCTGCACCGTGATCCACAGGTCGATGTCCGAACGCGGATGCAGGTACGCCAGGCCGGTGACGGCCTGCCAGCCGTGGCTGCCGTAGACCCGTGCCACGGCGCCCTCCTGGTGCAGCTGGCGACACAGGCGCCGCCAGCCCGCGCGCATCGGACGGGGCAGCAGCGTGTCGATGCCCGCAGCCAGCGGAAACTCGTCGAACCAGCCGATGTGGCTGCGCTCGATGCGCAACGACAGGCGCTGCCGCTGCCATGACGCCGGCGCGGCCAACCCGAGCCTGAGCTCCGCGCCGGCCGATGCTGCCGTGCCGCTGCATTGGCGTCCCACCACCAGCGGCAGGCCGCGTTGCGCCCACAGCGCCAGGCAGGGATGCAGGTCGCCCGCGTCGACCTGCGCGCGGGCGGCATTCCACCCGCTTGCCTGCAGCCGAACCAGCTGGTGGCGATGCAGCGGCGTCATGCGGCCTCCGGGCGGGCGTCCAGCACCTGCTGCATCACCACGTCGGCCATGCGCCGTCCGCCACGCTGGTGGCCGTCGGCCGCCCGGCAGTCCGTGGCCGGCAGATCGGCGAAGGCCGCGCGCAGGGCCGCGCGCAGGTCGCCGGTCCACAGCCGCCGCACGCCCCCCATCGCGACATAGTTGTCGACGCCCGGCGCGAACACCGGGTTCGTTGCCGACAGGCGGGTCAGCAGTGCTTCGGGCAGCTTGGTCACGCGGGCCATTGCCGGAATGCGCATCACGCGGATCTCGGCGCCCGGCAGTGCGTCGCACGCGTCGGCGATCAGCCCGGAAGTGATGAAGCCGCCCGACAGCGCCTGGTCGTACACCAGGCCCAGCACGCGGTGCCCGCGCCGCCGCGCCAGGTCGATGCACAGGCCCAGGTGCGCCATCGCGCGGTTGATGCCCAGCAGCTCGTCGCGCCGCCGCAGCTGCTGGCCTTGGGTGTCGACCAGCAGCAGGATCGCGCGCCCTGGATGCTGCGCGATCGTGTCCAGCACCTGCCGGGCCTGCGCCAGCGCGAGCGCAAAGCCGACCGCCGCATGGTGCGTGGTGCCGACGACCGCGATCGGCTCGCCGTCCAGCACGCCCGTGCCATGCAGCAGGTCGCCGGTGGCGGTGATCTCGTGCTCGGCGCCGAACAACGCCTGCACCAGGGCCTGCCAGTCCATCATGCCGCTCCTTCGATCGATGCCGGGCGCTGCAACGCCGCCACGTCGCGGTCAGCCACGCGGTCGGGCTCCACCACGCCGAGCCGGCGCCACAGCTCGACGGCCTCGTCGCCCGCGGGCAGTTCGTCGGCCAGCGCGGCCCGCTGCACCAGCAGCGCATGCTCGGCCTGCAGGCTCGCCAGCGTGACCGGCCGGGCCTGGTCCAGCGACGCGAGGGCCGCGGCACGGAAGGCAGCGACGTCGTCCTCGACCAGCACGTCGCAGTCGCCGACCAGCCAGCGGTGCTTGCCGCCCGAGGTGCGCCAGACCAGCGCCCGGTCGCGCGCGTCGTATTCCTCCACGCCATGGCTGGCCTCGATGACCTCGGGCCCCGACATCGCCAGGCGCCCGGCGTCGCTCATCACCACCCGGTCGGCACAGCGGGCCACGATGCCCATGCCGCCGAAGCAGCCGTTGGCGCCGCCGATCAGCACGATCACCGCGATGCCGGCCGCGCGCGCATCCAGCATCGCCCGCATCACCTCCGACACCGCGATCAGCCCGGCATTGGCCTCATGCAGCCGCACCCCCCCGGACTCCGCCAGCAGCAGCACCGCGCCCACACGCTCGCGCACCGCGCGCCGGAACAGGCCCACCAGCTTGGCGCCGTGCACCTCGCCCACGCCGCCCCCCATGAAGGCCCCTTCCTGCGCGGCCACGGCCACCTTGTGACCGCCCAGGCGCGCCAGGCCGATGATGACGCCATCGTCGAAGGCGCAGGGCAGGCCCAGCGCCGCCAGGTGCGGACTGCTGACGCGCAAGGTGGGCGGCAGCAGCTCGCGGAACGAACCCTCGTCCAGCAGCAGCGCAAGCCGCTGCCGGGCAGAGCATTCGGCGAACGACATCGCGGCGCTCATGGCTGCATCTCCCGCACCGCCTGTTCCAGCCGCAGGCTGACGACGGCGGGCGTGGCACCCATGTCGTGGATCGCGACGCTCACGCCCGACAAGGTGTGGCGCGACTGGAAGTCGCGCAGCACCGCTTCCCAGATGCCGCCGAAGCCCCGCGCCGAGGTGTCGATGCGGAAGCGGCAGCCGCTGCGGCTGTCGGGCTCCATCAGCACCTCGAGGTTGCCGGAGCCCAGCACGCCCACCAGCACCGGCCTGAACAGACCGACCGGGCGCTGGCCATCGAATTCGAATTGCAGGGCTTCGAGCCCCGGAGACATCTGTGTCATGGTGGGTGGGCCTACCAGTTGCGGAAGCGCTTCGGTGGCCGGTAGAGGCCGCCCGAGGCACGGACGAGGTCGCGCACGTTGCGCGCCGCCAGCAGGTTGCGGGTGGCATCGCGCGCGTCGATGCTCAGGTCTTCGGCGCGGTGGATCACGCCCCGGTCCCGCAGGTTCTCGACCACGCGGCGGTCGCGGGCCAGGCCGACCGGCGTGTAGCCGGCCACGCCGCGGATCGCCTGCTCCCGCTCCTCGTCGCTGCGGCACAGCAGCAGGTTGGCGATGCCCTCTTCGGTGAGCACATGCGTCACGTCCTCGCCGTACACCATGATCGGCGGCAGCGCCAGGCCGGCCTGCTGCTGCAGCGTCCACGCATCGAGTGTCTCGACGAAGGCGGGCTGCATGTGCTCGCGGAAGGTCTCGACCATCTGCACCACCAGCTTCTGGCCGCGCGGCGTGCCGGCTGCGCCGGTGCGCCCGGCGCGGGCCTGCTCGCCGGCCTTCAGCCACGCGGGACTGGCATGGCGCCGCCCGCGGGCATCCGCGCCCATGTTGGGCGCACCGCCGAAGCCGGTGATGCGGCCCAGCGTCGCGGTGGAGCTGTTGCCCTGCAGGTCGATCTGCAGCGTCGAGCCGATGAACAGGTCGCAGGCGTAGTGCCCGGCGGCCTGGCAGAAGGCGCGGTGGCTGCGCAGCGAGCCGTCGGGACCGGTGAAGAAGATGTCCGAACGGGCGCGCACATAGTCTTCCATGCCAAGCTCGGAGCCGAACGAATGGACGCTCTCGACCCAGCCCGCCTCGATGGCCGGGATCAGCGCAGGGTGCGGGTTCAGCGCCCAGTGCCGGCAGATCCGGCCCTTCAGGCCAAGCGATTCGGCATAGGTGGGCAGCAGCAGCTCGATCGCCGCGGTGTCGAAGCCGATGCCATGGTTCAAGCGCTGCACGCCGTATTCGGCGTACAGGCCCTTGATCGCCATCATCGCCATCAGCACCTGCACGTCGCTGATCTGCGCCGGGTCGCGCGTGAACAACGGCTCGATGGTGTTGGGCCGCGGCGCCTGGATCACGAAGTCGACCCAGCCGGCGGGCACGTCGGTGCGCGGCAGGTGGTCCAGCACCTCGTTGACCTGCGCGATGACGATGCCGCCGCTGAAGGCGGTGGCCTCGACGATGGCCGGCGTGTCCTCGGTGTTCGGGCCGGTGTAGAGGTTGCCTTCGGCGTCCGCGGCCTGCGCGGCGATCAGCGAGACCTGCGGCGTCAGGTCGACGAAGTAGCGCGAGAAGAGCTCGAGGTAGGTGTGGATCGCGCCGATCCGCAGCCGGCCCTCGGCCACCAGCCTGGCCAGCCGCCCGCCCTGCGGCCCGGAGAACGAGAAGTCCAGCTTCGATGCGATGCCGAGCTCGAACACCTCCAGGTGCTCGGGCAGCGCCAGCACCGACTGCACCATGTGCAGGTCGTGCACGCGTGCCCCGTCCACCTGCACCAGCGCCTGCGCCAGGAAGTCGGCCTGCTTCTGGTTGTTGCCTTCCAGGCAGACCCGGTCGAAGGGCTCGATCACCGCATTGAGCAGCGCCACCACCTGTGCGCTGGCCACCTGCTTGCCGCGCAGGGCGGGGCCGAGCTCGCCCGCCGCCCGTGCCAGCCGCTGCGCGCGCTGCCGGGCACGCGTGTTCCAGGC
The DNA here is from genome assembly GCA_964641795.1 of uncultured Bordetella sp. Taxonomy (GTDB): domain Bacteria; phylum Pseudomonadota; class Gammaproteobacteria; order Burkholderiales; family Burkholderiaceae_C; genus Pseudaquabacterium. The sequence goes on along the minus strand of CAZXLI010000167.1, from coordinate 950 downwards.
GCGCGGCTCTGCCGGGGCATTCACGGCCGGGCTCCGGCCGCGCCCGCCGCCGCGCCCATCACGGCATCGGGCAGTGCCGTGGCGATGCCGGGGAAGATGCAGATCAGCAGCACCGCCAGCAGCATCAGCACGACGAAGGGCAACACGCCCCAGATGATGTCGGACAGCGGAATGTCCGGTGCGATGTTCTTGATGACGAAGATGTTCAGCCCCACCGGCGGGTGGATCAGGCCGGTCTCCATCACGATGGTCATCAGCACGCCGAACCAGATCAGGTCGAAGCCCGCGGCCTTCAGCGGCGGCAGGATGATCGGCGCGGTCATCAGGATGATGCTCACCGGAGGCAGGAAGAAGCCGAGCACGATCACCATCACCAGCACCGCCGCCAGCAGCACCCACTTCGACAGGTGCAGCCCGACGATCCACTCGGCCGTCGACTGGCTGATGTGCAGGTAGCTCATCACGTACGAGAACAGCAGCGACATGCCGATGATCATCATCAGCATCGTCGACTCCTTCAGCGTGGAGGCGAGGATGGGCTTGACGTCCTTGATGCGCCAGACACCGTAGATGCCGGCGATCAGCGCCAGCGCCAGCAGCGCGCCGAGGCCGGCGGTTTCGCTCGGCGTCGCGAAGCCGCCGTACAGCGCCACCATCACGCCGATCAGCAGCAGCACGAACGGGATCACGCGCGGCAGCATCTCGAACTTCTCACGCGCCGAGAAGTGCTCGTCCGCCAGCAGGGCCGATGCGGCGCCGGAACGGCGGTACTCGGCCTCGGCCAGCCGGTACTCGCGACGGTAGCGGAACGCCGCATAACCCGCGAACAGCACGACCAGCAGCACACCCGGAAAGATGCCGGCGAGGAACAGCCGCCCGAGCGACTGCTCGGCTGCCACCGCGTACAGGATCATCGTGATCGAGGGCGGCAACAGGATGCCCAGCGTGCC
>CAZXLI010000166.1:0-14702 GCA_964641795.1 uncultured Bordetella sp. | reverse complement strand
CGCCCACGTCCTGGAAGTAGGCGCCGCTGTCCCCGGCGGGAACGAGCCCGAGCCCAGGCTCAGGGCCACGCCGAAGCTGGCCCCGGCAATGCCCAGCAGCACGCCCATCTTCAGCAGGTCGTTGAAGCTGTTGACGAAGAAGAAGCCGAACAGCATGGCCACCGCGATCATCCCCATCTCGACCAGCGTGGCGTTCTTGCGGCCGATGTACTGCGCCAGCACGCCGAGCGGAAAGCGCATCAGCGCGCCGGCGATGATCGGCACCGACAGCATCAGCCCCTTCTGCGCGGCGCTCAGGCCATAGGCCTCGGTGATGAACGGTGCCATGGCCCCGTTGAGCACCCAGATGCAGCAGGAAAAACCGAAGTACAGGAACGACGCGAACAGCGTCGGGCCGTGCCCGGCCCGCAGGAAGGTCTTGAAGGTCGACATGGTGGCTGACAAGGGAAGGCCGGCAAACCGCGGCTGGCGAGCCACGGGGCATGGGGCAGACCGGGGCGCAGCGGCCCGCGAAGCGATCACGGCACAGCCGGGGAGAACGGCTGCGGCCGGTGGTGTCACCGGCCCAGGGCGCATCGTTACGCCCGGCGCATGCTGCATCGCAATAACCGTGCCGCCCGGCTTCGAGGTGGGCGTGTGGCACCCGGCCCGGCACCTGCAAGCTGGCCTATGCTTGCGGCCACCGCTTGCCGATTTCCCTCGTAGAACGCTACCGATGCTGCTGCTGATTGCCTGCCCCGAAGAGCCTGCCGCCCAGCTGCTGGCCGAGCGCCTGCGGGCCGAAGGACTGCGCGTGGCGGGCGCCACCGCATGGCACAACTTGGTGCGTGAAGCGGTTCGGCTCGCACCCGAAGCGGTCGTTGTCGACACCAGCGTGGTGGATGAGGGGCTGCTCGAAGCGCTGGGGCTGCTGCAGGCGGGCCATGCGCTGCCGGTGCTGTTGTTTTGCGATGCCCTGCCACCGTCGCTGGCCGAGCAGGCCGCGAGCGGCGGCGTGATGCACATCGCCGCCGCGCCGGCCACCGCCGCTGCACTGCGGCTGGCGCTGCCGCTGGCCCGCGTGCGCTTCCAGCAGCAACAGGCGCTGCAGCGCGAACTGGCCGGCGCGCTGGCGCGGCTGGACGAGCGCAAGTGGGTCGATCGCGCCAAGGGCATGCTGATGAGCGCGCAGCAGCTCAGCGAGCCCGATGCGTTCGCGCTGCTGCGCACGGCCTCGATGCAGACCAATCTGCGCGTCGGCGAAGTGTCGCGCGCGGTGATCGAAGCCGCCGAGGCGGCCGATGCCGTGAACCGTGCAGGCCAGCTGCGCATGCTGTCGCAGCGCATCGTCAAGGCGCTGGCCTTGTCGCAAGCCGGCGTCGAACGCGCGGCCGCCGACGACATGCTGCGTGATTCAGTGGCCCGCGCGCAGGTCAACATCGACCAACTGGCCGCGCTGGCGCTGGCCGATGCGCTGCAGCCGCTGCGCGCGCAATCGCTGCAGGCCTGGCAGGACCTGCAACGCGTGCTGCAGGGCCGGCGCAGCACACTCGACCTCGGCGAACTCGATCTGCAGGCCCAGGCCCTGCTGGAGGCGGCGCAGGCGTTCACCGATGGCCTGCAGGCTGCCAGCGGCCGCCGCAACCTGCAGGTGGTGAACCTCAGTGGACGCCAGCGCATGCTGAGTCAGCGCCTGGCCAAGCAGGCACTGCTGGCCGGCCTGCTGGCCCCGGCACAGGCCCAACTGCAGGCCGAGGCTGCTTTGGGCGCCGTTCACGAGTTCGAGTCGGCCCTGCTGCAACTGGAGCAGGCGCCGCTGACCAGCCCGGAAATCCGCGAGGCGCTGGCCGTGGCACGCGGCCAATGGCAGCGCCTGCTCGACGGCATGCGTGATGCGAGCCAGCGCGACGGCCGCCTGGCCCTGGCGCGCGAGAGCGAAGCGCTGCTGCAGAGCTTCGAGCACCTGACGTCGCTGTACGAACACAGCGTCCAACTGCTGCTGGGCTGAGAGCCTGAGAGTCTTTCGCTCATGCCCGCTCATCACGCCAAAACACACCTGCTCGTCGTTGCAAATGCTCGCCATAGCCCGAGCTATGGCTGTGCTTTGCGCCTAGATCAGGCGTGTTTTGGCACGCTGCTCGGGCATGCCCGAAAAACTCTCAGGCTCTGAGGCCCGCCCGCGCAGCGCGCGCCCTTCAGCACGCGCCGGCGGGGCCGATAGGTATGATCAAACCTAGGGAGCACGGAGGCATCGTGGCTTGATCTGCGATGCCAGCGCTGCCCAGAATGCCGTGAAGCCCCGTCGAACGACTGCCCTGCCACCGTTGTCCCCGTGCCAGCCCTGCCGATGAATGTGTTGCCCGAGCCGGCCGCTGGGTCCGGCGCCTTGCCTGCGGAGGCGGCCCTGTCGGCCGTGCTGGGCCAGGGCTTGGCGGCGCTCGCCGCCCAGCACGGCTGGATGATCGGCGTGAAGGACGCGGCCGACGGCCGCTACCTGCATGTGAATGCGGCGATGGCCGCCTTTCTTGGCCGGCCGGCCGAGGAACTGATCGGCCGCCACGACCCCGAACTGCTCGAAGCGCCGCTGGCCATGCTGCTGCGCAGTGCCGACCAGACGGCGCTCTCGCACGGCGCAGCGCTGGGCAGCGAGCACAAGTTCGACTGGCGCGGCGAACGGCACGAGTGGTCGGTGCTGCGCCTGGCCACCAGCCTGGGCGGCCGTCGCGTGCTGTGCAGCGTGTGGCAGGACCTGCTGGCGCAGCGCCGGCGCGAAGGCCAGCTGAAGGCCGCACTCGAACAGCTCGAGCAGCAGCAGCAGGCCAATGTCGCGCTGCGGCGCGAGTTTGGCGAGCAGGGTCTGCGCGATTCCGCCACCGGCCTGTCGACCCGGGCCCACTTCGACGATCAGATGCGCCGCGAGGTCGACCTCTCGATGCGCGAGCACCGCGAGTTTGCATTGGTCTTCATGGAGATCGATCCGCTCAGCGACAAGGCCCAAGCCTTCGGTGATCGGGTGTTCGAGCGCATCCACGAATCGATGGGTCGCCTGCTGCGCGGCAATACGCGGGCGATGGATGCTTCGTGCCGCATCGACGACCGCCGCTTCGCCGTGCTGCTCTCGGGCGTGGGTCTGGCCACGGCGCATTCGCGCATGGAGGGGCTGCGCCGCCAGTGCGCGACACAGATCGTCGCGATCGAGGGCCAGGAGCTGGGCTTCACGGTCTCGATGGGGGTGGCCAGCTACCCGCACACCGCCCACACCCAGGAAGAGGTGATCGGCGCCTGCGAGGCCGCGCTGTCGGCTGCACGCCGGCGCGGTGGCAATTCGGTTGCACTCGCCAGCATCCGCTTCGGCGAGAAGTAGTCGCCGCCGACTGTCAGCCGAAGGCCCGCCAGGCCATGTAGCCGGCCAGGCCGTAGAGCAACATCGCGAACACCTTCTTCAGCTGCGAGACGTCCATGGCATGCGCCAGGCGCGCGCCCAGCGGCGCGGTGCTGATGCTCGCCAGCGCAATGATCAGCAGCGCCGGCAGGACCAGGAAGCCCAGGCTCCCGGGCACATTGCTGTGGACCTGCCAGCCGCCGATCACGTAGCCCACCGTGTTGGCCAGCGCAATCGGCAGGCCGATCGCGGCACTGGTGGCCACCGCCTGGTGGATGGCAATGCCGCAGCGACCCATGAAGGGCACCGACATGAAGGCGCCGCCCGCACCGACCAGCCCCGACACGAAGCCGATGCCGCCACCGACGGCAGACAGTCCCAGCGGTCCTGGCAGGCGCCAGGTGCTGCGCGGCCTGGTGACGAACAGCATGCGCGTGGCAGCGAAGCCGACGAACAGCGCGAACGACAGCGCCAGCGCACGGCCCCGCACCAGCGCGAAGGCGGCGCCACCGGAGGCCAGGCCGCCGAGCACGATGCCCGGCGCCATCGCGCGCCACAGGTCCCAGCGCACGGCGCCGCGCTGATGGTGTGCGCGCACGCTGGAGATCGAGGTGAAGAGGATCGTCGCCATCGAGGTGGCGATCGCCATCTTCACCGCCAGCCCGGGATCGACCTGGTGGGCGGTGAGGAACCAGGTGAGGAAGGGCACCATCATCATGCCGCCGCCCACGCCCAGCAATCCGGCCAGGAAGCCCGCCACGCTGCCCAGCAGCAGCAGGCCACCGATCACCAGTGGATCGAGGAACAAGCGCTCAGCCCTTCAGCAGCGCGCTCACGGCCTGCCACTCGGCGGCCGTCACCGGCGTGATCGACAACCGGTTGCCGGCCTGCAGCACGCGCATCGAGGCCAGCTGAGGCAGTGTGCGCATCTCCTTGAGCGACAGCAGCCGCGTCTTGCGATCGAGCTTCACGTCCACATGCAGCCAGCGCGGTTCCTCGCGCCTGGCCTTGGCGTCGAAGTAGGGGCTCGTGGGGTCGAACTGCGTCGCATCGGGGTAGGCCGTGCTGGCCACCCTGGCCAGACCGGCAATCCCCGGCTCCGCACATGATGAGTGATAGAACAGCACGCCGTCGCCGACGCTCATCGCATCGCGCATGAAGTTGCGTGCCTGGTAGTTGCGCACGCCGATCCACGGCACTGTCTGCTGCGGGGCTGCCGCGAGGTCGTCGATCGAGCACTCGTCGGGCTCGCTCTTCATCAGCCAGTAGCTGGGCATCGTGCTGAGAACAGGATGGCGAAGCGGGGAGGCAGATGACCGGAAAACAGGCAGTCTTGGAGAAGGGTGTCCGGCATGCCCCGTGGGCCGCATTCCTGAACCCAAGTGGTCAGATTCAGGTGGGCGAGGTCAGCAAGGCTTCGGGTTCATCTGACGCGAGACGATCGCACCTGCCAGGCAATGTTCCAAGCCCTAGCTCATTGAGCATCGGTTCAAGGAAATATAAAACCCACGCAGACACACCGGACAGGGCCATTTTAAGCACGGCGCGGCGCAGTTCGGATGACGGATTGAAGCCTATTCGGCAATCAATTCTTCACAGCAGCAGCCCGTCGTCGCCGAGTGCGGCATCGATGCGGCGGATGAGGGCGTCGACATCGCCGGCCGGTGCGTCGACCGGCTGCCGAACGGTGCTGGCGGCGGGCGACGGCGCGGCCTGCGTCTGCTCGGCCCGCTGGTAGGCCAGGTTCAGCGCGGCCAGCACGGCCATGCGCTCGCGCGCCTTCACCTTGCCGGCATCGCGGATCGCGCTCATCTCGCGGTCGACGATGTTCACCGCTTCCAGCAGCAGCGCTTCGCCGCCGGGGGGGCAGGCCAGCACGTAGCTCTGGCCGAGGATGGTGGCTTCGATCTGCTTCATGCCTTGGGTCCGCCCGCCTCGGCGATGATGGTCTGGTCAGCGGGGATGCGTTCGATCAACGCGTCGATGCGGTTGCGTGCCGCCAGCAGCCGCGAGCGCAGGCTGTCGCGTTCGGCCGTCACGCTGGACAGCTGTTGTTCGAGCAGCGCGTTGGTGCGCTTCAGTTCCTCGTGTCGCAGCACCAGGCGCTCGATGCGCTCGGCAAGTTCATCGAATCTGGACATGGGCCGCCCGCCGCCAGCTGTGGAGTCCGACATTGTAGGCGTCGCTGGTACGATGCCGGCTGTTGGTGCTCCGCCGGCGCTTCGGTCGCCGGTGGGTTAAACGGGAAGCAGGAGGGGCGTCGTCCGACGGACGGCAACCTAACCTGCGCTGCCCCCGCAACGGTAAGCGGACGAGGCTCGCCGAGCCTCCGCTCCTGTGTCTTCAAGCCACTGGCGACTGCGGTCGCCGGGAAGGCCACAGGGGTTGCCTCCGCCAGCCCGGATACCGGCCAACAGGGGGTTCGACATCGCGTGCCGAAGCGCGAGGTCGAGCCGCATTGCCAGTGCCCGCGCGGGGAAGCGCAGGCCGGCGCTGTCCTCGAGTTCCGTTCCCCTATGTTCCTTCCTTCCTTGGCGCTGCGCGCCACTCCCCTGCTGGCCGCCTGCGCGGTCGTTTGCTGTGGCAACGCCGCGGCGCAAGAAGCTTCGTCGTCGCAAGTGGTCGTGACGGCCGCGCGCGGCCCGCAATCGCTGGCCGACACGCTGCCCCACACCACGGTGATCACGCGAAGCGACATCGAGCGCTCGCAGGCCGTCGACCTGGCCTCGCTGCTGGCCACCGAGGCCGGCGTGCAATTCGCCAGCAACGGACCGCGCGGGACCGCCACCTCGCTGTTCGTGCGCGGCGCGCAGTCGCGCCAGGTGCTGGTGCTGGTCGATGGCGTGCCGTTGTCGCGCCAGGACGCCACCGGCCAGATCGGCATCGAGCACCTGATGCTCGACCAGGTCGAACGCATCGAGATCGTGCGCGGCAATGCCTCCGCGCTGTACGGTGCCGGCGCGATCGGCGGCGTGATCCAGGTCTTCACGGGCGGCGCACCGGGTGCCGGTGCCTCGCTGGAAGCCGGCTCGCGCGGGCTGGTGCACGCCGCGGCCGGACTCAGCCAGCGCTGGGGCACGACGCAGCTGTCGCTGGGCGTGTCGGCCCTGCGCGACCGCGGCTATTCGGCCATCAACCCGGCGGCGGTGCCGGCCGCGAATCCCGACCGCGACGGCTACCGCAACACCAGCGCGGCGCTGAACCTATCGCATGAATTGAGCGTCCAGCATCGGCTGTCGGCCGGCTGGGTGTACACCGAAGGCAGGCTCGACTACGACAGCAAGTTCGGCGCACCGACCGATCTGCAGCACGCGAACACCGCGAAGAGCCTGGTGCATGTGGGCAGCGACGACGTGTGGACCAGCCGGTGGAGCAGCCGCTTGCGCCTGTCCAGCCAGCGCGAGACGGTGCATGACGACACCACCGGCGACTTCGGCTACCACGCACGCTACCGCACGAACGTCGACTCGCTGAACTGGGACAACGAGTTCACGCTGGCCGAGGGGCTGAAGCTCAATGCCGGCGTCGACCATCAGCGCCAGCGCATCGATGCCGACGACGGCTTCGGCGGCGTCTACGCGCATGGACGCGAGGTCTCGGCGCTGTTCGGTGGCGCGCGTGCGACCTTCGGCGCGCAGGAACTGGCGGCCAACCTGCGCTACGACCACGTCGAGGGCACCGATTCGCGGGCCAGCGGCAGCCTCGCCTGGGGCTGGCAGTTCGACCCGGCCTGGAAGGCGATTGCCACGGTGGCGAACGCCTTCGGCGTGGCGCCGCTGGGCTACCTGTACGCGCCGTACTCGGGCAATCCGGACCTCAAGCCCGAGTTCAGCCGCAGTGCCGAGGCGGGCCTGCAATGGGCAGTGACGAACCACCGCCTGCGCGCGACGCTGTTCCGCACCCGCATCACCGACGAGATCGACTACGACTTCACCACCTTCACGTTCTCGAACTTCGCGAAAACGCGCAACCGCGGGCTCGAGCTGTCGTATGCCGGGCGCTTCGGTGGTACCGACCTGCGTGCGAGCCTGACCTCCCAGCGGGCGGTCGACGGCGTCACCGGCGAGCGGCGCTTGCGGCGCAGCGACATGCTGGCCTCGCTGAACCTGACGCAGGACCTGGGCCAGGGCTGGCGCGCCGGCGTGGCACTGCGCCATGCGGGCCAGCGCCCCGACAGCGGCGGCATCACGCTGCCCGCCTACACGGTGGGCGACCTGACCGTGCAGTGGGACGTGTCCCGCGCCTTGCAGCTGTTCGCGCGCATCGAGAATGTCGCCGATGTGCACTACGAGACGGCCAAGGGCTACGACCAGCCGGCGCGCGGCTTCTTCGCGGGCCTGCGCTGGAAGCTGCCGCTCTGACATGGCCTACCCCCGGAGCGCCTGCGTCGGCCTTCGGCCCAGGACAGTCCTCCGGACCGTCCGTTCGCCAGGCACAGAAGGTCCCCCGGACCTTCTGTGTCCGGGCTCACCCCCCTTGAGGGGGTCACGCCAGCGGACGGGCGGAGCCGGCTCCGCGGCGTGTGCTGGACGCCGCTTCGCCGCGGGTGCGATGGCGTGGGCCTGACCGGCGCTCGTCTGGCCGCCCTGGCCGGCGCGCTGCTGGGGCTGCTGGCACTGTCGGTGCTGGCGGGGCTGGCGCTGGGCAGCGCGGGCTTCGACCGCGAACTGATCATCGCGCTGCGGGCGCCGCGGGTCGGCGCGGCCGTCGGTGTTGGGGCGCTGCTGGCACTGGCCGGCCTGGCGATGCAGGTGCTGCTGCGCAACCCCTTGGCCGACCCCTATGTGCTGGGAACGTCGGGCGGGGCCTCGGTCGGTGCGCTGCTGGCCCTGATGTTCGGCGCGAGCCTGTGGCTGGGCGCCGGCCTCGGCGCGCTGGCCGCCGGCGTGCTGCTGCTGGCGCTGACGCGCAGTGCCCTGGCCTCGGCGGACGATGCCTCGCCGCGGCTGGTGCTCACCGGCGCGATGCTGGCGTCGCTGTGCGGTGCGGTGGCCACGCTGTTGCTGGCCGTGACGCCGGACCAGCGCCTGCGCGGCGCGATCTTCTGGCTGGTGGGGGATCTGTCGGGCGCGCAGGGCGGGCTGGCCTGCGGCGTCGCCGCGCTGGCCTTCGTGGCCCTGCTGAGCTGGCGCGACACGGCCATCGACCGCCTGATGCTGGGCAGCGAGGTGGCTGCGCTGCTCGGCGAGCCCGTGCGGCGCCTGCGCTGGCTGCTGCTGGTGGGCGCCTCGCTGGCGGCCGGGCTGGCGGTGGCCAGCGCCGGGGCCATCGGCTTTGTCGGCCTGGTGGTCCCGCAGGCGCTGCGCCTGATCGGTGTGCAGCGCACCCGCGACCTGGCCTGGATGAGCGCCATCGGCGGCGCCGCGCTGCTCACGCTGGCGGATCTGGCTGCGCGCACGATCGTCGCGCCGCTGGAGTTGCCGGTGGGCGCCGTGATGTCCCTGGTCGGCGCGCCGCTGTTCATCGCGGTGCTGGCGCGGGGCGGGCGATGAGCGCAGCGCCGCTGCTCGAGGTGCGCGGCATCACGCTGCAGGCGGCGGGCCGCTGCCTGCTGCAGGGCCTGGACTGGCAGGTGCTGCCCGGTGAACGCTGGTGCGTGATCGGTCGCAACGCGGCCGGCAAGAGCACCCTGCTGCGCGCGCTGGCCGGCCTGCCGGTGCCGCATCGCCACGGCGAGGTGCGCTGGATGGGCCGGCCGCAGGCGGAGTGGCCCGCGGCCGATGCCGCCTGGGCGCGTGCCTATGCGCCACAGCAGGCGGTGGACCGTTTTCCGCTCAGCGTGCAGCGCCTGTTGACACTGAGCACCGTGCGGCCCGGCCCGCTGAGCGCCGACGCGGTGATGGCGCAGCTCGACGTGGCACACCTGGCCATGCGCGGCGTGATGCAGCTCTCGGGCGGCGAGCGCCAGCGCGTGGCCCTGGCGCAGTGCGCGCTGCAGGGCGCGCCGCTGATGCTGATGGACGAGCCGGTGTCATTCCAGGATCCGGCGCATCAGGCGCTGATCGCGCAGTGGCTCGGCGGCCTGGTCCACCCGGCGAGCGGCGCCGCCCTGGTGGCCAGCGCGCACGACGTGAACTGGATCCTGCGGGCGGCCACGCATGTGCTGGCCCTGCACGGCGACGGCGGCTGGTCGGCCGGCCGCTGCGACCAGATGATTCGGGCACCCTTGCTCGAGACGGTGTACGGCTGTGCCTGGCGCGAGGCCGGCGGGGTCTGGGTGGCCGCGTAAGTTGAGTGCTATCGGCGCGACCGATCGATCGCCTCGCACAGCGACTGGGCCGCATCGACGAAACGTGGCGACATGCGAGCCAGCTGATGGCCGTCGAGCGCGATCACCAGGCCGCGCCTGACCGCCTCGACGCGGCTGAAGCGCTGCCAGGCTTCGAGGCGCGCCGGCTCGTCGCGGCCGGCGCCGGTGATGACCACCTGCGGATCGGCCGCCACGGCGGCTTCCCAGCTGATGGTGGGGGTCAGCACCGGCTGCTGCGCGAACACGTTGACGCCGCCGCAGGCTTCGATCGCCTGCGCAATCAGGTGCTGGTGGTTCACCGTCATCAGCGGCTCGTGCCACAGCTGGTAGAACACGCGCACCGGCTTGCGCAGGGCATAGCGCGTCTTCAGGGCCTGCCAGCGCTCGAGCGTCCTGCGTGCCGCCGCTTCGGCAACCGGCTCGGTGCCGAACAGGGTGCCCAGGCGGCGCAGCGTGTCGGCCAGCCCGTCGATGGTGCCGATCTCGCTCTCGTAGGTCGGTACTCCCAGGGCTTGCACCCGCTGCTGCTGGCGCGGATTGACCCCACTGGACCACATCAGCAGCAGATCGGGCTTCAGCGACGCGATCACCTCGAGGTTGACCGCGAAGGCATCGCCGACGATCGGCAGTTGCGCCACCGCGGGCGGGAAGTCGCTGTAGCGCATCACGCCGACCAGCCGATCGCCGGCGCCGGCGTCGAAGACCAGTTCGGCCAGGTGCGGCGCGAGCGTGACGACGCGCCGCGCCGGCGCCGCCAGCGTCAGCACATGGCCGGCATCGTCGCGCACCGTGACCGGCGCGGCCGCGGTGCCGGCGGCCGCCGCCAGCAGCAGCGCCGCCGCAGCGGTCAGGATCTTCATGCGGCCAGCCGGCGGCCGGTGTCGCACCACGGGCGCACGCTGCAGGCCGTGCAACGCGGCGAACGCGCAACGCAGACGTAGCGGCCATGCAGGATCAGCCAGTGGTGGGCCTCGACCCGGTAGCGCTCGGGCACGCGCCGTTCCAGCTGCAGCTCCACCGCGAGCGGCGTCTTGCCCGGCGCCAGGCCGGTGCGATTGCTGACGCGAAAGATGTGCGTGTCCACGGCCATCGTCGGCTGGCCGAAGGCGACGTTCAGCACCACATTGGCGGTCTTGCGGCCGACGCCGGGCAGGGCTTCGAGTTCGGCCCGGCTGCGCGGCACTTCGCCGCCATGGCGCTCGACCAGGATCTGGCAGGTCTGCAGCAGGTGCTTGGCCTTGTTGCGGTACAGGCCGATGGTGCGGATGTACTCGCACAGCCGGTCGTAGCCCAGCGCCAGCAACTGCTGCGGCGTGTTGGCCACCGGGAACAGCTTGCGCGTGGCCTTGTTGACGCCGACGTCGGTGGCCTGGGCCGACAGCAGCACGGCCGCCAGCAGCTCGAAGACGCTGGTGTACTCCAGCTCGCTGGCCGGCTGCGGATTGGCGGCCGCGAGCGTTGCAAAGAAGGGTTCGATGTCGGCGGGCTTCATGCGTTGCGATGCGATTTCAGCAGCGGCTGGATCTGCACGGCCAGGATGCAGCCGAGGATGAGGGCGGCGCCGGCCAGACCCGTGGCGCCGAGCCGGTCGCCCATGAACGCGGCGCCAAAGGCGGCGGCAAACACCGTCTCGGACGAGAGGATGATCGCCGCATCGGCCGGGTGCGCGTGGCGCTGCCCGATCACCTGCAGCGTGAAGCCGATGCCCACCGAGACGATGCCGGTGTAGGCGATGGCACCGGCGGCCAGACGCAGGCCTTCGAGCGTGATCGGCTCGGTGAAGCCGCCCAACAGCAGGCTCATCAGCGCGCAGACGACGAACTGCCCGCAGGCCACCGCATAGGCGCCGTGCAGCCGATTGGCGATGTGGCCGACCAGCAGCACGTGCAGCGCCCAGGGGATCGCGCTGGCCAGCACCCACAGGTCGCCCCGCGACAGTTGTTGCAGCGACGCGCCCGTCATCAGCCAGGTGCCCGCCAGGCAGCCGATCGCCGCCGGCCAGACGCTCCAGTGCGGCATCTGCCGGTGCACCAGCCAGGCCAGCAGCGGAACCAGCGGCACATACAGCGCCGTCAGGAACCCGGCGTTGGTGACCGTGGTGCTGATCAGTCCGACCTGCTGCATCACGACGCCGGTGCACAGCAGCAACCCCAGCAGCACGATCCAGCCGGCATCATGCGGGCTCAGCGGCCGCCCGCCGGCCTGCAGTTGTGCGCGTTCTCGCCAGGCCAGCGGCAGCACGACGAAGGCGCCGAGCGCGAAGCGAACGCCGGTGAAGGTGAGCGGACCGACACCGGCCATGCCGAGCGACTGGCCCACGAAGGCCGATCCCCAGATCAGCGCGGCCAGCAGCAGCAGCCCGCCGGACTGCAGGCGGGTGAGGTGACCGGCGCTCACGAGGCGCCGCCCTCGGGCTTGCGCGCCTTGGCGCGGGCGAGCGCGGCTTCGATCACCGCGCGCTTGGCCTCGATGGCTTCGGGGTCGGTCAGCCGCGTGTGGCTGGCCAGGTCGGCCAGCTTCGCGGTGGCCTTGGCGGCCAGGCGTTCGTCGTTCTCGCGCTTGTCGCGCTCGACGCGCAGCTGGTGGAAGGCATAACGTTCACGTGACGCGTCCGCCTGCGGCTGAGACCATGCGGCCCAGCCGGTGCGCTCGGCACTCACAACCTTCAGCGCAATGCAGTCGACCGGGCACACCGGAATGCACAGTTCGCAGCCGGTGCAGAGTTCATCGATCACCGTGTGCATCAGCTTCGGCGCGCCGACGATGCAATCGACCGGGCAGGCCTTGATGCACAGCGTGCAGCCGATGCACCAGGCCTCGTCGATCACCGCCAGGTTCAGTGGGCCTTCATGCCCGCGCTCGACATCCAGCGGCAGCACCGGCTGGCCGGTGATGCGGGACAGGCGGACGATGCCTTCGGCGCCGCCCGGCGGGCAGCGGTTGATCGCCGCCTCGCCAGCGGCAATGGCCTCGGCATAGCGGCGGCAATCGGGGTAGCCGCAGCGCGTGCACTGCGTCTGCGGCAGTGCGGCGTCGATGCGGTCGGCCAGTGTGGAGGGGGCGGTGGGCGCGGCGGCGACGGTCACCGCCGGGATTATCCCTTCCGGGGCGCGCGCTTGCGGGCCGGCGCCTTGGGCGCCTCGATGTCGAGCTTGGCCTCGGGTGCGTTGAAGCGCTTGATGAAGGCCTGGATCTCCGGGTAGACCTTCTCGCGCCAGCGGCGGCCCGAAAAGATGCCGTAGTGGCCCGCGCCTTCCACGTCGTAATGGAACTGGCGCGCCTTCGGAATGCCGGTGCACAGTTCGTGCGCAGCACGGGTTTGGCCGGCGCCGGAGATGTCGTCGAGCTCGCCTTCCACCGTCAGCAGCGCGCTGGTGCTGATGTCCTGCGGCCGCACCAGCGTGCCGTTGACGTCCCAGGTGCCGTTGACCAGCGCGAAGTCCTGGAACACGGTCTTGATCGTGTCGAGGTAGTACTCGGCCGGCATGTCGAGCACGGCGTTGTATTCGTCGTAGAAGGCGCGGTGGGCGTCGACCGAATCCTCGTCGCCGCGCACCAGGTCGAGGAAGTAGTCGTAGTGCGAGCTGAGGTGGCGGTCCGGGTTCATCGCGACGAAGCCGGTGTGCTGCAGGAAGCCCGGGTAGACGCGACGGCCGGCGCCGGGGAAGTTCGGCGGCACGCGGTAGATCACGTTGTTCTCGAACCACTCGAAGCTCTTGTTCATCGCCAGGTTGTTGACCGCGGTGGGCGACCGGCGAGCGTCGATCGGGCCGCCCATCATCGTCAACGTGCGGGGCGTGAACTCGCCGTGCGTGGCCATCAGCGACACCGCGGCCAGCACCGGCACCGTCGGCTGGCACACCGAGATCACGTTGACCTCGGGCCCGATGTGGCGGATGAACTCCTGCACGTAGGCGATGTAGTCGTCCAGGTGGAAGGGCCCGGCTTCTGTGGGCACGTTGCGCGCATCGGTCCAGTCGGTGATGAACACCTTGTGGTCCTGCAGCAGCATCTTCACCGTGTCGCGCAGCAGCGTCGAATGGTGGCCGGACAGCGGCGCGACAACCAGCACGGTGGGCTGCGTCTTCATCAACTCGAGCACCGGCGCGTCGTCGGAGAAGCGCTTGAAGCGCAGCAAACGGCAGAAGGGCTTCGTGATCGGCACCTGTTCCTGCACCGCCACTTCCACGCCTGCCACCGTGGCACTGCGGATGTCGAACTCGGGTTTCTCGTACTCCTTGGCCAGCCGGTGCATCAGGTCGAGGCCAGCCGAGATCCGCTGGGCCATCGGCGTATGGGTGAACGGCGACAGCGGGTGGTTGTACAGCTTGGACGCGGCGCTCGCGAACTCGGAAAACGGCGCCATGAGCGCGCGCTGGGTCTCATAGAACTGGTACAGCATGGCTTGGAACCGCTCCGGAAGGGATTGCTTTCAACAGGTTGCTGGGCAAAATTGTGCAGCGCAGCAATTCGCCAATGGTAACGCTTGCATCGTGAATGTGCACGCGCCGTGATGATCCGGCAAAAACAACGGTGTCCCAGCCGCATTTGCCCCAGCCATGTCCCCTCCGTGACAAGGGCGCACCAGCGTCGGGCAACAAAAAGCCCGGCGCTGCCGGGCTTGGCTGGGGGGACACTTGTGCCCGGTCAGAGTACCTTGGCGATGGCCGCCACCACCGGGTCGATGTTGCGGGTGTTCAGCGCGGCCACGCAGATGCGGCCGGAATCGACGCCGTAGACCGCGAATTCGCTGCGCAGACGCTGCATCTGCGGCGCGGTGAGGCCCGAGTAGCTGAACATGCCGCGTTGGCGGGTGATGAAGGTGAAGTCCTGCTTCACGCCAGCCGCAGCGAGCTTCTCGGCCAGCAGGCTGCGCATCTGCTTGATGCGCTGGCGCATGCCGGCGAGTTCTTCTTCCCACATCTTGCGCAGCGCCGGCGTCTCCAGCACCGTGGCGACGACCTGGGCGCCGTGCGTCGGCGGGTTCGAGTAGTTGGTGCGAATCACGATCTTCAGCTGCGACAGCACGCGCGAGGCTTCTTCCTTGCTGCTGCACACGACGCTCAGCGCGCCCACGCGCTCGCCGTACAG
>CAZXLI010000165.1:0-14717 GCA_964641795.1 uncultured Bordetella sp. | reverse complement strand
GCGCCAGCCGTAGGCCCGCGCCAGAGCCGCGAAGTCGGGGTTGAAGAGGGCGCTGCCGCTGACCCGTGCCGGGTACTCGCGCTCCTGGTGCATGCGGATGGTGCCGTAGGCACCGTTGTCCACCACCAGGCTGATCAGCCGCCCCCGGCCGCCGTTGGCCCCATAGCCGGTGGCCGTGGCCAGCTCCTGCCCGTTCATCAGGAAGTCGCCGTCGCCGGCGATGTTGACCACGGTCCGATCGGGGTACAGCAGCGCCGCGCCCACGGCGGCCGGCACGCCATAGCCCATCGCGCCAGAGGTCGGCGCCAGCTGCGTGCGGCCGTCGTGCTGCAAGCCGTGGTAGCGCACGTAGCGGTGCAGCCAGCCGCTGTAGTTGCCGGCGCCGTTGGTGTAGACGGTGTTGGCCGGTGCCAGGCGCTGCACGGTCTTCATCACCACCGCCATGTCCAGCGGCTCGACCGACGGGGCCACGTGGTTGGCTTCGTAGTCGGCATGCGCCGCCTGCGTCCATTCGACCCAGGGCAGGCTGGGCGGCGCGGTCAGGGCTTCCAGCGCCTTGGCTGCGGCGCCGACCGAGGCCTGCAGCAGCAGGTCGGCGGCATAGACGCGGCCGAGTTCATCGGCCCCTGCATGGATGTGCACCAGCTTCTGCGCCGGCCGCGGCGGCTGCAGCAGCGTGTAGCCGCTGGTCGTCATCTCGCCCAGGCGCACACCGAGCGCGATGATCAGGTCCGCGTCCTTCACGCGCTGAGCCAGCTTCGGGTTGATGCCGATGCCGACATCGCCGGCATAGAGCGCATGGCGGTTGTCGAAGGTGTCCTGGAAGCGGAAGCCGCAGCCCACCGGCAGTTGCCAGTTCTCGGCAAAGCGCTGCAGCGCCTTGGCACTCTCGGCATCCCAGCCGCTGCCGCCGGCAATGACGAGCGGGCGCTGCGCGGCCAGCAACAGGGTGCGCAGGTCGCGCAGGCCGCCGGGGGCCGGCCAGGCCTGCGCCGCTTCGGCGCGCGGCAACACCGGCGCGCTGGTCAGCTTCGTCAGCATGTCTTCGGGCAGCACCAGCACCACCGGCCCGGGGCGGCCCTGCAGTGCGGTGTGGAAGGCGCGTCCGATGTATTCGGGCAGGCGGTCGGCCTCGTGCACCTCGCCGACCCACTTGGCCATGCCCAGCGTGCCGGGGCCGAACATCTGCCGGTAGTCCACTTCCTGGAAGGCCTCGCGGTCGCGCTGGTCGCTGGCCACCTGGCCGATGAACAGGATCATCGGCGTCGAATCCTGGAACGCGGTGTGCAGCCCGATGCTGGCATTGGTGGCGCCCGGCCCGCGGGTGACGAAGCAGATGCCGGGCCGCCCGCTCAGCTTGCCCTGGGCCTCGGCCATGAAGGCGGCGCCGCCCTCCTGCCGGCAGGCGATGAAGCGGATCCTGTCGCGGTGCTCGTGGAAGCCGTCGAGCACCGCGAGGTAGCTCTCGCCGGGCACGCCGAAGGCGGTGTCGATGCCCTGGGCGATCAGCGCTTCGACCAGCAGGTGGCCTGCTGGGCGGGCCGTCGAGGGCGTCGTGGTGGAAGTGGCAGCGTGGCTCATCATCGAATCTTAGCGAGGCCCCCGGGTCGTTCCGACAACGCCTCGCTTGGCATGACTTTTGGACACTTGACTGTCGTTTATCAATGTCTCATAGTCCAGCCATGCCTTCCGAACCCGTCGCCACCGATCCAATCGACCCCGCCGAGCGCTATGCGCTCGACGAGCTGGCCACGCTCGCCGGCGTCACGCCTCGCACCGTTCGCTTCTACATCGCCCAGGGCCTGCTGAGCCGGCCCGAGGGCAGCAAGCGCGGCGCCTTCTACCAGCGCAGGCACCTGGAGCAGCTGCTGCTGATACGGCGCTGGACCGACGCCGGCCTGAGCCTGGACCGGGTGCGCGAACTGATCGCCGGCGCGCCGGAAGACCCGCCGCCGCGGGCCGCCGCGCCGGGCACGGTCGAGGTCTGGAGCCGCATGACGGTGGCCGATGGCCTGGAAGTGCATGTCGAACCGGGCCGGGCCGGGTTGACGCCCGAACAGGTGCGCGCGCTGGTGCGCGGCATCACCGGCCTGTACCGCCAGCTGCGCGCCGCACCCGGCAGCGGCGACGCCCCGGCGACTTGAGTCCTTCACCCGCCCTTGCAGGGAGACCCCCCATGTCCCACGAACCCAACGCCTTCCACCTGGCCTGTACCCGCCCCGGCGGGCCCGAACCGGTGATGAGCCAGGCCCAGGTCAGCGCGCGCCTGGATGGCCTGCTGTATGAGCTGACCTTGCGGCAGACCTACCAGAACATCGGCACCGAAGTGCTGGAGGTGGTCTACACCTTCCCGCTGCCGGCGCAGGCGGTGTTGCTCGGCTTTGCGTCCGAGTTGAACGGCCGCCGGCTCGAAGGCGCGATCACGCCCCGCCCGCAAGGCGCGCAGGGCTACGAAGAAGCCCTCGCGCTGGGCGATGCACCGGTGATGCTGGAGGTCGCGCCGGGCAGCGGCCTGCACACCGCGAACATTGGCAACCTGAAGCCGGGCGAGACCCTGGTGCTGGAGGTGCGCTTCGCGCAGTTGCTGCAGTTCGAGCAGGGGCGGTTGCGGCTCGTGCTGCCGACGACGATCGCGCCCCGCTATGGCGACCCACTGGCCGCCGGCCTGCAGCCGCAGCAGGTGCCGCAGGCCTCGCTGGGCGTCGAATACCCGCTAACTTTTGATTTGAGCGTCAGCGGCGCTTGGGCCGAGGCCCGCTTCGAGAGCCCCAGCCATGCGCTGCGCCAGTGGCGCGAAGGGCGCACGCTGCGGCTGGCACTGGACAGCCAGGCCTGGCTGGACCGCGACCTGGTGATCATCGCCACGCCCGGCAGCGCCCAGCCTGCAGCCGCGCTGCTGGCCGCTGATCGCCACGACGAGGCCGCGGCGGTGGTGGCCCTGGCCTCGCTGGTGCCGCCGCCCGCGCCGGCGCGGCCGCATGTCACGCTGAAGCTGCTGGTCGACTGCTCCGGCTCGATGGCCGGCGACGGCATGGCGTCGGCGCGCCGCGCGCTCGCCGGCCTGGCCGACAGCCTGCGGCCCGGGGATCGCGTCAGCCTCAGCCGCTTCGGCTCCGACCTCGAGCATCAGCTGCCGCCCGCGCTGTGCACGCCCGCCCACCTGCAGCGCCTGCGCCAGGATGCGGCCGCCATGGAGGCTGACATGGGCGGCACCGAGATGGACGCGGCGCTGCGCAACACCTTCGCACTGGCCGATCCCGACCAGCCGGAAGACGATCAGGCGGACGTGCTGCTGATCACCGACGGCCAGTACTGGCAGTCCGATCGCGTGCTCGCCGCCGCCCGGGCAAGCGGGCATCGGGTCTTCGTGATCGGCGTCGGCAATGCACCGGCCGAGCGCGAACTGCGGGCCTTGGCCACCGCGACCGGCGGCGCCAGCGAGTTTGCGACGCCTGGCGAAGCGCTGGAAGCCGCCGCACGCCGCAGCTTCCAGCGCATCCGCCAGCAGGCCTGGCGCGACCTGCAGGTCGACTGGGGCGTCACGCCGGTCTGGCAGCTGCCGCTGCCGTCCACCCTCTTCGAAGGCGACACGGTGCTCGCACTGGCCGGGCTGCCGGGCACCGCGCCTGTGCAGCCGGTGCGGGTGACGGCGCTGAACAGCGCTGGCACGCGGCAGACACTGGGTGAACTGATTGCCGAGGCCGCTGACGGTGCACAGGCCCTGCCGCGCCTGGCGGCTTCGCGGCGCCTGCCCCACGAGTCGCCGGCACGGCAAGCCGAGCTCGCGCTGCGCTACCAGCTGCTGACGCCCGACACCTGCTGCGTGCTGGTGCACGAACGGTCGGACGCCGAACGCGCGCAGGGCGCGGCCGAGTTGCACCGCATGCAGTCGATGCTGGCCGCCGGCTGGGGGGGCACCGGGCAGGCCGCCCCGCGCACCGCCTGCGAGCTCAGCGCCTTGATGGTGTGTGACTTCGACGCCCTGGCGGCGCCCAGTGCGCCCGCTTCAGGCGCCCTGCCCGCCATGATGGCGATTGCACCGGCCGCCGGCGCGCCGGCGATGCGGCGTGCGGCGCCTCGGCAGAAGGCAACCCTGCCGCCGCCCCAGCCCGACGCGACGCTGGGCGAGCTGATGGCCGCCGTGGCCGATCACTTCAGACGTCATCAACCCCTGACCGCGCTGGCCCAGGCGCTGTCGGCCTGGCAGGCGCCCGCCGAGGTGCGCCAGGCACTGGGCAGGTTGTACCGCCTGGGGGTGGACTTCGACGCCGCCTGGGTGCTGTTGGCCCAGTGGCACGCGCAACGGCATGGCGGCGCGGAGGGCGCGGAGCGCCTCGCACTGCTGCGCGGTGCGCTGCGGCTGGTCGAGCCGGCGCTGCAGGCCCAGGCGATGGCCGCGCTCGATGCGCCGCCCGCCTTCGACACGCCCGAGCCTTCGCCGGCCGGCAACCCGCGGCAGAGCCGCCTGCAGCAGGCGATGGCCCGCCTGCGCCGCTGAACCGCGGCGCAGGCATCAGGCCGAGGCCGACAGCGCCGGCCCCTGCCAGGCACGACGCATGTTGAAGGCGCTGGCGATCATCAGGCCCTGCACGATCGCCAGCCCGACCAGCACGCCCTGGTACTGGTGCGCATCCATCAGGCGGCCGAAGAACAGCGGCGCCAGCGCCTGCCCGATGTCCAGCCCGGAGTACACGACACCGTAGACACGACCGGTCGCGCCATCGGGCGTCGAGCGCTTGACCAGCAGGTCGCGCGAGGGAGCCGACAAGCCGGTGGCCGCTCCCATCACGCCGAACAGCACCGGCACCGCAGCAGGCGGCACCTGCAGCAGCGCCAGGCCCAGCGCCACGCAGGCGGCCATGCCAATGCCGATGCCGATGACCCGCTCGCCGCGGGCAGGATCGGTGGCCAGGAAACCGCCCACCACCATGCCGGCGGCACTGCACAGCATGTAGACCGAAAGGCAGGCCGCCAGCAGGTGCACCGGCACGGCATGGAGCTGGCGCGCGGCCTCCGGCGCGTAGGTTTGCACCACGCTGAGCGCCGTGGCGTAGACCAGGAAGAAGCCGAAGCACAGCCACACCGCCGGCAGGCGCAGAAAGTCCAGCGCACCGGCGCCCCCGGTGCGCGCGGCGCCGGCGCGCGGCATGGCGACCGGCATCGCCAAGGGTGCGCGCTGCCAGACGATCAGTGCGAGCACCCCGAACGCCAGCGCCGCCGCACAGACCAGCGCGACGCGCCAGCCCTGCGTCACCGCGATCGGCACCATCAGCGCCGGGGCGATCGCCCAGCCCAGGCTGCCGGTGATGCCGTGCACGCTGTAGGCATGGCCCAGGCGCGACTTGTGGACCTTGGCATTCAGCAGCGTGTAGTCCACCGGATGGAACACGCCATTGCCAATGCCGGCCACCACGGCCCACACCGCCAGCATGGCGTAGCTCGGCGCGCTGGCGTAGCCCAGCGCGGCCACACCGATCAGCGCGAGGCCGCCCATCAGCACGGGCCGGGGCCCGAAACGATCGACGACGAAGCCCGACAGGGTCTGCACCGCGCACGAGACGACGAAGAAGATCGTCAGCAGCAGCCCGAGCTGGGTGTAGTTGACGTGGAAGGCGTCCTTCAACCAGGGGAACAGCGGCGGCAGCAACAGCTGGCTGAAGTGGCTGATGCCGTGGGCCAGGCCGACGAGGCCGATCACGCCGGCGTCGTGCCGCAGGCTGCCGGTCGGGCCGCCGGGGACGGACAAGGTGGGAGCGGGAGAACTCATGCCGCCGATGGTAGGCAGGCACTGGCAGGCGGGTTTACGATAGCAGGACAACTTCTGTCGAATTCATGCCAACTCGCCCGCGGCACCTGATGCGGCCGCCCACCACCCCCCACCTGTTTCAGCCGCATGCCGGCCGGCCGTTGCGCGCCAAGCGGCTGAAGCTGCTGGCCGCCACCGAGGTGCTGCCGCACAGCCACCCGTGGGCACAGCTGACCTTCTCCAGCGCCGGAGCGGTGCGCATGACGGCGGCCGAAGGCACCTACCTCGTCCCGCCGTCGCGCGCCCTGTGGATTCCGCCGGGGGTCGAGCATGCAGTGACGGCCGTCGAGGAGGCCGAGCTGATCACCCTGTACCTGCACCAGCCGCGCGGCCGCTGCGGGCCGGACGTGCCCGCCAGCGAGCAGACGCCATGGCGCGAGTGCCGCGTGCTCGAGGTGTCCGACCTGCTGCGGGCCCTGATGCTGCAGCTCGATGCGGCGCCCGAGGATCCGCTGCATCCGCCGCCGCCCGAACGGCTGCGTCGGGATCGCCTGCTGGGGGCGGTGATCCTCGACGAGCTGCGCCGCGCCCGACCGGTGCGTCTGGGCGTGGCGCTGCCGCGCGACAAGCGCCTGCGTGCCTTGTGCCAGGCGGTGCTCGACGACCCGGCCCGGCACCGCACGCTGGATCACTGGGCGCAGGACAGCGGTGCCAGCAGCCGCACCATTGCCCGCTTGTTCCGGGAGCAATTGGGCGTGAGCTTCGGCCAGTGGCGTCAGCAAGTGTTTCTGACGCGGGCCCTGACCCTGGCCGAACGCGGCACGCCGATGTCCCGCATCGCCGGCGAGCTCGGCTATGCCAGCGCCAGCGCATTCACCGCGATGGTCCGGCGCACGGTGGGTCAGCCCCCCAGCCGTTTCTTCTCGGCCGGCTGAGGGCAACCGTCGGGCGGCTGTCAGGCCGCCCTTTCGGTCCGCCAACGGGCTGACCACCGAGACCTCCCCCCGACTTGAGGGACGCCTTCGCAACATCAGGAAACCTCGCCGACACGGGCAACCCCTAGAGTGCGCGGCGAGCAGTCTGGAGATTCGGTCGATGTTGCGCACCTTGTTTGGAGACCTCGGGCCTCGGCGCCTGCCCGCGCCGACGGACACCGACGACGCGGTCACCGAATTCGATGCGCTCGGCCCCACGGCGGCGGCCCAGCGGTCCGGCGTGCGCGAGCCGATCACCGATGTGGTGGTGGATGCCTCGCCTGCAGCCGCAATGCGAGCGCACTTTGCCGCCAGCCGGGCCGACCTGGACCAGGCCAGCGCGATGATCACGTTGCTCGATCCGTCGCGCCTGTGGGCTTCCGAGGTGATCCACGCGCTGGCCGACGCCGCGCACCGGCCGGTCGAGCGCCTGTCGCTGCGCGAGCGCGGCACGCTGCGCACGCTGGCGATGATCGAACGCACGTTGGTGCCGCGCCACGGGGCCACGCCGCTGAAGGTGTACCACGCCGACATCCGTGCCACCGGCCTGGAGCAGGAAGAGATCGCCAACGCGCTCGCCGAAGGCAGCCACCTCACCGCCGTGCTGCTGGGCGCGATGCAGCCGCATGCAGTGGTCGCGATGCTGCGCTCGATCCTCGCGGCCACGCGCCAGCCGGAGTGGCGCTGCCCGTGGCTGGTCTTCATCCTGCCACCGGGGTCTGCACCGCTGCGCCAGCGCATCCTGGACCAGGACTGGCCTGCCCATGTGCGGGTGGCCGCGATGTCCGAATCGCTCAATGGCGCCTCCAGCGTCTGGAACACCGTGCTCACCGCATGGGAGGCCGCGTCGGAGGAGAACGACAAGCCGACGCTGGCCTCGAAGTCGGCCACCGAGCTCGCCGCCGATGGCCTGGGCCCGCTGCTGGCCAAGGGGGTGAGCCGTGCGCTCGGGCTGGTGGCCCGTACCGAGGGCCTGCTGGCCTGCGGCCTGGTCAGCCTGATTGCCGGTGACCTGCTGGCCACCGATGCTCGCGAGGCGCACCGCCACGAGCTGGCCGCCCAGGCCGCCGCGCTGTGCGCGGCACGCCAGGCGCATCAGCAGGCCGTTGGCTCGGCCTGGCCCGCGCCTGACGAATTGCTGGTCACTGCAGGCCAGCACCAGGTGCTGCTGCATGCACTGCCAGACGGCTCCGCCTTCGGCCTGGTGGCCCTGCTGGAGCGCAGCCAGGCCAATCTGGCCCTGCTCCGCTTCAAACTGCTGGAAGCGGAAAAACACCTCATCTAGTCGTCATATTCACCTCCCGCCAGCGCGGGAAGGCGATCAGAATGGGTCGTCGGTTCTGCAGTCACGAGGCCCATTCATGGACTTTTCGTCCGTCCACAACATCCACGAATCCGCCGTCTTCGAGGCCGTCGCGCTGGCCGCTTCCCGCTTCCCCGGCATCGCCGGCAACGGCGACCTGCTGGCCGACGTGGCCTGCGTGGCACTGAACCGCGTGGCGCCGCGCTACATCCGGCACGACGTCGATCTCGCCTTCTTCCTCACCGAGCGCGAGCGCGCGGAGAACGAGCGCGCCATCGCCGACGCGGTCGATTACGCCTTCACCTTCGTGCAAGCTCGCCATGCCATGGCCGCCCGCCGGTAGACCACCATGAACGACCCGATCGGCCGCCGCAGTCCCGCCCCCAGTGACGACGAAGCCTGGGCCCGCACCCGCACGATGACGGCCATGCCCACCCAGTTGGTGGGGGACGAGGAGACCTACCTCGCCACCACCAGCAAGGCCATCGGCCGCCGCATCGACGACGAGCAGCACGAGCTGTTCGTCGTCTGCGACCCGGCCGAGGCGCTGCTGCAGCAGTTCGAGCATCACACGCCCGAATTCATCACGCTGCACGACCTGGGTGCCGACCACTCCAGCCGCCTGCTGCGCGGCGTGGCGCGTGCCACGCGGCGCAAGGTGCAGCAGTTGATCGTGCGGCGCCAGGGCTTCGGCGTTCCGCTGGCCACCTTGCAGTTCGTCGAACTGCCGGGCCAGGACGGCACGCCGCAGGTGCGCATCTACAGCACGCAGGTCGAAGTCAGCGACGAGTCGCAGCGCACCGAGCTGGCCAAGGTGCTGCTGGGGCACAGCCGTCTGGGGGTCATCCTGGTCGGCCCCGGCGCTGCGGCGCAGAACACGGCCCGCCTGCAGCCACTGAGCGACGCGATGTACGAAAGCAGCTGGCGCAACCGCCAGCTGATGTGGCTGCCCATCGGCAGCGATGCTGCCACCACGCCGCCCACGTCGCTGGGCTCGCGCCGCAGCATCGTGCAGGTGTACAACGTTCCGCCGAGCGCAGACCTGGCCCACGCCTGGCCCGCGATCAGCACGCTGTGGGACCAACTGCGCAGCGGCCAGCCTGTCGACATGAGCGCGGTGCAGCCCAGCGCCGCGTCGACGCCGGCACCTGCACCGGCTCCGATGCCGCCAGCCGCGGCCCGAGCCGCACGCGCGGTACCCGAGCCATTGCCCTTGCGCCCGATGCCGGCCACGCGCCCGGCGCAACTCGGCGATGACGGCCACGACAACGGCGTCTGGCGCGACTATGTGCGCGAATGCGCCGTGATCCCCGGCATGATCAGCTGCTGCGTATTCGACCTCAGCAACCACCGAACGCTGGCCCATGCCGGCACGCGCCCGGGCGCGGCGGCGCTGGCCACGCACGGCGCCGCGCTCTACGAATCGCTGTGCAACACCGGCCGTGCGCTGGGCCTGTCGCCCGGGCAGCCCGACCTCGCGCTGACCTTGGCCGAGCACCACCTCATCCTGCATCCCCTGCCACAACACCCTGGCCTGGTGCTGCATGCGGTGCTCGATGCGCACGTCGCGAACCTGACACTGGTGCGCATGAAGCTGCACCGCCTGGATCCCGGCGGCCCGGGCGCCGGCCACTGATCCCACACCGCGAGAAGTCCGCACCAGCGGGCGGGGCCGCGGTGCTGGGCTACGATGACGGCCCTGATTGCCGACCCCGGCCCGCGCCGGCGGGCTGTTCGCCGTGACCCGTGTTTCCTTCGACTACCTGCGCCAGCAACCCAGCGGCGGCAGCTGTGTTTCCCAAGCCTGGGCCCGCGTGCCCGAAGCGCTGGCCGCCTCCGACCGACAGGCCTTGCGCGAGCAACTCGACGCTCGCCTGCGCAGCGGCGAGGCCGTGCTGATAGCGCATTACTACACCGACGGTGATTTGCAGGACCTGGCGCTGGCCACTGGCGGCTGTGTGGCCGACTCGCTGGAGATGGCGCGCTTCGGCCGCGACCACCCGGCACAGACGCTGATCGTCGCCGGCGTGCGTTTCATGGGCGAAACCGCGAAGATCCTCTCGCCCCACAAGCGCGTGCTGATGCCCGATCTCGAGGCCACCTGCTCGCTCGACCTCGGCTGCCCGGCCGAGGACTTTGCGCGCTTCTGCGACCAGCATCCCGATCGCACCGTGGTGGTCTACGCCAACACCAGCGCCGCGGTCAAGGCCCGCGCCGACTGGATGGTGACCAGTGCCTGCGCGCTGCCCATCGTCGAACACCTGAAGCGCGAAGGCCGCAGGATCCTGTGGGCCCCCGACAAGCACCTGGGCCGCTACATCGCCGAGCAGACCGGCGCCGACATGCTGCTGTGGCAGGGGGCCTGCATCGTCCACGACGAGTTCAAGGGCCTCGAGCTCGAACTGCTGCGCCGCGAGCATCCCGGTGCGCAGGTGCTGGTGCATCCCGAGTCGCCGGAGGCCGTGGTGGCACAGGCCGATGTCGTCGGCTCGACCAGCCGGCTCATCAAGGCCGTGGTCGAGGGCAGCGCCGACACCTACATCGTCGCCACCGACAACGGCATCCTGCACCGCATGCGCCAGCTGGCACCCCACAAGACACTGATCGAGGCGCCCACGGCCGGCAGCAGTGCCACCTGCAAGAGCTGCGCCCATTGCCCCTGGATGGCGATGAACGCACTCCAGGGCGTGCGCGATTGCCTGGACATCGGCAGCGGCGAAATCAGGCTCGACGAGGACGTCCGCGTCCACGCGCTGCGCTGCATCGAACGGATGCTGGACTTCACCGCCGGCACCCGCGCGCCGGCCGCAAGCGGCCTGGTGCCGAAGATCGGCGCGGCATGAGCGGCCCGGCTGCCTACACCCCGCCCGAGTGGAACGAGGATCTGCCGGCCGCCCGCGCGCGCAACGTGCGCGAGGCACTGGCTGAAGACATCGGCACCGGCGACTGGACCGCACGGCTGGTTCCCGCCGGCCGCCGCGCGCAAGCCCGCGTCATCTGCCGTGAGGCGGCCGTGCTGTGCGGTCGGGAATGGTTCGACGCCTGCCTGCTGGCGCTGGATGCTAGCGCCCGAATGACGTGGCAGTATGCCGAAGGCGATGACATGCGTCCCGGCGCCGCGGTGGTCGAGATCGAGGCCGACGCGCGGGCGCTGCTGACGGCCGAGCGCAGTGCGCTGAACTTCCTGCAATTGCTCTCCGCGGTGGCCACGCGCACCCGCGCGCATGTGCTGGCCATTGCCGGCGCCTCGCCCAACCCGCGCGGCTGCGCCGTGCTGGACACGCGCAAGACGATGCCCGGTCTGCGGCTTGCGCAGAAGTACGCGGTGCGCGTCGGCGGTGGACGCAACCAGCGGCTCGCCCTCTGGCACGGCATGCTGATCAAGGAGAACCACATCGCGGCGGCCGGCGGCATCACACCCGCGCTGCAGGCCGCCTTTGCGCTGAACAGTGGCGTCGAGATCCAGATCGAGGTCGAGACGCTGGCGCAGCTGGCCGAGGCACTGGACGCCGGCGCCACCAGCGTGCTGCTGGACAACTTCACGCTGCCGCGGATGCGCGAGGCCGTGACCCTGACCGGTGGCCGCGCGCTGCTCGAAGTGTCTGGCGGCGTCACGCTCGATCAGCTGCGGGACATCGCGGCCACGGGCGTCGACCGCATCTCGATCGGGGCGCTGACCAAGGACATCAAGGCGGTCGACTTCTCGATGCGTGTGATCGGCAGCGCCGGCTGAGCGCGCGGCAGGCGGCGGCTCGCTTGTTCCCGGTCAAGGCCGGCCGAGCCGCGCCGGCCTACGCTGGCGGCATGCTGAGCGCCTTCATCACCCACCCCGACTGCGCCCGACACGAAATGGGACCGGGACATCCGGAGTGTCCCGAACGTCTGGCCGCGATCCAGGACCTGCTGCTCGCCAAAGGCCTGCTGGACTACATGAACACCTACGACGCGCCAGTGGCGACCGAGGACCAGCTGGCCCGGGCGCACAGCGCGCTGTACGTGCAGGAGCTGCTCGCCTCGGCCCCGCGCGAGGGCTACCGGCAGGTGGACCCCGACACCAGCATGAACCCGCACACCGTCGCGGCTGCGCTGCGTGCCGCCGGCGCCGCGGTGCTGGCCACCGACCTGGTGCTGTCCGACCAGGTGCCTTCGGCCTTCTGCTGCGTGCGACCACCGGGCCACCATGCCGAACGCGAGGCGGCCATGGGCTTCTGCTTCTTCAACAACGTTGCGGTGGGCATTCGCCACGCGCTCGACGTGCACGGCCTGCGCCGCGTGGCATTGATCGATTTCGACGTGCACCACGGCAACGGCAGCGAGGACATCTTCCGCGGCGACGAGCGCGTGCTGATGTGCTCGATCTACGAGCAAGGGCTCTACCCCTTCTCCGGCGAGCAGGCGGTGGGGCCGAACATGGTCAACGTCGGGCTGCCGCCGCGCTCGGGCAGCGCCGCCTTCCGCGCGGCGGTGGACGAAGCCTGGATGCCGGCGCTCGAGGCGTTCGCGCCGCAGCTTGTCTACATTTCCGCGGGCTTCGACGCCCACCGCGACGACGACATGGGCAACCTCGGCCTGCTCGACGCCGACTACGAATGGATCACCCGCCGGCTGCTCGGGCTGGCCAACCGGCACTGCGGCGGACGCATCGTCTCGTGCCTCGAAGGCGGCTACGTGCTGCCCGCCCTGGCTCGCAGCGCCGCCGCACACGTGCGCGTGCTGATCGGCGCCGACTGAACCTGGCGCTGCCCCACACCGATGGACAAGCATTACCTCACCCCCCTGTTCGAGCCGCAATCCATAGCCATCTTCGCCGGCGACGCCGACGAGCCCGCCGCCCAGACGCCCCAGGCGCAGCAGCTGCTGCAGGCCATCGGCGACCACGGCTATGCCGGCGAGCGCCGCTTCCTCGACCTGCGCACCAGCGGCACGCTGGCCGACCTGGCGCAGGCACGCGCCGACCTCGCGGTGATCGCGCTGCCGCTGGCCGAGGTGCACGCAGCCCTCGAGGTGGCGGGCCGCATGCATTGCCGCAGCGCACTGGTGCTGACCCCCGGCATCGACGCCGGCTTGGCCGCGGACCTGCTGCGCACCGCCAGACGCGAAGGCATGGCGCTGCTCGGCCCCAACTGCATGGGCCTGCAGCGGCCACCGCTGAAGCTGAACCTCAGCACGCTGGGCCCGCTGGCGCGGCCCGGGCCGCTGGCGCTGGTGTCGCAGTCCGGCGCCCTGACCGCCTCGATGCTCGACTGGGCCGATCGCAACGCGGTGGGTTTCTCGTCGGTCGTCTCGCTGGGTCCGCATTCCGGGCTCGACATCGCCGAAGTGCTGGACTACCTGGCCGCCGACGGCCAGACGCAGAGCATCATCGTCTACCTCGAAGGCATCCGCAGTGCGCGCCGCTTCATGAGTGCATTGCGTTCAGCCGCGACCGCCAAGCCGGTGGTGGTGCTCAAGGCCGGCCGGCGCCCGTCGGGCAACGCAGCGGCGCAGACCCATTCCGGCGCCATCGTCGGCAGCGATGCGGTGTTCGACGCTGCGTTGCGCCGAGCGGGCGCGGTGCGCGTGCGCTCCTTCGTCGAGCTGTTCTCGGCAGCGCGCTGCCTGGCTTCCCGCTACCGGCCCGTCGGCCGGCGACTGGCCATCGTCACCAACGGCGGCGGCCCGGGCGTGCTGGCCGCCGACTGGGCCAACGAGATCGACCTGGAACTCGGCCGCCTGACACCTGAGTCCGCCGCCGCGCTGGCGCCGCAGCTGCCGCCGCTGGCCACGCTGAACGACCTGATCGACCTGTCGGAGCAGGCCGGCCCCGAGCACTACCGCGCGGCGATCGAAGCCGCCGCCAGCGACCGCAGCATCGACGGCGTGCTGGCAATCCATTCACCCAAGCCGGGCATCGACGCAGCCGCCACCGCCGCTGCCCTGGTGGCGGCACGCGGCTCGGTCGGCAAGCCCTTGCTGGCCTGCTGGATGGGCGACGCCTCGGTCGGCACCGCACGCAGCCAGCTCAATGAAGCGCTGGTGCCGAGCTTCCGCACGCCCGAGGCGGCCGTCGGGGCCTTCGGCAACATCGCCTCGTTCTATCGCAACCAGCAGCTGCTGCAGCAGACACCGCCGCCGCTGTCGACGCTGTCCAAGCCCGACATCGAGGGCGCGCGCCTGGTGATCGAGAGCGTGCTCGCGGAGCGCCGCAAGGTGCTGACCGAGATGGAGTCGAAGACCCTGCTGTCGGCCTTCCACATCCCGGTCACCGAGACGCTGCTGGCCCGCAGCCCGCACGAGGCGATGATGATCGCCACCCAGCTGGGCTTTCCGGTGGCGCTGAAGATCGACTCGCCCGACATCAGCCACAAGTCCGACGTGCAGGGCGTGGCGCTCAACGTGATGAACGGCGCCAGCGCGCGCGACAATTTCAACGACATGATGGAGCGCGTGGCGCGCCTCGCCCCGCAGGCGCGCATCAACGGCGTCACCGTGCAGCGCATGGCCGGCGCGCGGCGCGGGCGCGAGGTGTGCATCGGCATGGTGACGGACCAGCCGTTCGGCCCGGTGATCGTGTTCGGCGCCGGCGGCGTGATGATCGAGCTGATCAACGACCGCGCGATGGAACTGCCGCCGCTGAACCAGTTCCTGGCGCGCCGGCTGGTGGAGCGCGCCCGCGTGGCCGAGACGCTGGGCGAGTGGCGCGGCGCGCCGGCGG
>CAZXLI010000164.1:0-14758 GCA_964641795.1 uncultured Bordetella sp. | reverse complement strand
AATCGCCGGGCTTGCGGCCCTTGCTGCGCATAACGGCGGACTGGCCTAAATACGCAAAATGTGCAGCTGCACATATTGCCTACATCGGTGCGATCCGGCGCTCGCCTGCAGGGGGCCGCGACCCGGCCCAGGGCGAGACCGGCAAGCCCGGGCCGCAGAGCATCGGGGACGACGGTGACACGCCTGTCCCGGTCGCATGAGCCGGCCCGGCCCGGGCCGGCCCTGCGTTCAGGCGCAGGCGGGCGCCTCGGTCCGGGCAGGATCGTTGGCGTCGACCTCCTCGCCACCCGTCGCCGAGGCATCGGCGTGCGGCTGCACGCGCAGGCAGTCGGGCAACCAGCCACGCCCGGCGAGCAGTTGTTCGGCCTGCGCCACCGCGGCATCCTTCTTCAGCGCCGCGAGCGGACCTGCCGCCTTGGCGCCGGCCACGGTGTGCACCACCTCGACCACCCTCGCCTTGGACACGTGCTGAAGGTAGGCCTCCCCCGTCGCCGACCACCATCGCGTCATGTCCAGGCCGAGGGCGCAGGCCAGACCGTCATTGACCGGTCGGCTGGCGTCGGTGCCGGTGATGCCGTTCACGGTGGACGCGACCAGGAAGGTCAGCAGCCGCTGCACCGTCTGCGGCGGCTGCCGCAGCATCCAGTCGAACACCGCGTCGGGTTCCTTGGGCAGGTGCTCGATCCAGGCGATGCGGTCGGCTTCGATGCGCTGGGCCGCCGGGCTCGCCTCGATGTCCTCGGCCGCGCCCCGCAGTTCGTGCTGGTTGCCAGTCGCGCTGATCGCCAGCAGGTTGGGTAGTCGGTAGGCGCCATGGAGCGGGTCGGCCAGCAGCTTCAGTGTCAGGTGGGTCGTCAGTGCCGCCAGCGCAACCTCGGGTCGGTCCAGCAGTTCGGCCTGGATCGCGGCGACGCGGTGGGCCGTGAGGCGGCGCATGAGCTTCTCGGAGTGCACGGGCCGTGCCGTGGCGCCGGCTGCCGATGGAAGCGACTGCAGGGCCGGGAGCCCCGAGCCGCGCGCAGGATCCGCGTCGCCGTCCGAGCCGCCTCCACCAGCCGACTTCTCTTCGGCAGCCTTGGTGATGGCCTGCGCCAGATCGGCCCGATCCTCGGGACGGATGAGCCCTGCCCTGATCGCGGCACGGCCGTCCGCGCCCACATGCAGCACGCACCCGGCGAGCGCCATCCAGGCCACGGGCCATTCGGTCAACGCCTCGAGCCTGGCCTTGCGCTCTTCCTCCAGCCCTTCGGCCTCGGACTCCAGGGCGAGGAGGGCGCGGTCGCGCGACGTGTCGTCCTCGTCGGCGGCGTCGTTCGCCTCGCTGGCGCCGGTGACGCCCTCGCCGGCATCGCCATCGCCATCGCCATCGCCATCGCGGTCCACCAGCGCGTCCATCTGCTCGTGCAGGACAGCGATGCGCGTGTCCAGCGCCTTCAGCGTCTCGGCTTCCTCGGGCGTCGGTGCGCGGCGGGGCTTGCGCAGTTCGCCGTGCTTGACGTACTCGTCGTAGGCGAAGCGCGGGCGGATGTCGACCCACTTCCAGCCTTCAGACAACAGTTGCTTCGCGCGCTTGCCCAGCTTGTCGGCGGCGAGGCGCTCCAGCAGGGCCGGGTCCAGCAGGTAGGCCTTGCGGTCGTCGTCGCTGAACAGGTCGCGGCGCAGGGGTCCGCCGGCCTTCTCGTAGGCCTTGACGGTGACGTAGCGGGCCAGCGGGTCTGCGTCCGATTCGATCTCGCCCCGGGTCAGCAACTGCCGCAGATGCTCCGGGCGCTGGTTCCAGCTCGGCAGACCAGCCCAGGCCTGCTCCTGGCGCTGGTGATCGTCGACCGAGGCCAGCACCATGAGGCAGTCCAGGCCGATGCCGCCTTCG
Source organism: uncultured Bordetella sp. (assembly GCA_964641795.1). Classification (GTDB taxonomy): domain Bacteria; phylum Pseudomonadota; class Gammaproteobacteria; order Burkholderiales; family Burkholderiaceae_C; genus Pseudaquabacterium. The sequence goes on along the minus strand of CAZXLI010000164.1, from coordinate 12,888 downwards.
CGGTACAGGGCCATCAGCCGGGGCGAGACGGTGGCGAGCTTCATGCGCCGCTTGACGATGAGCGGCGTCACGCCGAAGGCTGCGGCCACGTCCTCGACGGACTTGCCCTGCGCGAGCAGTCTGGCGAAGGCGGCGAACTCGTCGGCCGGGTGCATCGGCACGTGGAAGCAGTTCTCGGCAAGGCTCGCGATGAGCGCCTTGTCGGCCGGCACGACGAGCACCGGCACGGGGTAGTTGTCGGCGATGTCGCCCTGCTGCACGAGCAGCGCGAGCGCGGCGAGCCGCCGTCCGCCGGCACAGACCTCGTAGCGCCCGCGCGCCGCCTGGACGACGACGAGGTTCTGCAGCACGCCGCTGTCCTTGATCGACGCGGCCAGTTCCGGCAGCGACATCACGGGCGCCGTGGCACTGCGGGCCTGGTGGTCCTCGGACAGCACCAGCTTGTTGAAGGGAACGAAGGTGCGAGGGGACGCCTCGATGATGGCGTCGACCTCGGCTTTGGAGAATTTCATGAGGGACTCCTGATCGGTTGCATGGCAGGCCGGCGGCCCACCATGCAGTCAGGATCCCATTGAGCCCGTGCACTTCAAGGGTGGCGAGGAGCGCTCGCCGGTGGTCCGGTCAGGACGCCGGACCGCGCGTCGGCTCGCCTACGACTGCTCGCCCGACTTCAGGGCTGCCAAGCGCTCCACCACCTCGCGCTTGCCGACCCCGCGCAAGGCAGCGATGGCCGCGAGGTTCTTGCCTCTGGGGCGTGCCTTGCCCTGCTCCCAGGCGTACACGCTCTGTCCGGATGCACCGACGAGCAACCCGAAATCCGCAGCCGACAAGCCCAGGCGCTTGCGATTGCTGGCCATGCCGGAGGCGCGGAACCGGAATCTGTCGGCGCCGTCCGCTTCCTTGACCGCAGGTGGCGATGGCGGCCGAGCGGGCGCGGCGCGCGCGGACTGCCGCACGGACCGCTCCAGTTCGCTGACCCTGCGCTTCAACGCGGCGCTTTCCGCGCGCGCTGCCGCGAGCGCCTTTCTGATCGAATCGACCTCGCCGCGCAATTCCTTGCGAGCCAGACGAACGATCTCGGCCTTGAGCACGGATGCAATGTTGGGCATCCAAGGATTGTGCCAAGGACCCGAGGAAGACCGGGGATCATCGCCGTACGGGCGGAAGCCGTCAGGACCCGTGTCGCAGTTCAAAGCGACCGCTTTCCGGCGTAGGTCGGCGAGGTCGCTGTCCATGGACGACCCGTTGCAGTCCCACGCGCGACTGAATCAGCCGCCTTGAAGCCGTCGTTCGCGGCCCCGATCCCGGATGCCAAACCAGGCCGTCACCTGAGTTGATGCACAGGATCCTGGTTCCGATTGCAACCGGGATCGCCGTGGGGCTGGGTACCCCTCGGTACACTCCCGACCCGAATGCGCCGCACGTCCGTCCTCCTCGTCATGCTGTTTGCCATGCTGTGGCAATCGGTGGCGCTCGCGCGCGCGGGTTCGACGGTCAACGCTCTGGCCGACATGGAGCACGCCGCGCTGCACTGGCAGGAAGAGGGCCACCATCACCACGAGGATGGGTCCTACCACCGCGACGACTCGCCCGAATCCGTCCAGCACGTGATCGCCGATCATGTGAGTGCCTCCGCGGCGCTGCTCGTGTCGACGTCTCATGGCTTTCCTCCCCCGGGATCGACAGTACCCGCAGGCCTCCTGAAGGCCGCCGTGCCCGACCCCGACCCTGAAGGCCTGCTCCGGCCACCTCGCTTCTACTCCTGACCCGCCTTCGCGGCGGGCGCCCGCCCATGGGCGCCCGGCCTTCCGCCGCAATGGCCTTCCACGCAAGCCCCTGTCCGCCGCTGGCGTGACGCGAGCGTGTGTCCGGCCGCGCCGGCTGCCGAACTGTCAGGATCGATGTGAAACCTCTCCCATGGCTGTCTGCCTGCGTGATCGCGGGCAGCCTGGCCGGTGGGCCCGCGTGGGCCCAGCCGGCCGCATCCCCGCCGGCTTCACCGGCCTCCGCGCCGATTCCAACCGCAGGCACCGTGAGCCTCCGAGCAGCCCTGGAAGCTGCTTGGCAGCGCGCGGTGGTGGCGCGCGAGAGGGAGGGCCAGCGCCGCCGTGCCGAGGTCGACCGCGCCGTGGCGTCGAGCCTTTGGGCTGCGCCGCCCTCGCTGGCCATGAGCCACCGCGACGACCGCCTGCAGGGCAACGCGGGCCGCCGCGAAACGGAGATCGGTGTCGCCGTGCCCTTGTGGCTGCTGGGCCAGCGCGCCGCACGCGCCGGCACGGCCGAGGCTGCCGCCACCCAGGCCCTGGCCGCAGAACAGGTGGCGCGCCTGCGCCTGGCCGGTGACCTGCGCGAAGCCGCGTGGCAGCTCGCCGCGCTGCAGGCCGAAATGGCGCAGGCCGAAGCCCAGGCGCAAGCGCTGAAGCAGCTGGCCGACGACGTCGACCGGCGGGTGCGGGCCGGTGACCTGGCGCGCGCTGATGCCCTGGCCGCGCAGGCCGAGGCGCTCGCCGCGTCCGCGCTGAAGACCGACGTGCAGCAACGGCTTCAGGCGGCGCGGTCGCGTTGGACCTTGCTGACCGGACTGACGGCAGCGCCGGACTTGAAGGCGGACCTCGCGACCGAAGCGCCCGCCGCCGCACACCCCGAACTGCAGTTCGCCAGCCAGTCCACCGAGCTGGCGCGCCAAAGGGTCGAGCTGATGCGCCGCTCGCGCCGCGATGCGCCCGAACTGACCATCGGCGTGCGGCAGGACACGCCAGGCCGCGCCGAGTCCTCCCAGGGCAGCCTGGTCGTGGGCCTGCGCCTGCCCTTCGGCACCGACGACCGCAACCGGCCGCTGGAGGCGGCGGCGCTCACGGAACTCGACGTGGCCCAGACCCAGGAGCGGCGCTTGCGCGAGCGCCTGGACAGCGACATCGCCGCGGCGCGCGAGGCGCAGCGCTCGGCCCAGGCGCAACTCGAGGCCGAGACCGCCCGAGCCCGGCTGCTCCGCGAACGGACGACGCTGATCGACAAGTCCTTCCGTGCCGGCGAGACGCCGCTGCCGGACCTGCTGCGTGCGCTCGCCGCCGCATCGCAGGCCGACAGCGCCGCCGCCCGCCAGACCGCTGCGTTGGGCCTCGCCCGCGCCCGACTCCAACAAGCCCTCGGACTCCTCCCATGAACACTCCATCCTCGCGCCGCGCCAAGAGGCCGCTGCCGGCCCTCGCGCTGGCCGCACTGCTGGTCTGCGGCAACACCCCCGCGCTCGCCGCCCCCGGTGCCCACGGCCCCAATGGCGAGCACCTGGACAGCCCGAGCACGATGCGCGCGGCATCCGCGCTGCCGCGTGTCGAAGCCAAGTCCGAGACCTTCGAGCTGGTCGCCGAACTGCGCACCGGCGAGCTCACCATCCTCGTCGACCGCTACGAATCGAACGAGCCGGTGCTCGGTGCCCAGCTTGAGGTCGAGAGCGGCCCGCTCAAGGCCGTCGCGGCCTTCCGTGCCGAGCAAGGCGACTACGTGGTCACCGATGCCGCGATGCTGAAGGCGCTCGCTGCGCCGGGCGAGCACGGCCTCGTCTTCACGCTGGTGGCCGGCAAGGACAGCGACCTGCTCGACGGCACGCTGGTCAGCACCTCGGCCCGCGCTGTCGCCTCGGCGAAGGACGATCACGGCCACGCGCACGGTGGCGATGACCATGGTGACGACCACGAACTGGAGCGCGCGGCCTGGATCGGTGCCGGTGTCGCGGCCCTGGGCCTGATCGGCGGCATCGCCTGGTGGCGCCAGCGACGCCGCGAGGCCGGCAAGCTGCAGGGAGGCCTGTGATGCAACACCAGCTCGCTCGAACCTCCGTCGCCCTGGCGCTGGTCCTCGCCGCTGCGATGCTGCCGGTGGCCGTGACCCGCGCAGCACCCGGCGCCCACGGCCCCAACGGCGAACACCTCGACGCGCCCGGCGCGGCTGTCAATGCCTCCGGCCTGGCGCGCCTTCCCGACGGCAGCGTCAACGTGCCCAAGCTTGCGCAACGCCGCATGGCCATTCGCACCGTGTTGGCGCCTGAGTCCGAACCCGCCGCCACGGTCGAACTGCCGGGCCGCGTGGTCATGGACCCGAACGCGAGCGGCCGCGTGCAGGCCGTGCACGGCGGCCGCATCGAACCGGGTCCGCGAGGCCTGCCGGTCGCAGGTCAGGCGGTGAAACGCGGCGACGTGCTGGCCTACGTGCGGCACCATGCCGAGCCCTACGCGCTGGGTACGCAGCAGGCCCAGCTGGTCGAACTGCGCGCGCAGCGCCAGATCGCCGAGCAGCGCGTGCAGCGCCTCGAAGGCCTGGAAGGCACCGTGCCGCGCAAGGAGATCGACGCGGCCCGCACCGAAGCAAAGAGCCTGGCGGAGCGCGAGCGCAGCATCGGCGCCAGCCTGTCGTCGCGCGAGGCGCTCATCGCGCCGATCAGCGGCGTGATCGCCCGCGCGGACCTCGTCGTCGGGCAGGTCGTCGAGCCGCGCGACGTGCTGTTCGAAGTGGTCGACCCGGCCCGGATGCTGGTCGAGGCCACCACCGCCGACGCCAGCCTGGCGGCCCGCCTGGCCGGCGCTTCAGTGCAAGGACTTCCGGACGTGTCGCTGCGCCTGCTGGGCGCGTCGCGCTCGATGCGAGACGGCGTACTGCCGATCACCTTCGCCGTCGGTGCGGCCAAGCCGGGCACGGCGTTGCCGCTGGCGATCGGACAGCCGGTCACGGTGGTGGCGCAATCGAAGGAGCGCATCAAGGGCGTCGTGCTGCCGGCGGAGGCGGTGGTGCGCAACCCGTCCAACGAGCCCATCGTCTGGATCAAGTCCGGCGCCGAGCGCTTCATCCCGCAGCCGGTTCAGTTCCGGCCGCTGGACGCGAACACGGTGGTCATCACCCAGGGCCTCAGCGCGGACAACCGCGTCGTCGTCCAGGGCGCACCGCTGATCGCGCAGATCCGCTGAACGGAGACTTCTCATGTTCAACTGGATCGTTCGCTACAGCCTGCACAACCGGCTCTTCGTGCTGGCGGTCGCGGCGCTGCTGATGGTTTACGGCGCGATGACGGCCTGGCGTACGCCGGTCGACGTCTTCCCCGACCTCAACAAGCCGCTGATCACCGTGCTCACCGAGGCCGGCGGCATGGCGCCGGAAGAGGTCGAGCAGCTCGTCACCTTCCCGCTGGAGACGGCGCTCAACGGCATGCCCGGCGTGACCCGCGTACGCAGCACCTCGGGCGTCGGCCTGTCGCTGGTCTACGCCGAGTTCGACTGGGGCACGGACATCTACCGCAACCGCCAACTGGTGGCCGAACGGCTGGCCATCGTGCGCACCCAGTTGCCCGGCGACATCACGCCGGTGATGGGCCCGGTGTCGTCGATCATGGGCGAGGTGATGCTCGTCGCGCTGCCATTGGTTCCCGGTGACGGCAAGGCACCCGTGGCCACGCCGATGCAGGCACGCGAGTACGCCGACTTCGTGTTGCGCCCGCGCCTGCTGTCGATTCCGGGCGTGTCGCAAGTGATCCCCATCGGTGGCGAGGTTCGCACGCTGCGCGTGGCGCCCAACACGGCGCGAATGGCTCAGTTCGGTGTCTCGCTGACCCAGGTGGAGCAGTCGCTGAAGGGCTACGCCTCGAACGCTGGCGGCGGCTTCATCGACCTGAACAGCCGCGAGTACCTCATCCGCCACCTGGGCCGCACGAACCGCGCCGAGGACCTGGGCGGCATCGCGGTGGCCTGGAAGGACGGTCGCGCGATCCTGCTGGACCAGGTCGCCACGGTCTCGTTCGCGGCGGGACTGAAGCGCGGCGACGCCGGCTACAACGGCCTGCCGGCCGTCGTGATCAGCATCCAGAAGCAGCCCGATGCCGACACCGTCAAGCTCACCGCGCAGATCGAATCGGCGCTCACCGAGCTGAAGCAGGGGCTGCCACGAGGCCTCGCCGAACCGCGCGTGCTGTTCCGCCAGGCCGACTTCATCAAGGCGTCCATTGGCAACGTGGCCGAGGCGCTGCGCGACGGCGCCATCATGGTCGCCATCGTGCTGTTCGCCTTCCTGCTGTCGGCGCGCACAACAGTCATCTCGCTGGTGGCGATCCCGCTGTCGCTGGCGGTCACGGCGCTGGTGTTCCAGTGGCTCGGCCAGTCGATCAATGTGATGACGCTCGGCGGCCTGGCCATTGCCATCGGCGAACTGGTCGACGATGCGGTGGTGGATGTCGAGAACATCCTTCGCCGGCTCAAGCAGAACCGGGCAACCGGCAACCCGCTGTCGGTGCTGGAGGTGGTGCGCCGCGCCAGCGTCGAGGTGCGCTCCGGCATCGTCTACGCCACGGTCATCGTCGTGCTCGTCTTCGTGCCGTTGTTCGCGCTGCCGGGCATCGAGGGGCGCCTCTTCACACCGCTGGGCATCGCGTACATCGTGTCCATCGGCGCCTCGATGCTGGTCTCGATGACCGTCACGCCCGTCATGTGCTACTACATGCTGCCGACGATGAAGCGGCTGGACCATGGCGACAGCCCGCTGGTCGCGTGGCTCAAGCGCCAGGACACCCGGCTGCTGAAATGGTCCTTCGGCCGCGCCCGGCTGCTGATCGCGCTGGCTGCCCTGGCCGTGGCCGGTGCCGCGGCGACGGTGCCCTTCTTCCCGCGCGCCTTCCTGCCAGTCTTCAACGAGGGTTCGCTGGTGCTGGGCCTGGTGATGCAGCCGGGCACGTCGCTGGCCGAGGCCAACCGCGTCGGCGCGGTGGCCGAGACGCTGATCCGCCAGGTGCCCGAGGTCGCGCAGGTGGGCCGCCGCACCGGCCGCGCCGAACTCGACGAACACGCCGAGGGCGTGCACTCGGCCGAGATCGACGTCGACCTCAAGCGCTCGGACCGCGACCGCGAGGCCATCATGGCCGACATCCGCGACCGCCTGTCCACGCTGCCCGCGCAGGTGGCCATCGGCCAACCCATCAGCCACCGGCTGGACCACCTGCTGTCGGGCGTGCGGGCGCAGATCGCCGTGAAGATCTTCGGCGACGACACCGACACGCTGCGCGGCCTGGCCGAGGAGACGCGCGGCAAGCTGGCCACCGTGCCGGGGCTGGTCGACCTCACGGTCGAGAAGCAGGTGCTGATCCCGCAGATCACCGTGCGCCTGGACCACCGCAAGGCGGCGCAGATGGGCCTGTCGCCCGGCGAGGCGATCCGCGTGCTGCAGGCACTGACCGACGGTGCGCACCGCGCAGACATCGTCGACGGGCCACGCCGCTACGAACTGGTGCTGCGCCTGCCCGACCAGCAGCGCAGCCCGCAGGACCTGGCGCGCACGCTGATCGACACGCCGGCCGGGCGCATCCCCGTGTCCAGCATCGCCACGGTGGAAGAAACCGACGGGCCGAACCAGATCGGCCGCGAGAACGGGCGCCGCCGCATCATCGTCTACGCCAACACCGACGGCGGCGACATGGGGCAGGTCATCAAGGACATCCGCGGCATCATCGCCAAGACGCCCCTGCCGCCCGGCAACTTCATCAGTCTCGAAGGCCAGTTCCAGGCGCAGGAACAGGCAACGCGCCTGATCGCGGGCCTGTCAGTCGTATCGCTGGCGATGATCTTCCTGGTGCTGTACAGCCGCTACCAGTCGGCGGTTCTGGCGGGCATCATCATGGCCAACATCCCGCTCGCGCTGATCGGCTCGGTGGTGGCGATGTGGATCGCGGGCGTGCAACTGTCGGTGGCGTCGATGGTGGGCTTCATCACCCTGGCCGGCATCGCCACGCGCAACGGCATCCTGAAGATCAGCCACTACATCAACCTCGTCAAGTTCGAGGGCGAGAGCTTCTCGCAGGCGATGATCGTGCGCGGCTCGCTGGAACGGCTGACGCCGGTGCTGATGACGGCGCTGGTGGCGGCCTTCGCGCTGACACCGCTGCTGCTGGCGGCCGACGCGCCGGGCAAGGAGATCCTGCACCCGGTGGCGGTGGTGATCTTCGGCGGGCTGGTGAGCTCGACACTGCTCGACACGCTGCTCACGCCGGTGCTGTTCTGGCTGTTCGGCGAGAAGGCCACGAAGCGGCTGACCCAACCCGAGCTCGACCCGGCCCCAGACGCCACGCCGGCGCAGGAAGCCTATTGAGTTGAAATCAGGCCTGGCGGCGCCGCCTGCTCCAGTGCGCCGCACCCCAAAGGAGTTTGCAGAGATGAAGAACAAGCTGTTGGCCGCCGTCGTGCTGGGCCTGTCGGTCCTGTCGTTCAACGCCGCCATGGCCCACGGTGGCGCCAAGCCCAAGCACGGCGGCGTCGTCGCCACCGCCAGCGACCTGGGCTTCGAACTGGTCGGCACGCCCGCAGGCGCCGCGATTTACATCGAAGACCACGGCAAGCCGATGGCGCCTACCGGCATGAGCGGCAAGCTCACCGTGCTCAACGGCGCCGAGAAGTCGGAAGCCGAGCTGACCGTGGCCGGCGACAAGCTGGAGGCCAAGGGCGTGAAACTGGCGCCGGGTGCGAAGGTCGTGGCCGCGCTCACGACCCCGGCGAAGAAGGCGATCACGGTGCGCTTCACCGTCAAGTAGATGGCCTTGTCACCCGACGCACTGCCTGCCCTGCGAGGCGGGCTGCTCGCCCTGCTGGCCGCGGCGCTGTTCGGCGTCAGCACGCCGCTGGTGCAGCAGTTCGGTGCCGGGCTGGGCGCCTTCAGCACCGCAGCGCTGCTGTACGCGGGTGCTGCGGCGGTGGGCCTGTTGTCGCGCCAGCGCATCGAGCGCGAAGCCCGCCTGCAGCGCAGCGACCTGCCGCGGTTGTTGGCCATGGCCGCCTTCGGCGCGGCCATTGGCCCGGTGGCGCTGGCCTGGGGCCTGCAGAACACGAGCGGCACCAGCGCCTCGCTGATGCTCACACTCGAAGCGCTGTTCACCGCCGTGCTGGCCTGGCGCCTGTACCGCGAGACCATGGACGGTCGCGTCTGGACGGCGATGGCGCTGCTGCTGGCCGGGGGCATGGTGCTGGTGCTCGACCAGGGTCGCACGGGAGGTGCCCAGCTGTGGGGCCTGCTGGCCGTGCTGCTGGCCACCGCGGCTTGGGGCATCGACAACACCCTGTCTCGGGCGCTGGCGGAGCGAGACCCCGGGCAGGTCGTGATGGCCAAGGCGCTGCTGGGTGCCACCGCGACGGCTGCGCTGGCCCTGGCCTTCGGCGAGCCGCTGCCTTCGGCGATGGCGGCGCTGGCGCTGTTCGTCATCGGTGCCACGGGCTACGGCCTGAGCCTGCGGTTCTACCTGCTGGCACAGCGGGCCTTCGGCGCTGCACGCACGGGTTCGGTGTTCGCCTTTGCGCCCTTCATCGGCGCGGCGTTCGCGGTGCTGCTGGGCGACCGCGCCGTCAGCGGCCTGATGCTGCTGGGCAGCGTGCTGATGTTGGCCGGCGTGTTGCTGCACCTGGCCGAGTCGCACGGCCACGAGCACGAGCACGAGGCGTTGGAGCACGAGCACGCCCACCGCCACGACGACGGGCACCACGAGCACGTGCACGATGTGATGCCCGTGGGTGAGCACAGCCACCGCCACCGGCACGAGCCGATGCGGCATGCACACGCCCATGTGCCGGATGCGCATCACGCGCATCGCCACTGAGCGCGGGACGTTGCGGCCGGCGCGGAAGGGCTACGGGCCGACGCGGCGCCGTACCGCGTCGACCAAGGGCCCGATCGCCGACGGCGGAAACGGCGACACGCTGCTGACGTTGATCTCGCACAGCACGTAGCGCTCGGCGCCGTCGGCCGCGGGCTCGCCGAGCATGAAGTCGCAGTCCCACAGCAGCGGAAGCTGGTCGTGCGCGAGGCCGACACGCTCTCGCAGCAGCGTGATCCAGCCCGACTCCAAGTGCTGCCTGAGCGGTTGGAATGCAGGCAGCTCTGGCCCGTGATAGAGCCGCGGCCCCGGCAGCGGGGCATCGGGATGCAGGGCGTTCACCGCCTGGAGCCCGAAACCCGCCACGCGATCCGCCACCAGATACGCGCGCACCATGCCCTCGCTCAGCCGCGGCTGCCACGCCTGGTCGATCATGTGGCCGCCTGCGGCAGGCTCGAAGTACGGCGCCAGCGTCGCCTGCAGTGTCGCCATGTCCATGCACTGCGACGTGCTGCCGCGCTGGGCATGCCGCGCGGTCAGAACGCCATCGCCGGCCTGCTCGACCCGCCACACGCCGATGCCGCTGTGGCCGCGATGCTGCTTGAGGACGCGCGGGCCGTGGCGCAGGCGCAGTGGCAACTCCGACGCCAGCTGCGCCAGGCTGTCCACGCGGCGCACGTCGCTGCCGAACGGCAGGTCGCGGGTCTCGACCAGCACGTCCTTGGTGCCCAGGCGCACGATCGCATCGGGGTGCGCGCTGACGAGGGCGCCGGCCTGTGCCACCTCGCGCAGCAGCGCATCGAGACGGTCGCGCCGGCGGCCATCCTCGATCGGGTTGCACCACACCAGCACGGCCTGCACGCCGCGCAACTGGGCCATCACCTCGTCGGCGAAATCGTCGTGCCAGACCGCCGGCTCGGCGACCACGCCGGCCTCAGCGAGTGCCTCGAACAGCGCCGCGAATCGGCTCGCCGCGGGGTCGGCACGGTCGCGCGCGGAACGGTCGCCGGGATACAGCAGCGCGACCCTCGGAGCGGGCACGGCGCTCATGGTGTCTGGGGCCTGTCGACCAGGGGCCGGCCCGCTGCCTGCCAGCCGTCGATGCCGCCACGCAGATAGCGCGCGTTCAGGCCGGCGGCACGCAGTCGCATCGCCGTCGCTCGGCCGACCTCGTGACCGTACACGCAGTACACGACCAGTTCGCGGTCGGCGGGCAGTTCTGCGGCCCAGTCGGCCGCCAAGGCAGGGTCGCACCAGCGTGCCCCGGGAAGCATCTTGCGTGCCTGCGCGAACACGCCGGCCCGGCGCACGTCGAGCACCACCGCGTCGCCGACCTCGTCCAGGCTGGCGCCGAAGGCCTCGCTGGCACAGTGCACGGCCCGCTGGTAGCGGCCGTACACCGCAGCCCAGTCGATGTTGCCCATGAACGCATCGACGTAGGCGCCCGCGGCAGCGCCGTAGTCCATGTGATACGCATGCTCGTACATGTCCAGCGCCAGGATCGGCACGCCGCCGGCCACCGTGTGGGTGTGGTCGGCGGCCCACTGGTTGACCAGGGTTCCTTCGCGCGGCTGGAACACCAGCAGCACCCAGCCGGAGCCACCACCCAAGGACCTGCCCATGGCAATGAACTCCTCGCGCCAGCGCTCGACGCTGCCGAAGTTGGCATCGAGCGACAGCTTCATGGCCGGCTCCATCGTGACGCCGTCGCCGCCGAGGCTGCCGAAGTAGAGCTCGTGCAACAGCATCGAGTTGGTGGCGATCAGTTCCTCGCGCTTGAGCCCGTTGACTTGGAAGCCCGGCGCGGTGCCGAACGGCAGGGCCGCCAGCTTTGCGCGGATCGCGTTCAAGCGCTTGACGGCGCCGCTGTAGTTGTTGTCGTAGTGGCTGTCGATCAGCTCCTGGGACAGGTTGCGCAGCGTCGAGGGATCGATCGGCAGCGGTTGGATGCGTGCGTCCATGGAAGTGCCCTTTCAGCGCAGCGCAGGCGCGAACAAGGTGATGACCAGGCCGGCAGCGGCGCAGGCGCCGAGCAATGGGATCACGCCGACCTTGAAGCGAAACAGCGCCACTGCGGCGGCCAGGCAGATCACCGCCGACAGCAGGTCGAATCGCCCGCCGAAGCCTTGTGGCCAGAGCACGTGGTAGGCAAAGAACATCGCCAGGTTCAGGATCACGCCGACCACCGCCGCCGTGATGGCCGACAGCGGCGCCGTGAAGCCCAGCTTGCCGTGCGTGGCCTCGACCATCGGCCCGCCGGCCAGGATGAAGACGAACGACGGCAGGAACGTGAAGAAGGTGACCACGGTGGCGGCCAGCGCGCCGCCGACAAACAGCGCCTCGGGCCCCAGCACCTGCTTCAGCCAGCCGCCGACGAACCCGACGAAGGCCACCACGATGATCAGCGGGCCGGGAGTCGTCTCGCCCAGCGCCAGGCCATCGATCATCTGCGGCCCGCTGAGCCACTGGTGCGTCTCGACCGCGCCCTGGTACACATAGGGCAGCACCGCATAGGCGCCGCCGAAGGTGAGCAACGCGGCCTTGGTGAAGAACCAGCCCATCTGCGTCAGCGTGCCCTGCAGGCCGTTCGCCGCCACCAGCGCGGCCATCACCAGCAGCCACAGCCCGAAGCCCGCCGCCAGCACCTTCGCCAGGTGGCGGCGCGAGAGCCGGGCGTGCCGGGGCGTCGGCGTGTCGTCGTCGATCAGCGCGGGCCCGTAGCTGGCCTTGGCACTGCCGTGACCGCCGCCCAGCGCGAACACCTGCGGCCAGCGTCGCGCGCCGAAGTGGCCGACCAGGCCGGCCGCCAGCACGATGGCGGGGAACGGCGTATCGAAGGCGAAGATCGCGATGAACGAGCCCGCGGCGATGCCCCACATCCAGCGGTTCTTCAAGGCCCGCGTGCCGATGCGATGGGCGGCGTGCAGCACGAGTGCGGTCACGGCGGGCTTCAGGCCGAAGAAGATGCCGGCCACCAAGGGCACGTCACCGAAGCGCAGGTAGATCCACGACAGCGCAATCAGGATGAACAGCGAGGGCAGCACGAACAGCGCGCCGGCCACGATGCCGCCCCAGGTGCGGTGCATCAGCCAGCCGATGTAGGTGGCGAGTTGCTGCGCCTCCGGGCCCGGCAGCAGCATGCAGTAGTTGAGCGCGTGCAGGAAACGCTGCTCGCTGATCCAGCGCCGGCGCTCGACCAGCTCGGTGTGCATGATTGCGATCTGCCCGGCCGGGCCGCCGAAGCTGATGAAGCCGAGCTTGAGCCAGAAGCGGAAGGC
>CAZXLI010000163.1:0-14773 GCA_964641795.1 uncultured Bordetella sp. | reverse complement strand
GTCGCACAGGTACTTCAGCCGCGTGCGCACCTCGTCAAGCAGCAGCTCGAGCGCGTCGTCGAGCATGCTGCTCGGCAGCGTGAGCGCGTCGAAGAAACGGCGCAGCTTGGCGATCGGCAGCAGCTTCAGGTCGTGCAGGCTCAGGCCCGGCAGCGCTTGCAGCTGCTCACGCGACCAGCCCACGCCCACCGGCAGGAAGCGCTTGGCCGGCGCCAGCACCGCGTCGGCGCCCTCCTGGCTGCCGATGCGCCACAGCAGCGATTCCAGCTTGAGCCGCGCGCCGCCGCAGGTTTCGCAGGGCGTGTAGCTGCGGTACTTCGACAAGAGCACGCGGATGTGCATCTTGTAGGCCTTGCTCTCGAGGTAGGCGAAGAAGCGGCGCACGCCGTACCACTGCTGGTTCCACTTGCCGTTCCAGTGCGGCGAGCCTTCGATCACCCAGTCGCGCTGGGCCTGGCTGAGCTGGCTCCACGCGGTGTCGCGCGGGATGCCGGCCTCGCCGGCGTACTTCATCAGGTCGTCCTGGCACTCCTTCCAGGCCGGCGTCTGCATCGGCTTGATCGCGCCGGCGCGCAGCGTCTTGCGGTGGTCCGGGATCACCAGGCCGAAGTCGACGCCGATCACGCGGCCGAAGCCGCGGCAGGCCTCGCAGGCACCGAAGGCCGAGTTGAAGCTGAACAGCGCCGGCTGCGGGTCGGCATAGCGCAGGTCGCTCTCGGGGCAGTGCAGGCCGGTGGAGTAGCGCCAGAGGTCCGGCTCCTCGCCTTCACCCTTCAACGCGTAGACGTTGACGCGGCCGCTGCCGCGGCGCAGCGAGAGCTCGATCGCTTCCACCACCCGCGCCTTCTCGGCGCCGCCCAGGCGCAGCCGGTCGGCGACGACGTCGAGCACCTTGCGGTGGTTGACGATGCGCTCGGCCTGCACGCGGGTGAAGCCGGAGGCCGACAGCCACTGCTCGACCTCGCCCGGCGTGACGTTCTCGGGCAGTTCGACCGGGAAGGTGATGATCACGCGCGGGTCACCGGCCGCGGTGGCTCTGGCCACCAGGTCCGCATGGATCGTCTCCGGCGTGTCGTGCCGCACCGGCAGCGCGGTCTCGCGGTCGAACAGCGCCGCGGCGCGCGCGAACAGCAGCTTCAGGTGGTCGTTCAGCTCGGTCATCGTGCCGACCGTCGAGCGCGAGGTGCGCACCGGATTGGTCTGGTCGATGGCGATCGCCGGCGGCACGCCTTCGACCTTGTCGACCGCCGGGCGGTCCATGCGGTCGAGGAACTGGCGCGCGTAGGCGCTGAAGGTCTCGACATAGCGCCGCTGGCCTTCGGCATACAGCGTGTCGAACACCAGGCTCGATTTGCCGGAGCCCGAGGGGCCGGTGACCACCGTCATCTCGCCGGTGCGGATGTCGAGGTCCAGGTTCTTCAGGTTGTGCTGGCGGGCACCTCGGATGCGAATGACGCCACGGCTCATCGACTGGGCTTCCCAAGGGACAGGGCGGAGCATTCTAGGAACTGTGTCGCGAACGCCCTGCCCATCTGCGTATTAGCCCGTAGCGTTCACCGGGCATGCTGGTCCAGAATCCGCTCCCACATCGGGGCCTGGGACCCCGGGGAGTGGCCGATGAGACATCTGTGGCGCCAGCTGCTGCTGGTGACGAGCCTGGGCCTGATGGCCACTGCCGCCTGCGCGCAGATCAAGATAGGCCAGACCGCCGGCTTCACCGGCCCGGTGGCCGCCGGCGTCAAGGAAATCACCGACGGCGCCAAGCTGTACCTCGATGCGGTGAACGCCAAGGGCGGCATCAACGGCCAGGCCATCGAGCTGGTGTCGCTGGACGACAAGTTCGAACCCAAGCTGGCGGCCGAGAACGCCAAGAAGCTGATCGACGACGGCGTGATCGCGCTGTTCCTCTCGCGCGGCACGCCGCACTCGCAGGCCATCCTGCCGCTGCTGGAACAGCACAAGCTGACGCTGATCGCGCCTTCCACCGGCGCCATGGCGCTGCACCAGCCGGTGAACCCCTGGGTCTTCAACGTGCGCGCCACCTACCAGCGCGAAGCCGAGAAGGCGATCCAGCACCTGTTCCTGATCGGCATGCAGCGGGTGGCCATCATCCAGGTCGACGACAGCTTCGGTGCCGATGCCGCCATCGGCGCGCTCAAGGGCTTCGAGGCGCTGAAGAAGCAACCCGCGCTGCACGAGAAGTACGACCGCAGCAAGCCCGACTTCAGCAAGATCGTGCCGAAGGTGGTGGCCGCCGATGCGCAGGCGGTGTTGTTCATCGGCTCGGGCACCGCGGTCGTCGATGGAGTCGAGCAATTGCGCGCGGCCGGCTCGCGCGCGCAGCTGGTGACGCTGTCGAACAACGCCTCTTCGGGCTTCGTCAAGTCGCTGAAGGACAACGCGCGCGGCACCATCATCAGCCAGGTGTTCCCGTACGAGCGCTCGCTGGCCGCACCGATCGTCAAGGAAGCGCACGACCTGGCGCTGGCCAAGGGCCAGGCCGAGGTGACACCGGCGATGCTGGAAGGCTTTGCCGCCGCCAAGGTGCTGGTGGAGGGCCTGCGCCGCGCCGGCAAGGACCTCTCCCGCACCGGCGTGCAGAAGGCGCTGGAAGGCATGCAGAAGGTCAACATCGGCGGGCTGGACATCAGCTATGGCCCGAAGGACCACACCGGGCTGGACTACGCCGAGCTGTCGATCGTCGGTGCCGACGGGCGATTCAGGCGCTGATACAACCCTGCCATGCGGAAGGACCCCGACGCCCTGCAACGCCTGCAGCGGTGGGAGCGGGTCACCGCCGGCTCGACCGACGGCTACTGGGAGCGCAACCTCTGCACCAACGTCAGCTGGTATTCGCCCAGCTTCCGTGTGCTGTTCGGCTTCCAGCCCCACGAGCTGCCCGATGACCGCGACGCGGTCAATGCCCGCATCCACCCGGACGACCTGGCCACCTTCCTGAAGGACTACCAGCAGGCGCTGGACACGGTCGGCCCCTTCCACTACGAACTTCGCTTCCTGGACGCGCGTGGCCAGTGGCGTTGGGTGCGCGGCCGGGGCCAGGTGTGGCCGGGTGCGGATGGCAAGCCGCACTACATTGCCGGCGCGGTCAGCGACGTGCAGGCCGAGAAGGAAGCCCGCGAGTCGCTGCAGACGCTGAAGCAGCGCTTCGAGAGCGCCATTGACGCCTCGGCCGAGGGCCTGTTCGAGCGCATCGTCGGCGAAGACGCGCTGTACATGTCCGACCGCTACCTGCAGCTGATCGGCAACCGGCGCGAGGAAGTGCCGCCGCTGCGCTCGGCCATCCTGGCGCGCTTCCATCCGGACGATCTGGCGCATGCGATGACCGTCACCCGTGTGGGCGAGGCCGGCCTGCAGCGCTGGGAGCTGCTGCTGCGCTTCCGCCATGCCAGCGGCGAGTACCGCTGGTACCGCCAGCGCGGCATCGCCGAGCGCATGCCCGATGGCCGCACCAAGGTCACCGGCATGATCGCCGACGTGCACGAGCAGGTGCTGCAGCGCCAGGAACTCGAGCGCACGCAGGCGCAGCTCGAAGCCCTGGTGGCCGAGCGCACCGCCAAGCTCGAAGCCGCGCTGGCGCTGGCGCAGGAACGCCAGCTCGAGGCCGAGCGCGCGAATGCCGCGAAGTCGCGCTTCCTCGCGCACATGAGCCACGAGATCCGCACGCCGCTCAACGGCGTGCTCGGCCTGGTGGAGCTGGCGCAGCGCGTGGCGCAATCGCCCGAGCAGCAGCGTTACCTGGAAACCGCGCAGCGCGCCGGCCACACGCTGGCGCAGGTGATCAGCACGGTGCTCGATTTCTCCCGCATCGAGGCCGGCCGCACCGAGCTGCGGCCGCGGCCCTTCGACCTGGCGCAGGCCCTGATCGAAACCATGCGCAGCGTGATGCCGCTGGTGCGCGAGCGCGGCCTGCTGATGCTGTTCGACTGGCTCGAAGGCCCGTACGAGCTGATCGGCGACGAGGTCGCGATCCGCCAGATCGCCACCAACCTGATCGGCAATGCCGGCAAGTTCACGCAGCGCGGCAGGATCCTCGTCACCGGCCAGGCGCGGCCGCTGGAGGGCGAGCTGTACCAGGTGGAGCTCAGGGTCGAAGACTCCGGCCCCGGCGTGCCGCCGGCCCTGCGCGACCGCATCTTCGACGCCTTCGTCCAAGGCGACGACAGCCTCACCCGCAGCCATGGCGGCACCGGCCTGGGCCTGCCGATCGCCCAGGGCCTGGCGCACGCGATGGGCGGCGAGATCATCCTGGACACGCCGGCCGAGGGCGGCAGCCGCTTCACGCTGCGCCTGCCGCTGGCCGCCGCGCCGGGTGCGCAGCGCGAGGCGCCCAGCGGCGCCAGCGGGATGGCCTGGCACGTCAGCACCACCGACACGGGGGGCGCCTGGCTGGCCCGGCGCCTGGAACGCGCCGGCTGGCGCACGCGCATGCTGCCCAGCATCGAGGCGGCGCTGCAGGCCGCGCAGGACGGGCCGGCCCCGCAGCTGGTGCTGCTGTCCGAGTTCGCGCTGTACAGCGGGCTGGACCTGCGGCCCTTGCGCGCGGCGCTGCCCGCGGTGCCGATCCGCCTGATCGTCCGACCCGACTGGCACGAGCCACAACTGGAGGCCGAGGCCCACGCGCTGGGCATGACCAGCGTGCTGACACCGATGAGCCCGCGCGAACTGCTGCACCTGGCCGAGGTGGCGCAATCGGCCGAGGACAGCCTGCCGCCGCAGGCCGCGCACGAACCCGCCTGGCCGCCGGATACCCGCGTGCTGCTGGTCGAGGACAACCCGGTGAACCAGCTGATCGGCCAGGAATTCCT
Source organism: uncultured Bordetella sp. (assembly GCA_964641795.1). Lineage (GTDB taxonomy): Bacteria > Pseudomonadota > Gammaproteobacteria > Burkholderiales > Burkholderiaceae_C > Pseudaquabacterium. Next base: position 9,947 of record CAZXLI010000163.1, on the reverse strand, counting down.
GCGCGTGCTGGGCCTGCAGGTGCGCACCGTGGCCGACGGCGCGCTGGCGCTGCAGGCCTGCGTCGAGGAGCCGCCCGCGCTGGTGCTGATGGACCTGCAGATGCCGGGCATGGACGGCCTGGAAGCCGCGCGCCGGCTGCGGGTGCTGCAGCGCGAGGGGGCCTGGCCGGGCGCGCCGATCGTCGCACTGACGGCCCATGCCGGCGCCGCCGACCGGGCCGCCTGCCTGTCGGCCGGGATGGACGGCGTCCTCACCAAACCCTTGACGCTGCAGCAGTTGCGCGACGAACTGGGGCATTACCTGTCAGGCCCCCGGGCAAACCCCGCCCCGTGATCGCGGGGTGGCGCCGGGCCGACGACGGCGTAGGGTCGGGCCCTGCAGTACCCGAAGGAGTGGCCATGCGCGCTGTGCTGCGTTGGATCCGACGGCCCACGATCACGATCGCAACCCTGCTGGCCGCCGCCGCCAGCCCGGCACAGGCACCGGGCACCCACTGGGATGCAGCGGGCAAGGCAGGCGCACCCACGGTCCCCGTGCCGCACAGGGCGCCTCTGCTGCTGCTGGTGCTGGGGGTCGCTGCGCTGATCGGCGCGCGCCGCCCACACGGCAGCCGCGACGACTGAGGCTCACGCCCCCGCCAGGAACCGCTCCACCAGCGCGTACTGCTCCGGCGTGTTCAGCGCCGGCGCATGGCCGCAGTCGGGAATCGTCACCACCACCGCACGCGGGCCGCGGCTGCGCATCGCATCGGCGGCTTCGGGCAGCAGCAGGTCCGAATCGACACCGCGCAGCACCAGCACCGGCAGGCTCAGGCTGTCCCAGGCGGCCCACTGGTCGTAGTCATTCGGGTGCACGCTGAACTGCCGCACCATCGCCGGGTCGTAGTGCGGCGTCACACGCCCGTCCGGCAGGCGGCGCGTGCTGGTCTCGGTCAGGCGGCGCCACTGCGCGTCGCTCAACCAGCCGTAGGGCTTGTAGACGGTGCGAAAGTACTGCTCCAGCTCGGTCACCGTGTCGAAGGCCTCGGGCCGCCCGGCATAACTCTGGATGCGAGCGACCGCCGGCGCCGCGAGCTCGGGACCGATGTCGTTCATCACCAACCGGTGGATGCGTCCGCGCAGCGCACCGGCCGCCAGATGAAGGCCGATGGCGCCGCCCATCGAGGTGCCCAGCCAGTGGCACTGCGCAATGCCGAGCTGGTCGACCAGCGACACCGCCAGCCGGCCGTAGAACGCGAGCTGGTACTCCTCGTCCGGCACCGGGCTCCACTGGCTCAAGCCGCGGCCGATGGTGTCCGGGCAGATCACGCGGTAGCGCTGCGACAGCTGCGCGGCGATGTCGTCCATGTCGCGGCAGGTGCGCGCCAGGCCATGCCAGGCGATCACCACCTCGTCATGCCCGGCGCCCCACTCGGTGTAGTGGAGCTCGCGGCCTTCGCAGCGCAGGTAATGGGAGGAGAAGCTCATGGGCGGCTCTTCGGGTTTCGTCAATCGGGCACGTTGATCGTGGAACCGGTGAAGCTGATGGCATCGGCCGCCGCCGGCGTGGCGGCGATCGGCGGCACGTTGGCCGCGGCCAGCGCCGGCGCGCTGCCGGGCGTGCCGCCGCGCGGCACCGTGCGCACCACCTGGCTGGGCGGCAGCGCGGCGCCGCTGCGCAGGTTGGCGTACACCGCGTCCAGCGCCCGGTTCAGGTACACGTGCAGCGGGATGTAGCGGCTGTCGTAGCCCGGCAGCACGGCCGGCAGGCCGATGAAGCCGTCGAAGTGCTGCGCGTTGGTCACCTCGATGTACGACAGCTTGCTCGCCGCACCCTCGACCGACTTGTTCAGCGCCGCATAGGGCCGCGAGGTGTGGTTCACCGGTAACAAGGCATCGGAGCGGCCATGGACGATCAAGGTCGGCTTGCCGCCCAGGTTGCCGTTGCGGCGCGTCTCGTTCAGGCCGGTCTGCAGCGCCACGGCCTTGGCGTCGGTGCCGGTCAGCAGGTTGCGCAGGCACAAGGCGCCATCGAGATTGAAGTCCTGCTTCATCGTCGAGGGCGAGAACGAGAACAGGTCGCGCAGCGGCGCGCCGGGGCTCAGGTTGTTGATCAGCTGCACGCCACCGGCCGGCGGCACGCCGTTGCCGGTGGCCCACATCGTCGGCAGGCCCGCGGCCAGCACGCTCGGCACGCCGGCCGCGGTGGTGGCGCCGAAGCTGTAGCCGCACAGGTTGTCCTTCACGCTGGCGCGGGCCAGCGCATTCGCGAAGGTCACCGTCACCGCCGGTGCCACCTCGAAGGCCGCATGCGAGGCATGCAGGATCGCGGCCTCGGGCTCCCAGCCGTAGTCGCGCAGCTTCTGCAGCGCCTCGTCGGCCTGCGCGGCCAGCGTGTCGGCCGCCAGCAGGCCCTTGGCCTTCAACGACGCGCAGCGGTTGGCCGCGAAGGCCGGCACCGTGAAGGCCAGGCCCGGCGCGCCGGCCACCTGGGCCGACAGCATTGCGCAGCTCTGGTACAGGTTGGCATAACTCGTGAAGTCCACGAGTGTCTTGCCGACCGTGGGGTAGCTGAAGGCACCACGCCGCACCGAGACGCCCGGGTTCGCCGGCAGTTCCACCGCCGGCTCGGCCACCGCCACGCCATCGATCAGCCCGCTGCGGTCGAGCTCGGCCGCGGCGATCGCCGCGCCGCCGCCATTGGAGATGCTGGAAGCGATGACCAGCGTGTTCTCCGGCTTCAGCAGCCGCACATGGCCGCCGTCGCCGAGCGAGGCGCCATAGGTCTCGTTCAGCACGTAGAACGCGAACTCCACCGCCTGCAGCGTGAAGTTGCCCCAGTCCTTCTCGACGTTCTTGCCCGAGTGGGCGTGCTTGAACGCGAAGCGGTTCGGCGTGGCGGTGTTGAAGGCCGCCAGATCGGCCGCGCTCAGGCCGGCATTGACATGCGCGTTCTTGCCGGCTGCGGCGGCGGTGGTGCGCGTGCCGTCGATCAGCGGCACCGTGTCGTTGGCCAGGTCATGCGGCGCGCCGCCGGTGCCCTTGTCGGTGTAGGCCACCGCGCAGCCCTTCTTCAGGCCCCATTCGCCGGTGGAGATGGCGCCGTACACGCCGCGCGAGCCCGACGAGGTGGCGGTGATGATGCAGGCCGCATCGGGGTTGAAGTTGGCCGGGATCTGCACCATCAGCGTCACGTTGCGGGTGCCGCTGCCGTCGTCGCTGAAGGCAATGGCTTCGGTACCGGCGATGCGGCCTTCGCCGCTGCCGGCGACGCCGTTGGCATCGACGTTCGGGCCGTAGAAGACGCCGTAGCCGCCCGCGGTGGTGGTGTCGACGATCGCGCGGTAGCTGGTGTAGATCGCCAGCCGGCGCAGCTCGGCCGCGGTGGGCGTGGCCGAGGTCGTCGGCGCGGTGGCCGAGGCCAGGCCGCTCTTGCCCAGGCCCGCGGTCAGCAGGTCGTCGGTGCTGCCGTCGTAGTGCGTGGTCTTGATCGTGCCGACGTAGCTCGGCTTGACGTTCACATCGACCGGGTCGTCGTCGAACGCGCAGCCGGCCAGGCCCAGCGATGCGGCCGCGACCGGCAGCAGCGGCAGGATCTTCTTCATCGTCATCGGGGGTCTCCTCGTTGGCATTCGATGGGCAGGATCACGGGCGCCGGATGGCCATCGCCCGCAGGCGACCGACCACACCGGTGGGAAAGTGGTAGACCGAGAGCACGAACAGCACGCCCAGCCACAGCAGCCAGCGGTCGGGCGAGACGAGGCTGCCGAGCACCGGCACGCTGGCCAGCGCGCCCTGGCCGAGCTTGAGCAGGTCCTGCAGGTAGTTCTGCGCCAGCATGAACAGCGCCGCGCCCACCACCGCGCCATGCATCGTGCCCATGCCGCCGATCACGACGATCAGCAGGATGTCGAGCATGATTTCGAAGCTCAGCGTGGTGTCCGGCCCGGTGTAGCGCAGCCACAGGGCCAACAGCGCGCCGGCGACGCAGGCGAACAGTGCTGCCAGCACATTGCTGAGGGTGCGGTAGACCACGGTGCGGAAGCCGATCGCCTCGGCGCGGAAGTCGTTCTCGCGGATGGCCTGCAGCACGCGGCCGAACGGCGAATTGACGATGCGCAGCAGCGCCAGGAACAGCGCCAGCACCACCACGAACAGCAGGTAGTAGGTGAACAGCTTGCCGTCGACGGTGACGCCGAACAGCGGGTTCTCGAACGGCTCGAACGACGGGCTCAGGACCTCGGGATTCTTGAAGGTCAGCCCGTCCTCGCCGCCGGTGAAGTCCGACAGCTGCGAGGCCAGCGTCTGGAAGGCCGCGGCCACCGCCAGCGTGATCATCGCGAAGAAGATCGCCTTCACACGCAGCGAGAACAGCCCGATCACCAGCGACAGCGCGAGCGAGACGCCCAGCGCCAGCAGCAGGCCCAGCAGCACGCCACCAAAGCCCGGCCCGAGGCGCGTGCTGGCGATCGCGACGCCATAGGCGCCGATGCCGAAGAACATCGTGTGCGCGAAGCTGACGATGCCGGTGTAGCCCAGCAGCAGGTCGTAGCTGGCCACCAGCAGGATGAACACCAGCACCTTGGCCGCGACACCCAGCGCCTTGCTGCCCGGGAACAGGAAGGGCGCGAAGGCCAGCGCGAACAGGATCAGCAGCAGCGCGGCACCCAGCCAGCGGCTGCGCGGCAGGTCGTGGGACAACAATCGGTTCAACATGCATTCACTCGCGGCAAAGTGGCACCCCAACCCAGCGGCCGCCGCGGCGCCGGCTCTGCCGGGCCGCTGGCGGCGCCCCCTGGGGGGAGGCGCCGAAGGCGCTTCGGGGGGGGCTCATCTCGGGGGTCATCGATTCGTCACCGGGTACAGGCCCTGCGGCCGCCACAGCAGGATGGCGACCATCAGCCCGATGTTCGAGAACAGCGCCACCTTGGGCGCCAGGTAGCCGGTGTAGTTGGCGAGGATGCCCACCAGCAGCGCGCCGACGAAGCAGCCCAGCGTCGAGCCCAGGCCGCCGATGATGATCACGATGAAGATCAGCACGTTGACCTGGCCGCCGATCTGCGGCACCACGTTCTGCTGGAACAGGCCCCACATCACGCCGCCCAGGCCCGCCAGCGCCGAGCCGGCGACGAACACGCCGACGAACAGCCGCCGGATGCGGTAGCCGAGCGACTCGACCATCTCGCGGTCCTGCACGCCGGCACGGATCAGCAGGCCCACCTTGGTGCGGTTCAGCACGAACAGCAGGGCCAGGAACACCACCATGCCGACACCCATCGCCAGCACGCGGTACTTGCCGATGGCCGCGTCCATCACCAGATAGGAACCGTGCAGCACGTCCGGCAAGGGCAGCGGAATCTGCGCCGGCCCCCAGATCACCTTGATGATCTCCTCGCCGACGATCATGCCGCCCATCGTGATGAGGATCTGCTTCAGGTGCAGGCCGTAGACCGGCCGCACGATCACGCGCTCGAAGGCCCAGCCGATGGCGCCGGCGACGGCCATCGCCGCCAGCATCGCCAGGAACACCGCGCCCAGCTGGCCGGCCCCGCTGGTCCAGCCCACCGTCGCGCTCATCACGCTGGTGGCGACGAAGGCGCCGAGCGCGATGAACACACCGTGGCCGAAGTTCAGCACGTCCATCAGGCCGAACACCAAGGTCAGGCCGGAGGCGGTGATGAAGACGATCAGCCCCATTGCCAGCCCGGCGACCGTGAGTGTGAGCCAGGTGCTGCCGCTGCGGATGAGCGGCAGGCCGATGAGCACCAGTGCTACCAGCAAGGCCAGCGGCTTCCAGTCGAAGCTGGCCTTCGGGACCTGGAGCCCCTCGGTCGACGAGTACGCCGACCGATCCCCCGAGGGGATGCGGGCCGGCTTGGGAGCGGCCCGGCGCTCGGCCCGCGGCACTTCGTTCGTGCTCATTGGTGTGCTCCCAGCGAGAGGCCCAGCAGCCGCTGCTGCAGCGCCTCGTCCTCGGCCAGCTCGCGCATCGCGCCGGTGTGCACGACACGGCCGTTGTCCATCACCGCGACCGTGTCGCCCAGCGCCCTGGCCATCATGAAGTTCTGCTCCACCAGCAGGATCGTCGTGCGCTGGCGCTTGAGTTCGCGGAACGCGGTGACCAGGTTCTGGATGATCGAGGGCGCCAGGCCCTTGCTCGGCTCGTCGATCAGGATCAAGGCGCGCGGCTCGCAGATCGCGCGCGCCACGGCCAGCATCTGCTTCTGCCCGCCCGAGAGCTTGCCGGCCGGGTAGAGCCAGAACTTCTGCAGCGCCGGGAACAGCGAGAAGATCCACTGCAGGCGCTGGTCGTCCAGTTCGCCCGCATGGCGCGCCGAGCGGGCCGCGAGCACCATGTTCTCCTTGACCGTCAGGTCGCTGAAGATGCCCATGTTCTCGGGCACGTAGGCAATGCCACGGCCGGCGATCTCGGGTGTCGACAGGCCCTTCAGCGACTGACCCTGGAAGCGCACCTCGCCAGCGCTGGCCTGCCACAGGCCCATGATCGTGCGCAGCGTGGTGGTCTTGCCGGCGCCGTTGCGGCCCAGCAGCATCGTCACCTCGCCCTCGGGCACCGCGAAGTCCACGCCATGCAGGATGTGGTACGCGCCGATGTGCGTGTGCACGCCGGTCAGTTCCAGCAGCGGTCCGCTCATGCCGCTTCCTCGCTGGCCATGCCCAGATAGGCTTGTTGAACCACGGGCGAGGCGATCACCGTGGCCGGCTCGCCGTCGGCCACCAGCTGGCCGTTGTGCAGCACGATGATGCGATCGGACAGCTCGCGCACCACGTCCATCTTGTGCTCGACCAGCAGGATGGTGCAGTCGCGCCGCGCCTTCAGCGCGCGGATCAGGTCCAGGATCACCGGCACCTCGTCGACGCTCATGCCGGCAGTAGGCTCGTCGAACATGAACACCTTCGGGTCCAGCGCGATCAGCAGCGCCACTTCGAGCTTGCGCTGGTCGCCGTGCGGCAGCGCGCTGGCATGCACCTCGTGCTTGTCGGCCAGCCGCACCTGTTCCAGCAGCGCGTGCGCCTCGTCGACCCAGGCCTTGCGGTCCAGCCACACCCGCCACACGTCCAGTCCGCCCAGCGGGCCGCCGTGGCCGCGCCCGGCCTCGCGCGCCTGGATCGCCAGGCGCACGTTCTCGCGCACCGTCAGGTTGGGGAACAGCTGCGTCAGCTGGAACGCCCGGCCCAGCCCGCGCCGCGTGCGCAGCGGCGCCGGCATCGCGGTGATGTCCTCGCCCTCCAGCAGCACCTGCCCCTCGCTGGCCGGCAGCTGGCCCGAGATCAGGTTGAAGTAGGTGGTCTTGCCGGCGCCGTTGGGGCCGACGATCGCCGTCAGCGTGCCCGGCTGGAAGGCACAGCTGACGTGATCGACGGCCACATGGCCCCCGAAGCGGATGGTGAGGTCGCGGGTTTCGAGCATGGACGCGTTTTTTGTGCGTTATGAACAGGTGCCGATGATGTAGTAGTTCGCCCCGGTCTGCTTCAGCGTGGTGGTGACGAACACGTTCCACAGGCCCATGTTCTGGTTCGAGCCGTTGGCATAGGCGTAGCCGCCGCTCTGGTGGGCACGGCCGGCGGTGGTGTGGGCGTAGTTGCTGGCGGTGAAGCACACCGGCGCGCTGCCGGTCGTCGTGCCGCTGGCCGGCGACGAGGCGGCGCTCTCGACATTGCTGCTGTTCAGGTCGGTCACCGTCCAGCTGTAGGTGGTGCCGGCGGCGAGGCCGCTGTCGACATAGCTGGTGCCGGTGACCACCGCGCTGTTCACTTTGCTGCCGTCGCGGTAGACGTTGTAGCCGCTGGCGCCGCTCACCGCGGCCCAGCTGATCGTCATGCTGCTGGCGGTGGCGCCCGAGGTGGCCACGCCGGTGGGCGCGGGCAGTGCGCCGCCGCCGCCCCCGCCCCCGCTGCCCGAGGCCACGCGGTCGACCATCGCCTTGATCGCCGCCATCTGCACGCCGGCCTTCTGCGCGAAGTTGCTGCCGTACCAGCCGATCCAGTCCCAGCAGGCGTTGGGGTTGCTCACCGTGCCGCTGCTCGGCGTGGCATGGGTCGTGTTGTCCACCTTGGTCTGCGGGAACAGCACGATGATGTTGTTGGTGTCGGCCCAGCGGGTGTAGCCGGTGTTCTTGACGAACTTGTCGCCGATCTGGGCTTCGCTCTGCTGGCAGCCGTGCAGGGCCACATGCAATTTGCACTGGGTGCCGCTGGCACAGCTGGCCGGCACGTAGAGCCAGCCGGTTGCCGCCATGCCGACGTTGCCGGCGGTGTACGGCGTCTGGTCGAACTGGAGGTAGTTGGCCGCGGCCGGCGCGTTGTTGCGCGCGTTCAGCGTGCCGTAGAACTGCTGCAGCGCGGCCTTGGCGCCGTCGTAGCCGCAGTTGCTGATGTACGGCGACGCGGTGCTCGAGCAGCTGTTGTTGCCGGTCGAATCGAAGTCGGTCGGGAAGGTGTGGGCGGTGCTCGCGCGCTGGGTGTAGACCAGGTTCGCGGCCGGCACGCCGTTGTTGCCGTACTGGGTGTTGACCCCGTTCATCGGGTTCGGGCCGACGGTTGTATCGCTGGTGCCGACGAACAGGAAGATCTTCTGGCCGGCCACCAGCGACTTGCTGTCGTTCGAGGTGCCGCTCCAGTTGTTGATGTCGGCCTGCATCGTGTTCAGCATGCCGCTGCTGATCGTCGCGTTGTACATGCAGGCGGTGTAGTTGCTGTGCCCCGCGCACATGTACGGGCCGCCGGCGAACACGCCGACGCCCATGAAGGTCGACGCATAGGCATAGCCCAGCTGGTTGGCCATGAAGCCGCCCGAGGACAGGCCGGACACGCTGATCTTCGTCTTGTCGACGTTCAGCTGCGGCAGCACCGAGGCCGCATGGACGCTTCCTTGTGACGTTATCACCAGGCCTGCGAGTGCCATCACCATCTTCCACGTCATCGTCTTGTCTCCTGTGTCGGTCTTTGAGGACGAACAGATCCCGCCCCCGTGTGTCCGGGGGTCGGTCGATGTGGATGTCAGGGGCTGCCGGAGCCCGAGGCGTAGCGAGCGGGTGCAGGGCTAGGCGGACGGAGCGCAGGAACCGGAACGTACGGCAGGTACGTGAGGATTCCGAGCACCGCCCAACGACGCCATGCGCCCGCGCAGCAGCCGAGCGACTAGCGCTTGTTGCGGATCGGGACGTTCATCTCCGACGCCTTGATTTCACGCACCAGCTCCGGCACGCCCCACGCGAAGGCCGGGTCGGCTTTGATCTTGAAGTGGTACATGCTCTGCATCGCCTGGTGGTCTTCCTTGCGGAAGGTCATCGTGCCCTTGGGGGTCTCGAAGCTCATGCCTTCCATCGCGGCAATCAGCTTGTTGGCGCCGGCGTCACCTTTGGTCTTCTTGAGGGCCTCCACCACGGCGATCGCCGCGCTCATGCCGCCGGCCGTGAAGAAGTCGGGCGGGTTCTTGTACTTCGAGTAGTGGTTGGCCACCAGCCACTCGTTGACCGGGTTCTTCGGGATGCCGAAGTAGTAGTAGGTGGCGCCTTCCATCCCCGGAAACTGCTTGTAGGCAGCCATGGCGGGCAGGATGTTGCCGCCGGTGGCGATTTCGATGCCAAAGCGCTTGAGGTCCAGGTCGGCGATCTTGAACGGGTTGCCCGCGCCGGCCCAGATGATCCAGATCACCTTGCGGCCCGGCTTGTCCTTCAGCGCGTCGATCAGGCGCTGGGCTCCGGCGGTGAAGTCGGTGGTGGTCGTCGGCAGGTATTCCTCGTGCACGATCTTGGCGGTCTTGATGGCCTCCTTGAAGGCCTTCACGCCGTCGCGCCCGAAGGCGTAGTCCTGTGCCAGCGTGGCGATGGTCACGCCCGGCTTGTCCAGCGCCACGGCATTGGAAATCGCGTCCTGGCTGGAATTGCGACCGGTGCGGAAGATGTACTTGTTCCACTTGTCGCCGGTGATCGAGTCGGCCACCG
>CAZXLI010000162.1:0-14888 GCA_964641795.1 uncultured Bordetella sp. | reverse complement strand
CAGTTCGGCGAGGTGTACCTGCGCATCGAGCCGCTGCCGCGTGGTGCCGGGTTCGAGTTCCTCGACCAGGTCAAGGGCGGCACGATCCCCGGGCAGTTCATTCCGGCGGTCGAGAAGGGCGTGCGCGAGGTGCTGACAACCGGTGCGATCGCCGGCTATCCGGTGGTGGACGTGCGCGTGATCGTCTACGACGGCAAGCACCACTCGGTGGACAGCAAGGAAATCGCCTTCGTCACCGCCGGCCGCAAGGCCTTCATGGCGGCGATCCGCGAGGCGCGGCCGATCGTGCTGGAGCCGATCGTCGACGTCGAGATCACCGCGCCCGAGTCGGCGATGGGCGACATCACCGGCGACCTCTCGGCCAAGCGCGGGCTGATCAACGGCACCCACAACGGCGCGGTGGGCACGATGGTGGTGAAGGGTCAGGCGCCGCTGTCGGAACTGGCCGGCTACCAGTCGCGGCTGAACGCGATGACCAGCGGCCAGGGCCGCTACACGGTGGCGCTATCGCACTACGAGCCGGTGCCGCCGAACGTGCAGCAGCAGCTGATGAGCAGCTACAAGGCGCACGACGAGGAGTGACGCGCCAGCGGCGTGGCGCAGATCAGCCCGCAGGGCCGTAGGGGCTTACTCAGGCCACGTCGTCACCGGCCGGCGCGCGCTTGCGGCCGGTGACCATCGCGACGACCAGGTTCTCGCGCTGGCGCCGGCCGGTGAGCAGGACACCGGCCACGTGCAGCGCGGCCAGCCCGACGAGGGTCCAGGCCAGCGCGCGGTGCACGGCCTCCACCGTCTCGTCGCCCCACAGCCAGTCGGTGGTGTAGAGCCAGCCGGTCAGCGCCAGGCCGGCCAGGCAGGCCAGCAGCGCCACGATCATCCAGCCGCCGAGCGGGTTGTGGCCCAGGTGGCGCCGTTCATCCCGCGCCAGCAGCGCGCGTGCGTAGGCCAGTGTGGCCCGCGGCCCCCGCACAAACTGCGCGAAGCGCGCGTAGCGGCCACCGGCAAAGCCCCACCACAGGCGCAGCGCCAGGGCCACCAGACCGGCGTAACCGACCGGCTGGTGCCAGCTGGTGCGCCATTCGGTCGTCAGCCAGCCCAGCGCGACGCCGGCCACCAGCGTCCAGTGCAGCAGCCGCACCAGCCGGTCCCACACCGGCACGGTGTCGGCTGCGCCGCGCCGCATCACTTCTTCGGCGCGGTGACGATCTCGAAGGTCTTGGGATGGAAGAAGGTCTCCATCTTGTTGTTCTTCGCGTCGCGGCCGTAGACCTCGTAGCAGCCGTTGGTGATCTTCACGCGGCTGATCTTCCAGCCTTCGTCGGTGAGCTTGCGCTCGAGCTCGGCCTGCGGGCGCCATTCGGCCTTCGGGATCGGGTCGCACTTCTCGTCGTGCGCGCTGGCCGGGCCAGCCAGCAGCACGAGCGCGGAAGCCATCAGGCTCAGCAGGGAACGGGTCTTCATCATCATCTCCTATCGGTCAAGAAAAGCGGCCATCGAATCTCAGACATCGGCCCACATGCGCAGCAGATTGTGATACGTGCCCGTGAGGCCGATCACCGCGGGGTCGGTCTCGCCCACCGAGGCGCGCAGGCGCATCAGGTGCGAGTCCATGTCGAACAGCAGGCGGCGCTGCTCGTCGCTGCGCACCATGCTCTCGAGCCAGAAGAAGCTGGCCACGCGCGCGCCGCGCGTGACCGGCTCCACCCGGTGCACGCTGGTGCCGGGGTACAGCACCATGTCGCCGGCCGGCAGCTTGACGCGCTGCGAGCCGAAGGTGTCCTCCACGACGAGCTCGCCACCGTCGTACTCGTCGGGGTCGGCGAAGAACAGCGTGCAGCTGACATCGGTGCGCACGCGCTCGGCGTTGCCGCCGGGCAGGTAGCGCACCGCGTTGTCGACATGGTTGCCGAAGGCATTGGCCGCACCACCGTAGCGGTTGAACAGGGGCGGGAACACCCGCTTGGGCAGGGCCGCCGAGAAGAAGATCGCATGCCGGTTCAGGCCGCGCAGCACGATCTGCTGCAGCGCCTTGGCTGCCTCACCGTCCTGCGGCAACTGTTCGTTGTTCTTGGCCTGCGCCGATTGCACGCCGGCGGTGACGCGGCCGTCGGTCCAGCTGGCGCGCGCCAGGATGGCACGCGCTTCGCGCAGCTCGTTGGCCGTGAGCACCTCTCGAACGTGCAACAACATGGTCTTTCCTGCGTCAGAAGCGGCTGGTCACCGTCAGGTTGATCGTGCGCGGCGCGCCCTGGATGTAGTGGCCGGTGTACAGCGAATCGGCGTAGAACTTGTTCGTCACGTTCAGCACGTTGAGCTTGAAGCCCAGCTGCTGGGTCGGCGTGTATTCGAACAGCAGGTCGCCGGTGATCCAGCTCGGCGCAACGATGCCGGCCGGATTGCGGTTCGGTGTCTGCGCGCTGCGGAAGTTCACGCCGGCGCCGATGCGGAACTGCTCGTTGAGCTGGTACGTGTTCCAGATCGTGCCGCTGTGGCGCGGGGTCAGCGAGGGCCGGTCGCCCTGACGCTCGCCGCTGATCGAGGTGGTGTAGCCCGCGGCGTTCGGCACGCTGCCGACATCCACCTTGGCCACCGGAATCCAGGCGTACGAGCCGAACACCTCCCATTGCGGCGTGATGCGGCCGGCGATGTCGATGTCGACGCCAGCGGTGTGCCGCTTGCCCGACAGCAGGTACTGGTCCAGCGTCTCGCCCGTGGGGGAGTCGCGGTTGCGCTCGTTGTACTTGGTCGCGTGGTAGATCGCGAAGCGCGTGCTCAGGCGGCCGCCGAACAGGTCGAGCTTGGCGCCGACCTCGATGTTGCGGCTGGCCTCCGGCGGCGTGTTCGAACCGGGCGCGTCGTACTGGTAGGCGTCGCCCGAGGTGTTGAACGAGGTGCCGTAGGAAGCGTGGTACGACATCGTGTCGCTGGGCTGGTACAGCACGCCGAAGCGCTTGCTCCACAACCCGTCGGAGCGGCCACGGTCGGCGGTGATCGTGCCGATCGGCACGGTGGTGGAGGTGGCCGTCTGCAGCGTCTGGTAGCTGCCCTTGAAGCGGTCGTAGCGCAGGCCGGCCAGCAACTTCCACGACTCCGCCACCTGGATCAGGTCCTGCCCGTAGAGGCCGACGGATTGGGCGTCGAAGGCCGATTGCTGGCGCTTCAGCCGCAGCGATTCGTCGACCCATCCGGTGCCGTCGTTCGGCGTGCCGAAGGTGGTCCGCACGGCGTTCTTGTCCAGCGTCACGCCGGTGGGAACGACCATCGCATAACCCCTGAATTCCTCGTGGGCGAGGTCGACGCCGGACAGCACCTCGTGATCCAGGCCGAACCACTTGAAGGCGTTGCTGTAGTCGAACTGCGCGTAGGTGGTCTTCAGGTCCTGCACCTTGTTGTTGGTGCCGCGCGTGATCGGTGTCGCTGCGGTCACGAACACCGGACCGTTGAGGCTGGGCACCGTGAAACCGCTGCAGGTGGGCGCGACGCAGAAGCGTATGGTGCCGGCGCGCATGTCGCGGTCGTACTCGCCATAGCGCAGCGTGGACTTCAGCTCGCCCCCGCCACCGCCGAAGCGGTGCGTCCAGCTGCCGGTGAGGTACTTCGCGCCGCCGGCGTTGTAGTCGCTCGCCGCGGCGTAGTAGACCTTCGGATCCAGCCCCGGGATCAGCGTCGACGGATTGGTGCTGCCGGCATCCACGCGCAGCCACGGCAGGCCGTAGTTGATGCCGTTGTCGTTGTGCAGGGTGTAGCCCGAAAGCGAGAACTCGTCGTTGCTGCCGACACCGAAGCGGTAGTTCAGCGCGACGCCTTCCTTGTCGATCTGGTTGCCCCAGTTGTCGGCCTTGTTGCCCATCACGTTGATGCGCAGTGCCGAGCTGTCGGTGAGCTTGAGGTTGAAGTCACCGGTGAGCCGGTAGAACCGGCCGCTGCCGAGCGTGAAGTCGACCTGGCTGGCGTTGTTCAGGAAGGCCTGCTTCTGCACCTGGTTGACCACGCCGCCGGTGGAGCCGCGACCGAACAGCATGGAGGCCGAGCCGCGCAGCAGCTCGACGCGGTCGTAGCTGAAGGTGTCGCGGTCGTAGAAGGCCGGATCGCGCAGGCCGTCGACGTAGATGTCGCCGCTGGTGGCCAGCGAGAAGCCACGCAGGCGGATGTCTTCCTCGCCGCCCTCGGCCGCCATGAAGGTGACGCCACCGGTCTGGTGCAGCGCCTGCTTCAGCGTGTCGACGCGTCGGTCATCGAGCAGCTTCTCGGTGACCACGGTGACCGACTGCGGGATGTCGCGCAGATCCTGCACACCCTTGCCGATGGAGGTGGTGGTGGCGCGCACCGAGGTGGCGTCCGTCTCGGCCTTGGCCTTGACCGACAGGCCCGGCAAGGTGGCTTCGGCGCGCGGGGCGGAGGCCGAGCCGGCGGGCGGCGCGGCCGCAGCGCTGGTCTGCGCATGGGCGGGTGCCGCGAGCAGCCCGAGGCCAGCGGCCAGCGCACCCAGCGGCAGCATCTGCGGCACGGCAGCGGAAGCGGGCGCCGGCATCGCGCGGCGGCGGAAGGTCTTGCGAGAGCGGTGCATCACCATGTTGTCCTCATTCGATGTGATGGCACGGGCTTGCTATGGCTGGCTGGTGCACGAGTCAAGAAAATGGAGCCCAGGGACCGGGCGCGGGCAGGTCGTCTGTGCGTCCTGCAGGCGCCGCCGGTGGGCTTGGGCGGGTCGGTGGAACGATCAGTGCGTCGGGTCGGGCTCGCTGATGAATCCGACCTTGGTCAGGCCGGCCTTCGACGCGTCGGCCAGGGCGAAGGCCACGTGGCGATAGGGCACGTTCTGGTCGGCGCGCAGATGGATTTCGGGCTGAGCGGGCTTTGCGCCCTCGAGCGCGAAGCGGCGTTGGGACTCGGCGCGGGTGATGACCTCGCCGTTCCAGTACAGCGTGCCCGCTGCGTCGATGCCGAACTCGATCTTCTCGGGCCGCAGGTCGTTGACCTGAGAACTGGCCTTGGGAAGCTCGAGCTTGACGGCCTGGGTGAGCAGCGGCGCGGTGACGATGAAGATCACCAGCAGCACCAGCATCACGTCGATCAGCGGCACCATGTTGATCTCGGACATCGGTGTGCCTGAAGTCCTGGCGTCGAAACTGGCAAAGGCCATGGCGGTGCTCCCTCGTCAGGCGCGTGCGGGGATGGCGCGCACGTTGTTGCCGGGCGAGCCTTCTTCGGCCTTGCCAATGGCCAGCGGCTGGCCCATCGACACGAAGGTGTGCAGTTCGTAGGCGAAGGCGTCGAGCTTGCCCAGCAGCACGCGATTGGCACGTGTCAGCCAGTTGTAGCCCATGACGGCGGGGATGGCGACCGCCAGCCCGATGCCAGTCATGATGAGCGCCTCGCCCACCGGGCCAGCGACTTTGTCCAGCGTACCGGCGCCGCTCATGCCGATCGCCACCAGCGCGTGGTACACGCCCCAGACGGTGCCGAACAGCCCGACGAAGGGCGCGGTGGCGCCGACGGTTGCCAGCAGTGTCAGGCCGTTCTCGAGGCGCGTGGTCTCTTCGTCCAGCACCTTCTTGATCGTTCGGGTCACGAATTCGCTGGAGCTGCCCGCCTCTGACAGCTTGGCCGCGCCATATCGGGCATGGTGCTCCTGTGCCTGCATCGCATGGCTGGTGAGGTGCGAGAACGGATCGCGGGCGCCATGGGTGCGCAATTCGCCACCGACCTCGTCAAGCGAGCGTGCATTCCAGAAGAAGCCCAGGAACTCGGCACTGCGGCGCTTGCCGATGGCAAGCGACACGCCCCTGACCAGGATGATGATCCACGACAACGCGGACATCACCAGCAGCACCAGCAGCAATGTCCTGCCAACGGCATCGGACTGCGAAAGGAAATGGCCGATCCCCAGGCCGGTGGTTGCAGTGCTCACGGATCACTTCTCCAGATCGAAGTCGAAAGGAACCTGGGCCCACACGCCGATCGGCTGGCCGTTTTCGGCGTAGGGCTTGAAAAGGGCTTGCTGAATCGTCGCGACGGCGGCTTCGTCCAGCCTCGAAAAGCCGGACGATCGACTGATTTGCACGGTGCGCGGCAGGCCGCGCTCGTCGATGAAGATCCGCAGCATGACCCGCCCGGTTTCGCGGGCACGGCGCGATGCGGCCGGGTACTGCAGCGTCGGCACCTTCAGGAACTGGACTTCACTGGCCGCGATCGTGCGCGGCGGCGGCGCGAGCGGAGCCGGCGGGGCTTGCGTCACGATGGGTTCGGGCGTCGGCGCGGGCTGCGGGGCGGGTTGCACCGGCGCGACGAACGCCGCCGGGGCCGGCGCAGGGCTGGGTTCGGCGGCGATCAACGGCGCCGGCGGTGTTGGCGCCCGATGGGGCTGCGGTAGCGGTTTGGGCGCTGGCGTCGGGGTCACCGGCTGTGGCGCCTGCACGATGTTGAAGATCATCGGAACCGCCTCGGCCACCGCATCGCGCACCTGCCGCACCTGCAACAGGCCCCAGAGGGCAGCGACATGCGCGGCCAAGACGCCAGCCACCATCAGCCCCTGCTGGCCGGGCGCCAACCGGTCATCGCGGCGGCGCGGCCACGGGCGGGGCGAGACGGATGGCGGGGCGGACATGGGCATGTACGGCGTGTCGGCGTCGACTCTAACACAAATGAGAACGATTCTTATTAGATATCGCATTGGTTCATGCTGCTTCTGATGATCAAGCAGCATTTATCATTCGGGCATGTCTCCTCAGTCGCCTGACGTCGCGCGCATCCGGCTCGACAACGCCATGTTGTTGTTTGACGAGTTTGTGCAGGCCACCGTCAGCGCACCCGACGCCGCGACGCTGCGCGGACTGGAGCGCCGCTTCGCCGAGCGGTTGCAGATCCAGCCCAGCTACTGGAGCCAGATCAAGGGCCGCTCGCGACAGATCGGCGAGCGGCTTGCCCGGCAGTTCGAACAGCTTTGCCGCAAACCGCACGGGTGGATGGACGTTCCCCACGGCCCCTTCGACCCTCGAGCCACTTCAGCACCCGCCTCGATGCCGTCCGCATCGTCAACGCCGGCCCAGCCCGGCCATCTGCCGCAGGACGACGATGAGCGATTCATCGTCGGCTTGGTGCTCACTTACTACCGACGGCACCCGCAACGCGCACGCACCAGGCTGCTCGACCTGCTCGGCGAGGTGCTCACACCGAGCCCGGCATCGCCGCCGCCCGCAGCACCGTCCTCGCCGACCCTGCCAGCCGCGCCAGCGGCGCCTGTCGATGACCGCGCGCTGTGGGCCCGCAGCCAGGCGGGTGTCGCGCCACTCAAGCGCAAGCGATGAAGATCGCAGGACCGCTCAGGATTTACCCGTATCCCCAGATTGAACTCTTGCGCAAGATAAAGAAACGTTTATCATCTGCGCAAGTCATCGATGAGCCGGCCGTTGTGCAGGCCGCCTTCGGCGACGACACCCCCGATCAACCCTTTCCACCCGAGTCTCGACTGTTCATGTTTGCTTCGATGTCCTGCAAAACCCTCCAGGCTCTGCCGCTCGCGGCAGCCCATGTGGGTCAGGTATCGGCGCATGTGGCAGGCACCGTCATCGGACGAATTGGCGCCCCACCCGGGGGCATGGCTGGTTGACACGGCAACGCCGCTGTCCATCCAACCAACGGCCCGGGTCGCCATCAGCGCCCGGGCCGTTGTGCTTTTGTCGATGCTCGATTCGTGTTTCGCTCCAGGAGGCCCTTATGAAGATCACCGTCAACACACTCAAGCCCCGCAATCGGCTGGTGGCGGCCGCCCTGCTCCGACAGGCCGGCCTTCACCGACGCGACGCCGGCGGCCAGCGCCAGCTGACCAAGCGCGAACTGCAGCGCGAGCTGCTGAAAGAGCGACATCCCGACACCTGAAGACACAGGCCCCTGCCAGCCCAGATCGGCGGGTGCGGGCCTCTGGAGATGACCATGAGCAAGAGTTTGCAAGGCTTCTATGGCCCGCTCGCCGCTCCTAGCGGCGGACTGATGCGGCAAGGCGCCGTCTTTGCGTTGCGCAGCGCCAGCGTTGCGTTGGCGCGCCTCTCGCGGCGAGTGCGCGCCGCCCGGGCCAGCCACCAGGCCCAGCGGGCCCCCGAGCTGGAGTTCTATGCCGAAGCCGGCGCTCCCGAAGGCGCGCTCTACGTGGACGGCGAGTACGTCGGCCGTGTGCCGGGCGTGCAGCGCCTGTGACGTGACGCCTGCGGCAGTCTGCGTGATGAGCCCCGCGTCCTCCGAAGCGCTGCGATTGCTGGTGAACCGCCAGAATCTGCGGAACACCTGCATCGCGGCCGATCCCGATGCGCAGCGCGCGCTGGCCCTGGGTCAGGCGCGCCTGCGCATCGATTCGTTCGCCCTGTCCGCCAGCAATATCGCCTACGCCGCCTTTGGCGAGGCGATGAAGTACTGGCGGTTCTTTCCGACCGACAACACCAGCCTGGGCTGCGTACCGGTCTGGGGCTTCGCGACAGTGATCGAGTCGCTCGCCGAAGGGCTTGCCGTCGGCGAACGCTGCTACGGCTTCTGGCCCATGGGCAGCCACGTCCTGACAACCCCCATGGCGATCGATCGTCATGGATTTGTCGACGGCAGCGTGCATCGACAGGAACTGCCCTCGGCCTACAACCGGGTGCAGTTTTGCCGCGCCGATCCCGGCTACCTGGCCGCTCACGAGGCACGTCAGGCGCTGCTGCGCCCGCTGTTCGCCACGTCCTTCCTGATCGACGACTTCCTGGCCGAGCACGACTTCTTCGGCGCCCGTCAAGTGCTGCTGTCGAGCGCCGCCAGCAAGACGGCCTGTGGCACCGCATCATGCGTTTCCGGCCGCGCCAAGCGCGCCGATGGCGGTATCGCGGTGACGGGGCTGACGTCCCGGGCCAACCTGGCGTTCACCCGCTCTTTGGGCTGCTACGACCAGGTTCTGGCTTACGATGACCTGGGCGCCCTCGACCCGGAGGTACCGACGGTGTACGTTGACATGTCTGGCAGCGCCCAGCAGCGCCTCGCGGTCCACACGCACTTCAATGGCGCACTGAGCTACAGCTGCTTGGCGGGCGGCGAGTGCCCGGATGATCTTGGCCCTGACCATCTTCTGCCGGGGCCGCGGCCGACCCTGTTCTTCGCGCCGGGCCGATTGCGCAAGCGCAGCGGTCCACCGCCAGATGGCTGGGGCCCTGATGGGCTCCGGCAACGCATCCATGAGGCCTGGCTCCGCTTGATGGCGGCGATGGATCAGCCGGGCCGTGACCCTTGGCTCGTCGTGCACCAGGTGCACGGGGCCGATGCCGTACGTCAGACCTACCTCGAACTGATAGAGGGCCGCAGTGATCCGCGAGCCGGCCATATGCTGTCGTTCTGGCCGGCACAGTCTCAAGCCCGAAGCGCGAGCGGCCGATAAGCCAGATACGAGGCAATGAAGCAAGAGGCCGCCATGTCCCACGTCATCGATACGCCGTTCCTGTCACAGGCGCCGCATGACGTGGGTGGCTGGGTGGCCTGTCTTCAGCAGCGGGAGATCCCGGTACTGGCGAGCACCATCGGCGTCATCGCCGAGCTGAGCGCCAACGAGGATGCGGTCGACGCGCACTTGTTGGCCAACAGGCTCGGCGACGACCCACTGATGCTGCTGAAACTGCTGAAGCATGTGGCCGAGCGCCGCTCGGCGCGCGCCATCGCCGACGTAGAGACCATGACCGCAGCGATCGTGCTGCTCGGCATTCCGCCTTTCTTTCGCGCCTTTAGGGACCAGGCCTCGGTCGAGGAACGGCTGTCCGGCCTGCCCGAGGCGCAGGCAGGCCTGCAGGCCGTGCTGGACCGCTCGCACAGGGCAGCCCGCTTTGCCCTCGCCTTCGCGGTCCACCGCTTGGATCACGATGCGGCGGTGATCCACGAGGCCGCGTTGTTGCACGACTTCGCCGAGATGCTGCTGTGGGCGCACGCACCCGAGTTGGCTCTCGAAATCGCGCGTCGCCAGCGGGCGGATCGGAGCCTGCGCTCAACCGACGCGCAAGAGGCCGTGTTGCACGTGAGCCTGTCCCACATTCAGCAAGCCTTGATGAAGTCTTGGCGACTCCCCGAACTGCTGGTGCGCATCAGCGATGACCATGTGAGCCCGTCGCCGCAAGTGCGCAATGTGCAACTGGCCATACGGCTTGCGCGTCACACGGCTCGCGGCTGGGACAATGCGGCGCTGCCTGATGACATCGACGAAATTGCGGCGCTGTTGAACATGGGCCGTGAGCCCACGGTGGCGCTGCTGCACGAGATTGATGGCTGACCAGACCGTCCCGATCGGCTCGGGGAAGCGTCAGGCAACGGAAGCGTCCAGGCGGCGCAACACCTCGGTGAACACCTCCGCCCGCATCACCATGTCGACATGCGCCGTACCCGCGAGGTGGCGGTTGTCCGCACCAGGCAGGGTAGCGGTGCCCGCTGGAAAAACAATGTTGTCGCAGTGGCCGTAGAAGCAGGTGAACCGGGTGTATCTCAAGGGCGGTTCGGCGGCGGCGAGCGCAGTGAGCCAGGCGCCGCGGCGTCGCATCTGGCGACCGTTGGCGGTCAGCGCGAAGCGCGCCAGCCAGGTGCCATGGTGTGGCGAACCGATCGTGACAACGCCGGCGCATCGTTCATCCGCATGGCAAGCCTGCAGCCAGGCACGCGTCGCCAGGCCGCCCATGCTGTGGGCAACGATCAACGGCGGCAGCCCAGTAGCGGCCTCGATACGCGCGACGGCAGCCTCGATCAGCACAATGTAGTCATCGATCGAGCCGAACACCGGTTCGAGGTTGATCGCGACACAGGGCCTGTCGTCGGCGCGGAGTCGCTCGAGCCATGGCAACCACAGGCCGCGGTTGCAGAAGAAACCGTGGACCAGCAGCACACCTCGGCGTCCGCGGGCGGTAACCGGCAAGTGGTCGGGCACGGAGTTCCAGCGCCAGGGCTGCCGCCAGGCGAATGTCAACAGCCCCATGCGTACCTCGCCCGCCCATGCCCGGAGCACTTCGGCCAGGCGTGGAGCGGGTGCCGGCGCACTGCTGCTGTAGCGAGAAAGCAATGCGAACTCGACCGCCAGCACCGGCGCATGAGGCAAGAGCGGCAGCAGGAGTCCAGCCATTCGCGACGGCCATGCCCACGACAAACTGGCGCTCCACCAACACCAGAGAACGGCGGCAGACAGCGCCAACAGGACCAACACGCGCTGCATGTCGGCGAGTTTCGATCGGGGCGTTTGCATGGCAAGCCGGCGGTCTACCTTAGAGGCCAAGGTCTATCGGGTGGCGCGGAAACAACCTCGAGGCCGGTTAGGCTTGCGGCATGGTGGTTGGCGCGCGAGAGATTCTGGACCAGTTGGGAGCCGTGGATCGGCTTCGCGCCGAGCGCGCAGGGGATCCTGGACTTGCTCAACGCGTGTTCGCGCTGAAGACCTATCAGGCGAGGCGCTTCGCACGCAGCTATGCCGACCTGCTTCAGGACCCGCGCTACCAGGGGCCCGCGCGGTTCTTCCTGGACCATCTTTACGGTCCGCAGGAATTCGGCGCGCGCGACGCACAGTTCGCCCGCGTGGTGCCGGCGCTGGTGCGGCTCTTTCCTCAGGAGATCGTTGACACCGTTGCTTCCCTGGCCAGCCTGCACGCGCTGTCGGAGTCCCTGGACAGCGAAATGGCCTCCCATCTCATCTCACCCACGCTCGACGCGGCGGCATACGTCCAGGCATGGCAGGCCACAGGGCGCCCCGAGGCCCGCAGGCGCCAGATCGGCCTGACCTTGGAAATCGGCCGTGCACTCGACCGCTACACACGCAAGCGCATGCTGCGCGCCACCCTGCACATGATGCGACGACCCGCCCAGGCCGCCGGTCTGTCGGAGTTGCAGCAGTTCCTGGAACGCGGCTTCGACACCTTCGGTGCAATGAACGGTGCGGCCTGGTTCCTGACAACAGTCGAGCAGCGCGAACTCGCGCTGGCGGACGCGTTGTTCGAAGCGGACTACGCCGCGATGCAACGACTGGGGACCGATGCCTCCCGCGGCACGCCGTTAGGACAATTACCGTAGCCCCAAGCTTGAGGCCTCCGGACCATGCGAGGCCTGCGGCATCGAATAGTCAAACCGGAGCTTTTGTGGAACGACCCTGGCTGAAGAACTACCCTCAAGGCGTGCCCGCGGAGATCGACTCGCTGGCGTTTGGTTCAGTTGTCGACCTGCTGGAAGATGCCTTCCGTCGCTATGGCAAACGACCGGCGGCCGAGTGCCTTGGATCGCAATTGCGATTCTCTGCCATCGACGACTTGTCCCAGGCGTTGGCAGCCTGGTTTCAGTCCAAGGGCCTGGGACCCGGTGACCGCATTGCGGTGATGATGCCCAACCTGCCGCAGTACATGGTGGCAATCGCGGCCATTTTGCGTGCTGGTTGCGTGGTTGTTAACGTCAATCCGCTCTACACCCCGCGAGAGCTTCAGCATCAGCTCACGGACTCGGGCGCCAGGGCCATCATCGTTCTCGAGAATTTCGCGCTGACGCTGCAAGAGGTGATTGATGCCACAGAGGTGCAGCATGTGGTGTTGGCGTCCACTGGCGATCTCCTGGGCTTCTGGAAGGGGCTGGCAGTGGACTTCACGGTGCGCCACTTGCGCAAGTTGGTTCCGGAATTCCGCTTGCCACTGGACCGCGGGCGCAGCGTCATACGGTTCAACATGGCGGTGGCCCAGGGCACGCGCCTGACACTTCGTCGACCAGCCCTGGGCCCCGACAGCGTGGCCTTCCTCCAGTACACCGGCGGTACCACGGGCGTGTCAAAAGGCGCGACCCTGCTGCACCGCAATATCGTGGCGAACATCCTCCAAACGGAGGCTTGGTTCAGGCCCACCCTGAACAAGCTCGGTGACCAGCAGCTAACCGTGGTGTGCGCACTGCCCCTGTATCACATCTTTGCGCTGACCATCTGCTACATGATGGGCGCGCGCCTGGGGATGTTGAACCTGCTGATCCCGAACCCACGCGACTTGCGCGCATTTGTGAGCGCGCTTCAGGGGCATCGAGTCAACATGTTCCCGGCGGTCAACACCTTGTACAACGCATTGGCCGTTGATGCAGAGTTCGCAAAGCTCGACTTCTCCGGCCTGGTGGTCGCCAACGGTGGGGGCATGGCGGTGCAGCAGTCGACTGCGGAGCGGTGGTTCAAACTGACCGGTTGCCCCATCGTCGAAGGCTACGGGCTCTCTGAGACTTCCCCCGTGGCCACCAGCAATCGACTCGACATCCAGGGCTATACCGGCACGATTGGGCTGCCGATCCCCTCAACCGACATCGCGATCCGGGACGACGACGGTCGCGACGTCCCCATCGGGCAGCCTGGGGAGATCTGCATACGCGGTCCCCAGGTAATGGCAGGCTATTGGAATCGCCCCGACGAAACCGCCAAAGTCATGAGTTCCGATGGCTTCTTCAAGTCCGGCGACATTGGCGTGATGGATGCTGAAGGCCAGGTGCGTATCGTCGACCGCAAGAAGGACATGATCCTGGTGTCGGGATTCAATGTCTACCCCAACGAAATAGAACAGGTCGTGAACCTGCATCCGGGCGTTTTGGAGTGCGCCGCGGTCGGCGTCGCTGACGCCAAGTCGGGCGAGGCCGTGAAGCTGTTTGTGGTCAGACGTGATGCCACGCTTTCGGAGGACGACCTCGCAACGTATTGCAAGGAGAACTTCACGGCCTACAAACGCCCACGGTACATCGAGTTCAGGGAGTCCCTCCCCAAGACAAACGTCGGCAAGATCCTGCGGCGCGAGCTCAGATCGCCGACCTAAACGGCTTGAAGGTGCCCGAGAACTTGACCGCTGCGCAATCCGCCTCACTCTTGCGTGAGGTCGGTGCGCAGTTGATGGTCCGGGGCTGGCTCTCAGCCAACAACGTAGTCTTTCGTGGCGACGATGCCGAGCCAGCGACAGTCGTTGACACTGGCTATTCGACGCATGCAGACCAAACTACCGCCTTGGTCCGGTCCGCACTTGCGGGAAAGCCTTTGTCTCGGATCGTCAATACGCATCTCCACAGCGATCATTGCGGTGGCAACGCGGCACTCTGTCGCGCGTGGCCGGAGACGCAAATCTCTGTCCCCATCGGCTATCAAGGCGCGGTCCAGCCCTGGAACGAAGACAAATTAACCTATCGACTGACCGGGCAGCAGTGCGAGCCCTTTGAGGTGCGCAGCTTCTTGCGTACCGGCGAGCCCGTAGTGCTCGGAGGGCGCGAATGGCAGGTGCACGCAACACCAGGACACGACCCTGACGCCGTAGTGCTGTTTGAGCCAATAGCAAGGATTCTGATCAGTGGCGATGCACTCTGGTCACGCCGCTTGGCCATCATCTTCCCCGCACTCGAAGACGATGCGGGCTTCGATGAAGCAAATCTAGCCCTGAACCTGATCGAGCACCTTGCGCCGCGATTGGTACTACCGGGCCATGGGGAGGCATTCACTGACGTCACAGGAGCGATCGCACAATCCAGGGCTCGCCTGGAAGCCTTTGCGCGCGATCCTCAGCGCCATCGAGCGCATGCCGTCCGTGCGCTGGTCACCTATCGGATGCTTGAGTTGGGGCGTGCCGAGCGCGCCGCCCTGACAGATTGGATCGTCACCACGCCAGTCTTCATTCAAGCCTTCCGACGCAGTATCGATTCATCCGATCTCGGGATCCAGGCAGAGGCAACCCTCGACCGGCTGATTCGGGACGGCCACTTGCGAGTGGACGGGGGATTTGTATCCCTCGATTCAAGATAGATCAGTCCCGCTGCACGCGCGCAAGAAAAAAGCCCGATCTACTTGAGATCGGGCTTCCAGATATTAGCCTGACGATGTCCTACTTTCACACGGGAATCCGCACTATCATCGGCGC
>CAZXLI010000161.1:0-14960 GCA_964641795.1 uncultured Bordetella sp. | reverse complement strand
GACGTCGAGCGCGTGGACCACTCGCTGTCGGCCGAGGAGATGACCGCGGTGGGCCGCGATGTGGAATGCGTGGTGCTGGCGCGCGCGGTGCGCTGGCATGTCGAGCACCGCGTGCTGATGAACGGCCACAAGACCGTGGTCTTCCGCTGACGCCGCCCCATGCCGCGCAGCAAGCCCCCGCCCGCCCACCTGCTGGCTTCGCCCGACGATGTCGAGGTGCAGTTCTACGACGCGCTGCGCGAGGGCGACATCGACAAGCTGATGGCACTGTGGTCCGACGAGGACGACATCGTCTGCGTGCACCCGGGCGGGCCGCGCATCGTGGGGCCGCGGGCGGTGCGGGCGGCCTTCGAGGCGCTGTTCGCGGCCGGCCGCATCCATGCCCAGCCGCAGCACGTGAAGCGCATCCAGCTGATCGACGCCGCGATGCACAACGTGCTCGAACGCATCGACATCGGCACTGCTGAAGGCCCGCGCACGGCCTACGTCGTCGCCACCAACGTCTATCACAAGACCGCGCTGGGCTGGCGGCTGGTGGCGCACCACGCCAGTCCCGGCACCAGCGGCAACGAACTGCCCGAAGTGGCCGAGGCCCCTGGCACGCTGCACTGATGGATGGCTTCTCCGCGCCGTGGTGGCTGCCCGGCGGCAACGCGCAGACGATCTGGCCGGCACTGTTCTCACGACGCTTCCCCGCCGAGCCCGCGCCGCTGCGGCGCGAGCGCTGGGCCACGCCGGACGGCGACTTCATCGATGTCGACTTCGGTGCCGAAGCGCAGTCCGGTGCGCCCCTGCTGGTGCTGTTCCACGGGCTCGAAGGCTCTTCCGCCAGCCACTACGCCCAGGCCTTCGCGCACCTTGCGCGGGAGCAGGGCTGGGGCTTCGCGCTGCCGCATTTCCGGGGTTGCTCGGGCGAGCTCAACCTCGCGCCGCGGGCCTACCACTCGGGCGACTTCGTCGAGATCGGCTGGGTGCTCGACCGCCTGCGCGAACGCAGTGCGCAGCCGCTGCGCGCGGCGGGTGTCTCGCTGGGCGGCAACGCGCTGCTGCGCTGGGCCGAGGAAGCAGGGGCCAGCGCCGCGCGGGTGGCGGCCGCCGTGGCCGCGGTGTCGGCGCCAGTGGACCTGCAGGCCAGCGGCGCGGCCATCGACCGGGGCTTCAACCGGCTGGTGTATGCCCGCATGTTCCTGCGCACGATGAAGCCCAAGGCACTGGCCAAGCTGGCGCAGCACCCGGGGCTGTTCGATACCGGCCGGGTGCTGGCCGCGCAGACCATCCGGGCCTTCGACGACGCGTTCACCGCGCCCTTGCACGGCTTCCGCGATGTCGACGACTACTGGACGCGCGCCTCGGCCAAGCCGGCGCTGGCCGACATCCGGATTCCTGCGCTGGTGCTCAACGCGCACAACGACCCCTTCGTGCCGGGGGCGAGCCTGCCGGTGCCCGGCAGCGCCGGATCGCAGGTCACGCTGTGGCAGCCGCGGCACGGCGGGCATGTGGGCTTTCCGTCGGGGCGCTTTCCGGGCCAGGTGCTGACGATGCCCGCGGCGGTGCTGGCCTGGATGCGCACAGTGGCTTGAGGCGCTTGCCGCGGCCGATGCGCTAAGGTCGCCACCATGGACGATATCGTGCGGGCCGCGCTGAAGAAGTGGCCGAACGTGCCGCATTGCCACGGCTGGCTGGCGCTGGATGCGCGCGGCGACTGGTACCTGCGCGACGAGTCGGCCCAGCATGCCGGCCCGTTCCCGCGCATCAAGGGCAGCCGCATCGAGCACCGCGGGCTGATCGATTTCATCGGCCGCAACTACGCTGCCGACGCCGCCGGTGCCTGGTTCTTCCAGAACGGGCCGCAGCGGGTGTACGTGCAGCTCGAGGTCGCGCCCTGGATCTGGCGCGTGCAGCAGCGTGGTGCCGGGCTGGCGCCGCAGGTGCACAGCCACACCGGCCTCGCGGCGGAAGCGAGGGACTGCTGGCTCGATGAATCCGGGCGGCTGTACCTCGGCACGGCACTCGGCTTCGGGCTCGTGCACAGCCAGGATGTGGGCGAAGCGGCCGAGGCGATCGAGGCCGGGCTGTGGACGCCGGCCGAGCTGGTGCTGGCGCAGGCGCCCGAACGCTTCGGCTATCAGCTCATTCCGCAACCCGGCTCCTAGACGGGGCAGCAGGCCCCTGTCTGGCTCTACGCGCGGTGGCGGACTTCGGATGCAGCCATGAAAAAGCCGGCCTCGCGGGCCGGCTTTTCTCGGGTGGGCAGCGGGGCGGTCAGTTCGCCGCGCTGGCGGCACTGGCCGCCGCTGCGGGGGCCTTGGGCTCTTCCAGTTTGCCGCCGGCCTTGTTGGCCATGTACACCACGGCGCGGCCAATCTCCAGGTCGCTGAAGTCGCCGCCGCCCTGGGCGCCCATGTTGCCCTTGCCCTTCAGCGCCGAGGTCAGCAGGGCCTCGTAGCCGGTCTTGATGCGCGGGCCCCAGGCGGCCTCGTCGCCGAGCTTGGGCGCGCCCACCGCACCGGCGGTGTGGCAGGCGGTGCACTGCGCCTGGAACACCTGCTCGCCGGTCTTCAGCGAGGAGGCGTCGTTGACATCCTTGATCTCGATCGAGCCCACCGGCTGGATGCGACGGCCCACCGCTTCGGCGCTCATGCCGTCGCTGCCGGCACCGGCCTTCTGGCCGAAGTCGACGAAATTGGTGAGCATGATGATCACCACCACCGGCACGACGAAAGCGGCCACCACCGCGGTGATCAGTTGCTTGGGGGTCTTGATCGGGCCCTCGTGGACTTCGTGTTCGGTGTGCTGAGCGTCGCTCATGGATTCCTCTTGTGCACCGGGTGCGGTCTGGTCCAAGCCCGGGGTGACCCCAAGCAAAACCTGTCGATTATAGCGATCGACCCGGCGCCGGCCGCGGACGCGCCGGGCCGTGCGGGCGCTTGGACTAGAATGCCCTTCTGCCTGCGCGCAGCGACCGTGGTGAAGTGGATATCATTGGGCCCTCCGAAGGCCTAGTCGCAAGTTCGATTCTTGCCGGTCGCGCCAAACTCCCTTCTGCGGCTGCCGCGTTCCGCCGCGGGCCTTCCGGCCCTGGTGTGCATCGCGCTGCTGCTCGCCGCGTGCGGTACCCGCCCGCCGGCCCCGTCACCGAAGCCTGTGCGCCCGAGCGCACCGGCGCCCGCGCCGGTCGACGGCCGCGACGGCCCCGAAGCCAACCCGCCGCCCGACCTGCTGCGAATGCCCGATGCCGAGCCGCGGCTGGAGCCGGTGCGCAGCGGCGGACCGAACAAGCCCTACGAGGTGCTGGGACAGGCTTACGTGCCGGCACTCGGTGATCCGGCGATCGTCGAGCGCGGCCTGGCCTCGTGGTACGGGCGCAAGTTCCATGGCCGTTCCACCGCCAGCGGCGAAACCTACAACATGTACGCGATGACCGCGGCTCATCGCACCATGCCGATTCCGAGTTATGCGCGGGTGCGCAATCCGGCGAATGGGCGCGAGGTGGTGGTGCGCATCAACGACCGCGGGCCCTTCCACTCGGACCGCATCATCGACCTGAGCTACACCGCCGCGCTGAAGCTCGGCGTGCTCGGGGGGGTCGCGCCGGTGGAACTCGAGCGCATCACGTACGAAGCCATCCGCACCGGCAGCTGGCGACGGCCGGGCGAGGACACGCGGCTGGCCGCCGCACCGCAGCCGATCGAGGGGGGCGAGGCCGACCCGGTCGGCGACATCGCACGCCGGGTTGCCGCAGAGCCTGCGCTGCCGTCGCCGCCGGCCACGAGCCCGACGCCGCCGGAGCGGCCCACGGCGGCCGAGCTGCCGGCGTCGCCGCAACGCGGCTTCTGGTTGCAGCTGGGCGCGTTCCGCCAGCGTGAGGGCGCCACCGATCTGCAACGCCGGCTGCAGCGCGAGGCCGACTGGCTCGGCCCGCTGCTGGCGATCTTCAACGAACGCAGCGTGCACCGCCTGCAGGCCGGGCCTTATGTCAGCCGCGACGACGCCGGCGCCGCGGCCGAGCGCCTGCGCGCATTGCTGCCGGCCGTGCCGATGATCGTCGAGCGGCGCTGAAAGCTCGGCTTCGACTGTAAGGAAGCTGTCGCGGCGCGCGACCAAGCGTTTCGGGTGCCCCTGCGCGCCTGAAGGGTCGCGCGGCCCCGTGCTTGCGCATGTCACGGCTTGCATGCATGCTGGCCCGACCACAGGAGGGGTGTTCGAGGATGCAGTCCACGGCCAAAGACGATCTGACCC
Source organism: uncultured Bordetella sp. (assembly GCA_964641795.1). Lineage (GTDB taxonomy): Bacteria > Pseudomonadota > Gammaproteobacteria > Burkholderiales > Burkholderiaceae_C > Pseudaquabacterium. The sequence goes on along the minus strand of CAZXLI010000161.1, from coordinate 10,721 downwards.
GGCAGGCACTGCAGCAGGCGTTCGAGGCCGTGCGCGCGCGCTCGGTCGCGCTGGCCGAGGGGCTGAGTGCCGAGGACATGGCGCTGCAATCGATGCCCGATGCCAGCCCGGCCAAGTGGCATCTGGCCCACACCAGCTGGTTCTTCGAGGCGCTGGTGCTGCGGGTGCACGAGGCCGGCTATGCCGCCTTCGACGAGCGCTTCTTCTACCTGTTCAATTCCTACTACGAGGCCCTGGGCCCGCGCCATCCGCGGCCGCAGCGCGGACTGCTGAGCCGGCCGGGCGCCGACGAGGTGGGGCGTTACCGGCGCCACGTTGACGACGCCATCGTGCGCTTCATCGCCGGTGCCCCTCCGGCCGCCTGGGCCGCTGCGGCGCCGCTGCTGCGCCTGGGCCTGCACCACGAGCAGCAGCACCAGGAACTGCTGCTCACCGACCTGAAGCATGCCTTTTCGCTGAACCCGCTGCAGCCGGCATGGCGGGCGGCCGGCAGCCGATGCCGCAGCGAGGCCCAGCCGCTGCGCTGGCACGGCCATGAAGGGGGGCTCGTCGAGATCGGGCACGCCGGCGAGGGTTTCGCATTCGACAACGAGACGCCGCGCCACCGCGTCTTCCTGGCGCCGTACGAGCTGGCTTCGCGGCCGGTCACCTGCGGCGAGTACCTCGAATTCATCCGCGACGGCGGCTACCGCCAGCCGATGCTGTGGCTCAGCGACGGCTGGGCGGCGGTGCAGTCGCAGGGTTGGCAGGCGCCGGCCTACTGGACGCTGGCAGGCGATGGAGTGCCGAGCGGCGAGCTGTTCACGCTGCACGGCCCGCAGCCGCTGGACCCGGCCGCGCCGGTGTGCCACTTGTCGGCCTACGAGGCCGCCGCTTTTGCCGCCTGGTCGGGCGCGCGCCTGCCCACCGAGTTCGAGCTCGAGCACGCGTCAGCCGCCGAGCCGGGTGGTGCCGTGCGCAACGACTTCGGCTGGATGCAGCCGCTGCAGGCCGGCACGCCGCTTGCCCCCGAGGTATGGCTGTGGACCAGTTCGGCCTATGCCCCTTACCCCGGCTTCCGGCCGCTCGAAGGTCCGGCGGCCGAATACAACGGCAAGTTCATGATCAACCAGCTCGTGCTGCGCGGTGGCAGCTGTGCCACACCACCCGGCCATTGGCGCAGCACCTACCGCAACTTCTTCCCGCCGGCCGCGCGCTGGCAATTCACTGGCCTGCGACTCGCGAGGGATGCCCGATGATCGAATACGCCTGGGCCCACCGGCTCGCCAACCCGCTGGCCGTGGCCCTGCTGGAGGGGCTGCGCCACAAGCCCCGTGCCATCGCGCCGAAGTTCTTCTACGACGCCCGCGGCTCGGCGCTGTTCGACCAGATCTGCGAGCTGCCCGAGTACTACCCCACGCGCACCGAGATCGGCCTGCTGCAGCAGCATGCGCGCGAGATGGCCGAGTGCATCGGCCCGGCGGCCGACCTCGTCGAGTTCGGCGCCGGCTCGCAGCGCAAGATCCGGCTGCTGCTGCAGGCCCTGCAGCGTCCGGCACGCTATGTGCCGGTGGACATTTCGACCGAGCACCTGCGCGAGCACGCGCGCGCGCTGCAGGCCGAGCAGCCCGGCCTGGTGGTGCAGGCACTGGCCGCCGATTTCAGCGCCGACATCGTGTTGCCGCCGCTGCCGGCCGACGCGCGGCGCCGCGTCGGCTTCTTCCCGGGCTCGTCGGTCGGCAACTTCACGCCGGCCGAGGCCTTGCAGTTCCTGCGCCGCAGCGCCGGCTGGCTGCGTGGCGGCGGCCTGCTGATCGGCGTCGACCTGGTGAAGGACCCGGCGCTGCTGCACGCCGCGTACAACGATGCGGCCGGCGTCACCGCCGCCTTCAACAAGAACCTGCTGTCGCGCGCGAACCGCGAACTGGGCACCGACTTCGATGTCGAGGCCTTCCACCACCACGCGTTCTACGACCCGCGCGCACAGCGCATCGAGATGCACCTGGTCAGCGCGCGGCGGCAGACCGTCAGCGTGTTCGGCGAACGCTTCCTGTTCGACGAAGGCGAATCGCTGCACACCGAGAACTCGTGCAAGTACACGGTCGAAGGCTTCCAGCACCTGGCGCGCGAAGCCGGCTATGCGCCGCAGGCCGTGTGGTGCGACACGCAGCGGCTGTTCAGCGTGCACTGGTTGGCGGCACCGGCAGACTGAGATACCGGCCCCTGGCGCGCTCCGCTCGCGGCCCCTGAGGGGATCAGCCGCCTTGGGCCGGCCCGGCGGCGGCTGAGCGCTGGCCTGTGGCGGCGTGCAGACACAATCTGCCGCGCCGGACACAAGGCGTTTACCCGCCGTGCGCATGCTGCCGCGGCCATGACAAGCATGCCCTTTTCACCTGCCCGGCTGATGCTGGGGATGAGCTTCTGTCTGCCGGCAGCGTGGGCCGCCGACCCCGCGCCACCGGCTGCGGCTGCCTCGGCGCCGCCCCGCGCGGCCTCTGCACCGGCGCGCCCGGCGTCTGCGCCGCCGGCCAAGCCGCAGCAGGTCGAGATCATCGGCAACACCGCGCCCGAGAGCAATGCCGAACGCCGGCGCTCGACCGCCTCGCGCATCATCGTCGGCCGCGAGGAGCTCGACCGCATGGGCGACGGCACGCTGGGCGAAGTGCTCAAGCGCCTGCCCGGCGTCACGATGGGCGGGCCACCGGGCCGCGGCGGCGCGCCGCGCATGCGCGGCATGGGCGGCGGCTACACGCAGATCCTGATCGACGGCCAGCGCATGCCGTTCGGCTTCTCGCTCGATTCGATCGCGCCGGAGCAGATCGAGCGCATCGAGATCATGCGCGCGCCGGTGGCCGAGCATGGCGCGCGGGCGATTGCCGGCACCATCAACGTGATCATGCGCGAGGACTTCAAGCGCATGGCCAACGACTTCAAGTTCGGCGGCGGGTTCGAACAGTCGCGTCGCCCGCAGGCCGGGCTGAACTGGATCTACAGCGGCCAGAACGAGACGCTGGGCTACAACCTCACCGCCACGGTATTCCGCCAGGAGCAGGGCAACGAGGTGTCGACGCACACGCGCGGCACCGACGCGCAGGGCAACACCACGCTCGAGCAGTTCACCCACAGCCGGGGCAACGACAAGCGCGAGAGCCTGTTCCTCACCTCGCGGCTGCAGTTCCGCCTCGGGCCCGGCCACACGCTGGACCTGCAGCCCTTCATCAGCAGCACGCGCGTGCGCGGCCTGCGCGACAGCACGCTGGACCAACCGATCAACCTGGGCCGCGACGGCGACGCGCCCTACGACCACGCGCACAGCCGCACCGAGACGCAGACCCAGATGGCGCGCCTGAACGGCACCTGGCAGGTGCCCACCAGCAGCGGTGGCCGCTTCCAGCTGCGCTTCGGCACGATGCTGGCGCACAACGACAGCGTGACGCGCCGGCTCGAATTCAACGAGTTCGACGAAGTGGTTCGCAACCGCCACGACGACGGCTCGCAGCGCGACCTGTCGCTGGACACCAGCGGCAAGTTCTCGCAGCTGCTCGGTGAATCGCACAGCGTCTCGGCCGGCTGGGAACTGCAGCGCGGCCAGCGCAACGACCAGCGCCGCACCTTGACCAACGGCGTGCCGATCCTCACCGACTTCGGCGACAACCTCGAGGCCACCACCTTGCGCGTGGCGGCCTACGCGCAGGACGAGTGGGAGTGGACCAAGAACTTCTCGTTCTATGCCGGCCTGCGCTGGGAAGGCATCCAGACCCGCAGCGACTCGATGGACGAACCGGTGCGCAACAAGAGCAGCGTGCTGACTCCCCTGCTGCACGCGGTATGGCGCCTGCCCGACACGCCGCGCGACCAGCTGCGTTTCAGCCTGACGCGCAGCTACCGCGCACCCAACACCTCGCAGCTGATCGCGCGGCCGTCGATCTCGACGCTGTACCCCGACCTGGGCAAGGGCAACCAGCCCACCAGCCCCGATCGCGCCGGCAACCCCGAGCTGAAGCCCGAGCTGGCCTGGGGCACCGACCTGGCGTTCGAGCATTACCTCGACGCCGGCGGGCTGCTGAGCGCCAACCTCTTCGCGCGCCGCATCGACAACCTGATCCGCACCGTGCGCACGCTGGAAACGGTGAGCTACGCCACCGTGCCGCGCTGGGTGGCACGGCCGCAGAACATCGGCGGCGCCACCGCGGCCGGCCTGGAGCTGGAAGCCAAGCTGCGCGCGTCCGACCTGTGGACCACCGAGCTGCCGCTCACTTTGCGCACCAATGGCAGCCTGCTGTGGTCGCGGGTGGACGGTGTGCCGGGGCCGAACAACCGGCTCGACCAGCAGCCGCGCTACACGCTCAACCTGGGGGCCGATCTGCCGATCCGCGGCACGCCGCTGACGATCGGCGGCAACCTGAACTTCACGCCCTCGTTCGTGATCCAGCAGATCGATTCGCAGGTCTACCGCCAGGGTGTCAAGCGCCAGCTCGATGCCTATGCGCTGTGGCGCTTCGGCACCATGGCCAGCCTGCGGCTGTCGATCACCAACCTGTCGGCACGTGACTTCGATTCGGCCAGCACCACCTTCCTGGCCGACGGCAGTTCGCAGACCCAGGACACGCTGACACGCAGCTACACGGTGGCCAACCTGCGCTGCGAGCTGAGGTTCTGAAACCCGGCCGCCGCGAGGCTGCCGCTCACCACCTCGGCCAGCGGCGTCTGCGGCGGCGGGCCGATCAGCGCGCGCAGCCGGCTATCGTCCAAACGGTGCGGCCGCTGCCAGAGGTAGCGCATCGACAGCACCGCGCGCACGATCGGCACGACCGGGGCGATCAGCTGCCACTGCCACCACGCAAAGGGCGTGCGCTTCAGCGGGCGGCCGACCGCGGCCTCGATCGCATCCATCAGCTCGGCGCCGGTCAGCGTCAGGCCCGCGTAGTGCAGCACCGCATGCGCCGGCAGTTCGGCGCGCCGCGCGGCGACGCGCACGAACACCTCGGCCAGGTCCGGCAGCCAGGCCCAGGCATGCGGCAGGTCCACCGGGCCCGGGTAGCTGACGCGGCCGCGGGACAGCCCCTTGGCGATCGCCAGGTCGATCCAGGTGCCGCGGTCGCCGAGGAAGTCGCCGGCGCGGATCACGATGCTGCGCACGCCGCTGGCGGCCAGTTCGATTTCCAGCGCGATGCGCTGCGCCGCCTTCTCGGTGCTGGCGACGAAGGGCGTCGATTCGCTCAGCACCGGCGGCAACTCACGGCCGAAGTTGTAGACATTGCCCGGCAGCATCACGGTGGCGCCGGTGGCGCGGGCGATCGCGATCACCGCCGCGGTGATCGGCGGCAGCAGCGTGGCCCAGCGCGCGTAGTGCGGGTTGATCGCATGCACGATCAGCTCGGCCTGCGGCACGGCGCGCACGACCGCGGCGGCGTCCAGCACATCCGCCTGCAGCCATTGCACGCCCGGCGGCAGCGGCTCGCGGGCAGGCTGGCGGGCCTGCGCGATCACGCGCCAGCCGGCGCGGGCGAAGGCCTGCATCGCAGCCTGGCCGAGACGGCCGTTGGCGCCGAGCACCAGCACGGTGGCCGGCGTGTTGTTCGGGGGGCTGGAGCTCATGGTCATCTCGCGGTGGGTGGATCGGATGCCAGCCATCGTGCCCGCCACTTGCCATCATGAGAAGACGCATGCGAGCATGGCTGCCATTCAGATTTGAATGAATCATGGCCGCCGCCTTCGACCCGCACACGATCGACTGGAACCTGCTGCGCGCGCTGGTCGCGGTGCTCGAACATGGCTCGCTGACACGTGCGGCCGAGCGGCTGGGCACCAGCCAGCCTACTTTGAGCCGGCAGATCGCCGCGCTGGAACAGCAGGTGGGCGCACCACTGTTCGAGCGCGCCGCGCGGCGCCTGAAGCCCACGCCGCAGGCCGAGGCGCTGGCTGAGCCGGCGCAGCGCATGCTGGCCGCCGCGCAGGCGATGGCGCATGTGGCGCAGCAGGCCTCGGGCCAACTGGCCGGCAGCGTGCGGCTCACCGCCAGCGAGGTGGTCTCGGCGCATGTGCTGCCGCCGATGCTGACGCGCCTGGCCGCGCGCCACCCCGAGATCCAGGTCGAACTGGTGGCCAGCAACCGGCTCGACAACCTGCTCGAACGCGAGGCCGACATCGCGGTGCGCATGCTGCGGCCGACGCAGGGCACGTTGATCGCGCGCCACATCGCCGATTGGCCGCTGGGCTTCTTCGCGAACCGTCGGTTGCTGCCGCGCAAGCGCCTGGCGACGATGCAGCAGGCGATGCAGATGCGCTGGCTGGGCTACGACCAGTCGATGCAGATGATCGAGGGCTTCCGCGCTGCGGGCTTCGACCTCGACCGGCGCTTCTTCGCGTTCCGCTGCGACAACCAGATCGTCCACTTCGAGGCCCTGCGCGCTGGGCTGGGCATTGGCATCGCGATCGTCGCGCTGGCTGCCCGCGAGCCCGACCTGCAACGCGTGCTGCCCGAATTGCCGCTGCCGGTGCTGCCGGTGTGGCTCACCGCGCACCGCGAGCTGCGCTCGAGCCGCCGCCTGCGGCTGGTGTTCGACTTCCTGGCCGAGGAGCTGACGGCCTGGGCTGGCGCGTGATGCCATCGGCCCTCGGGGACAGGTCGCCCGAAAGGCGACCAGGGGACGACCGGGATCGAAGCCGCCCGACCCGATCCGGGTTTCCCGGTCGGGTTGGGTCAGCCCCTCGGGGGCGGCCGCCAGACGGCCGGGGTCGTCAATTCAGCGGCCGCCGCTGACGTCGAGGATCGCGCCGGTGGTGTAGCTGGCTTCGTCGGACAAGAGCCATGCGATCGCTGCGGCCACCTCTTGCGCACGGCCCGGGCGCTGCATCGGGATCACGCCGGCCGACTGGCGCGCGCGGTCGGGCTCGCCGCTGTCGGCATGGATCTCGGTCTCGATGATCCCCGGCCGCACCGCGTTCACCCGCACGCCCTCGGTGGCCAGTTCGCGTGCCAGGCCGATCGTGAACGAATCGATCGCGCCCTTGCTGGCCGCATAGTCGACGTACATGCCGGGCGAGCCGAGGGTCGCGGCCACGCTCGAGAGGTTGACGATCGCGCCGCCGCGGCCGCCGTGGCGCGTGCTCATGCGCCGCAGCGCCAGCTGCGAGCACAGCAGCGTTCCGATCACATTGGTGTCGAGCATGCGGCGCCAGCGGGCGACATCCATCTCGTCGAGCCGCGCCTTCATCGCGACGATGCCGGCGTTGTTGACCAGGCCACCCAGCGGTCCCAGCTCGGCATCGATGCGCGCGAACATTGCCCGCACCGCGGGCTCGTCGGCGACGTCGGCGGCGATCGTGATCGCGCGCCGGCCCCGCGCGCGCACCTGCGCGGCCAGTGCTTCGGCGGCCTGTGCGTCGCGCCGGTAGTTCAGCGCCAGGTCATGGCCGCGCTCGGCCAGCAACAGCGCGGTGGCGGCGCCGATGCCCCGGCCGGCACCAGTGATCAGCACGGTGGATTTGCTCATGCGGGCATTCTGCCGCTTGGGTACAGTCTGCGCTCCCTTGCCGCATGCCCTGCATCCCACCGTCATGAGCCTTCGCCGCCGCACCCTTCTTGCCACTGCTCCCGCGCTGCTCGCGGTCCCCGCGTTCGCGCAGGCGCCGGAGAAGCCCAAGCTCACGCTCGCGGTGGGCGGCAAGAACCTGCTGTACTACCTGCCGCTGACGATTGCCGAGCAGCTGGGCTACTTCAAGGCCGAGGGGCTGGAGATCTCCATCGTCGACTTCGCCGGCGGCTCGCAGGCCTTGCGTGCGCTGGTGGGTGGCAGCGCCGACGTGGTGTCCGGCGCCTTCGAGCACACGGTGAACATGCAGCCCAAGGGGCAGAAGCTGCGCGCCATCGTGCTGATGGGCCGTGCGCCGCAGATCGTGCTGGGCGTGAACCCGAAGACGATGGCCGGCTACAAGAGCGTGGCCGACCTCAAGGGCAAGAAGATCGGCGTCACCGCGCCGGGCAGCTCGACCAACGTGATGACGAACTTCGTGCTGGCGAAGGCGGGGCTCAAGCCCAGCGACGTCAGCATCATCGGCGTGGGCGCCGGCAACGGCGCGGTGGCGGCGATGCGCGCCGGCCAGATCGACGCGCTGTCGAACCTCGACCCGGTGATCTCGCTGCTGGTGCGCTCGAACGACCTGAAGATCGTGTCCGATACCCGCATCGTCGCCGAGGCCGACAAGGTGTTCGGCGGCCCGATGCCGGCGGGCTGCCTGTACGTGCCGCAGGCCTTCGTCGACAAGCATCCGAAGACGGTGCAGGCGCTGGTGAACGCCATCGTGCGCGCCGACAAGTGGATCCAGGCCGCCGGCCCCGGCGACATCATCAAGACCGTGCCGGAGAGCTACCTGCTGGGCGACCGCGCGGTCTACATCGATGCCTTCCTCGCGGCCAAGGGCGCGCTCTCGCCCGACGGCCTGTTCCCCGAGGCCGGCGCCGAGACGGCGCGCCGCGCGCTGGCCAGCATCGATGCCGAGATCGCCAAGGCGACGATCGACCTGAAGGCGGTCTACACCAACGACTTCGTCAAGGTCGCGAACGCCAAGTACCCCAAACCTTGACGCTCGTGGGCGCGGAGCGTCTGGGCCAAGCAGACGCCGCGGAACCGGCTCTGCCGGGCCGCTGGCGTCGCCCCCGGGGGGGAGGCGCCAAAGGCGCATCGGGGGGGTCTAAAGCCCGCTCGGACAGGGCTGGCCCGCGGTGGTGCCGGCGCAGGTGTGGAAGTCGGCCAGCATCACCAGCCCGGTGCTGCTGCGGCCGGTCAGCGACATCAGCTTGAAGTCGGCCGGCACCACCGGATCGCGGCGGTTCTTCAGCGTCAAGGTGGTGACGCTGGCATTGCGTGTTAGCGCGCGTTCGCCGATGCGGCCGGTGTCGCCGTCGGCGCAGTGCGCATCGTCGACGCACAGCATCGCCGACTCAGGGCGGAAGCCGGCAGCGGTGCCGGTCCAGGCGCTGTTCAGCGTCGCACTGGCCAGGCTGTTCAGGCCCAGGCGGCGCAGCTCCAGCGCGGCGGTGCCGGTGAGCTGCGGCCAGGGCTGGGCGGGCAGCGTCGCGGTGAGCGGCGGCACGCCGTCGACGCCGACATCGAACTCGTGGGTCGTGGCGTTGCCGGCGGCGCCGGCGTAGGGCGTGCTGCAGCCCGCGTCGGCATACAGCGCGACGCGCAGGCTGCCGCCATCGCGCACCAGGCTGTTGACGATCGCGTCGCCGCTGCTGCCGTCGGGCAGCGCGAGGTAGGCGTCGTCGACGATGCGCAGGTCGCCGCTCAGCGCGTTCAGCGAACGCGGCGCATCGGGGCTGGCGCTGGTGCGCCACAGCGACAGGCGCTGCACACCCAGCCCGTCGTAGGGCTTGAAGATCGCCAGCGTGCCGCGCTGGCCGCTGGCATCGGTCTGCGTCACACGGGCGCAGGCCAGGCCCTTGGCCGCGGGAATCGCCAGCACCAGGCCGCGCCGGTAGCGGTCGACGGTGACGCCGCTGTCGAGGCGGCGCTCGCGCTGCGTGGCGGCGAAGGCATTGATGTTCAGCGGGTCGACGTGACCCAGCAGCTTCCAGCCGCTGCCTTCGCGCGTGACGGCGAGTTGGCGGCCCAGGCGGCGGGTGCTGCCGTCGGTGGCCAGCAGATCGACGTTGACACGGCAGGTGGCGGTGCTGTCGCGCTGGCTGCAGCGGGTCGCCGCGGTCGGGTTCAGGGTCGCGCCCCAGAGCTTGTCGTCGGCAGCCCAGGCGCACAGCGCCGCGGCCACCGGCACGGCACCATTGATGCCCGCGCCCTGCGTCTCGAGGTGGGCCTTGCTGGCCATCGCCGCGGCCATGCCGTTCGGGCCGGCGCAGGCGGCCGGGGTCGCCAGCGCGCTGCCGATCTGCTTGAACAGCGTGTCGATGCCGCTGGTGTCGATGGGGGTCGCCGTCGCGGCGGCCGCCTGAAGGGTCATGCGCGGGGTGGCGGTCGTGGCGCCCGCCGTGGCCTCGGCGGAACGCGGGGCGGCGGTCGGCCCGTCGGCATCGCCGTCCGCGCCGCCACCGCAGCCGGCGAGGACCAGGCTCAGCGCCACGGCTGGCCAGGCACAGCGGAACAGGGGCGGCAAGGAGCGGGCGGGCATGCGAGGGTCTTTTCCGGCGCCGACAGCGCCTGCTGTGTGTTCAACTCGGCGCCCCCGGGGCAGACTTGAGTCGGGCCTCCGCGCCCTGCTGCTCCTGCTCGATCCCGCGTGCAATGCATCACGAATCTGCATCCCCGCCCGCGCTGGCGCTCGATGGCGTCAGCTGCACCTTCACGGCCCGCGACCAGCCCGGCCAGCGCTACACCGCGGTGGCCGGCGTCAGCCTGTCGGTGGCCGCAGGCGAATTCGTCTCGGTCGTCGGCCCCACCGGCTGCGGCAAGAGCACGCTGCTGAACGTCGGCGCCGGCCTGCTGGCGCCCAGCACCGGCACGGTCACGGTGTTCGGCGAACCGCTGGCCGGCATCAACCGCCGCGCCGGCTACATGTTTCAGGCCGAGAGCCTGATGCCCTGGCGCAGCGCGCTCGCCAACGTGATGGCAGGGCTCGAATTCCGCGGCGTGCCGGCGGCGCAGGCCCGCGCGCAGGCCGAAGACTGGCTGCGCCGCGTCGGCCTGGGCGCCTTCGGCGACCGCTACCCGCACCAGATGTCCGGCGGCATGCGCAAGCGCGCCAGCCTGGCTCAGGTGCTGGTGCTGGACCCCGACATCATC
>CAZXLI010000160.1:0-14963 GCA_964641795.1 uncultured Bordetella sp. | reverse complement strand
GCGAGCCGTACTCGTAGATGCCCTCCATGCTCAGGTGCCGCGCCGGGTAGGCCGCGGGATTGAACATCTCGGACAGGAACTGCTCGCTGCCGGCATCGCCATGCAGCACCGAGTTCTCGCCACCTTCCTCGTAGTTCAGCACGAACTGCAGCGCCACGCGGGCCTGGCCCGGCCAGTGCGCGTTCGGCGGCTGGCGGCCGTAGCCCTTCAGGTCGCGCGGGTAGCGGGCGGTGGGTGCGTTCATCGGTCGCGGTTCCTGGGGGGGCGTGGGGGTCAGGCCGCCGGCCGCAGCGCGGTGGCCAGGTCGGGCGTGCGCGGGTTCAGCCGCAGGTTGCGTTCGACGCTGTGCAAGTGCTGGGCCATCAGCTTCACCGCGGCGCGCGCATCGCGCTGCGCCAGCGCCTCGACGATCTGCTCGTGCTCGGCCTGCGAAGCCTCGGCCGAATGCGAGGACTGGTACATCAGCGCGATCAGCGACGAGCGGTTCAGCAGGTCGGCCAGCAACTGCGCCAGCACCTCGTTGCCGAAGATCTGCGCCAGCACCACGTGGAAGTCGGCCAGCAGGCGCGTGCGGCCCGGCACGTCGGTGCGGGCCACCGCCTCGCGCTCCTGCGCGAGGTGGGCGCGCAATTGCCTGATCTGCGCCTCGTCAATGCGGGTGCAGAGCTGCCGCACCATCGCGGCCTCGATCATCGCGCGCAGCTCGAACACCTGGCGCGCTTCCTCGACGCTGGGAGTGGCCACGTACGCGCCGCGCGCCGGCGTCAGCGTGACCAGGCGGTCGCGCGCCAGCTGGTTCAGCGCCTGGCGCACGATGGTGCGCGAGACGGCGAACAGGTCGGCGATCTTCTGCTCCGCGAGCTTGGTGCCCGGCATCAGCCGGCGTTCGACGATGGCGGTGGTGATGGCCTCGACGATGCGCTGCGTGCTGCCCGCCGCGGTGGCAGGCGCCACCGGCTTGGGGGCGAGGGAAGAACGGGCGGCGCGGCGCGGCATCGAGGGCTGTCATCGGTTGACGGACGACGCAAAGTGTATACACTTTTCCGGACCCCACCAAACGAAAGCCCCCGCGATGGGACACCTCAGCACCCATGTGCTCGACACGATGAACGGCTGCCCGGCCGCCGGCATGCAGGTGACGCTGCAGCGGCTGGATGGCACGCAGGCGGTGACGCTGAAATCGATGCGCCTGAACGACGACGGCCGCGCGCCCGACGGCCCGCTGCTGGATGCCGCAGCCATGGCCACCGGCCGCTACCGCCTGCTGTTCGAGGTGGCGCCGTACTTCGCCGCACGCGGCGTCGCGCTGCCGCAACCGCCCTTCATCGACACCGTGACGCTGGACTTCGGCATCGCCGACGCGGCCGGCCACTACCACGTGCCGCTGCTGGTCAGCCCCTGGGCCTATTCCACCTACCGCGGCTCCTGAAGTCCGCCCGCCGGGCACGCCTGTTGCATCGCCGCCCGGGTTCACCCATCCCACACCGGAGACACGCATGCGCACTTCCCGCCGTCCCCTGCTGCACGCCACGCTGGCGCTGGCCACAGCCGCCCTGTTGAGCAGCCCCGCGCAGGCGGCCTGGCCCGAGAAGCCGATCCGCATCATCGTCACCTTTGCCTCGGGCGGCGCCAGCGACATCGTCGCCCGCGTGATCTCCGAGCCGCTGGGCAAGGCGCTGGGCCAGCCGGTGGTGGTCGACAACAAGCCCGGTGCCGGCGGCACCATCGGCGGCATGGAAGTGGTGCGCGCGGCGCCCGACGGCTACACGCTGATGCTGTCGAACTCCACGCCCACCTCGATCGGCCCGTTCACCGTGCCCAAGCAGCCGTACGACCCGGTGAAGCAGTTCACCCACGTCGAGATGATCGGCGTGGCGCCGGTGCTGATCATGGCCAACCCGAAGACCGGCCCGGCCAGCCTGAAGGACCTGCCGAAGGCCGCCGCGACGCCGGGCTACACCTTCGGCTCCGGCGGCCCGGGCTCGATCGGCCACATCGTCGGCGAAATGGCCAAGGCGACGATGAAGATCCAGATGCAGCACGTGCCGTACCGCGGTGGTGCGCCGATGACCACCGACCTGATCGCCGGCACCATTCCGGTGGGCATCGACGTGATCACCGCCTTCGTGCCGATGGTCAAGGCCGGGCAGATCAAGGGCCTGGCGGTGACCACACGCACCCGCTCGCCGCTGTTGCCCGACGTGCCCACCACCACCGAGCTGGGCTATCCGCAGCTGGTGGCCGAGAACTACTTCGGCGTGTCCGGCCCCGCCGGGCTGCCGAAGGAGGTGACCGACAAGCTGGTGAAGGCACTCAACGACATCATTGCCGACCCGGCCATCGTCAAGAAGCTCGAGGAACTGGGCATCACGCCGCACAAGGCCGGGCCGGCCGAGTTCACCAGCTTCGTCGCCAGCCAGGTGGCCGACTGGGCGCCGGCGATCAAGGCGGCCGACATCAAACCCTGAGAGTCCTCGACCCCAAAACTGTATACACTTCCGCCCACGTCGCCGCGGCGCCCGCGCGGCCGGCCCCACCGCACGGTGATCAGGCCGGCCCTCGTGCTTGCGACCTTCACACCTCACAGAGCCCGCTGTGGTGAGGGATGGTCTCCGATGCCAATGACGTGATGGACACCACCTACCTGCTCGACTGGGCCAACCTGCTGCTGCGCTGGGCGCACGTGATCGTCGCGATCGCGTGGATCGGCTCCTCGTTCTACTTCGTCTTCCTCGACAACAGCCTGACGCCACCGACCGCCCCGGACCTGAAGGCCAAGGGTGTCGACGGGGAACTGTGGGCCGTGCACGGCGGCGGCTTCTACCACCCGCAGAAGTACATGGTGGCGCCCAAGGCGCTGCCCGAGCACCTGCACTGGTTCTACTGGGAGAGCTACAGCACCTGGCTCACCGGCTTCGGCCTGTTCACCGCGCTGTACCTGTTCAATGCCGGCAGCTTCCTGGTCGACAAGAGCGTGCACGACTGGGCGCCCGGCATGGCCATCGCCGCCGCGCTGGGCTTCCTGGCGGCGTTCTGGCTGGTCTACGACGCGATCTGCCGTGCCTTCGGCCAGCGTGCCGGCGGCGACCGCATCGTCGCCATCGGCGTGCTGCTGTTCGTGATCGCCGCCTCGTGGCTGGCCTGCCAGCTGTTCGCCGGCCGCGCCGCCTTCCTCCTGGTGGGCGCGATGCTGGCCACCGCGATGAGCGCCAACGTGTTCTTCTGGATCATCCCCGGCCAGCGCACGGTGATCGCGCAGATGAAGGCCGGGCAACCGGTGGACCCGGTGCACGGCCAGCGCGCCAAGCAGCGCAGCGTGCACAACAGCTACTTCACGCTGCCGGTGCTGGTGGCGATGCTGTCCAACCACTACGGCTGGCTGTACCAGGGCAAGCACAACTGGGCGGTGCTGGTGCTGCTGATGCTGGCCGGCGCGCTGATCCGCCACAGCTTCGTCGCGCGGCACAAGGCGCTGGTGCAGGGCCAGCGCGTGCCCTGGGAGCATGCGATCGCCGGCACCGCGGTGCTGATCGGCCTGGCCATCTGGCTGGCACCGGCGCCGCCCTCGGCGGCCGCCATGGCGGCCGCCGCGAAGCCGCTGCAGTTCGCGCAAGTGAAGGCGGTGATCGACCAGCGCTGCACGCTGTGCCACAACGCCACGCTGCAGCAGAAGGGTGTGGCGCTGCACACGCCGGAGCTGGTGAAGCAGCATGCGCAGCAGCTGTACCAGCAGGCGGTGCTGCTGAAGCTGATGCCGCTGAACAACGCGACGCAGATCACCGACGAAGAGCGCGCGCTGCTCAAGCGCTGGTATGAGGCCGGCGCGCCTGTGAATTGACCCAACCCGGGAGCGCCTCCGGCACCTGCCGACCAATGGGCATCGCGTGCGCCGACCGGGCGTCACCGACCGCGTTCGATTGCGTAGAGTCGTGACTTCATCTGCACCGAGCACTGCAATGATCACCTTGCACCAGTTCGCCCCGGCCTTCGGGCTGCCGAATGCGAGCCCGTTCTGCATGAAGCTCGAGACTTGGTTGCGAATGGCCGGGCTGCCGTTCCGGCTCGACAACCACGGCGACGTGTTCAAGGCGCCCAAGGGCAAGCTGCCATACATCACCGACGACGACGGCACCGCCGTGGCCGACACGAGCTTCATCATCGACCACCTCACGCGACGGCACGGCGTCACGCTCGATACGCACCTGAGCGCCGCCGATCGCGCAGTGGCCACCGCGTTCCAGCGGCTGTTCGAGGAGGACCTGTACTGGGCGGTCGTGCACACGCGCTGGATCGAGGAGGCCGGCTGGGCGCTCACTCGCGATGCGTTCTTCGCATCCATGCCGGCGCCGATGCGCTGGTTCGTACCCACACTGGCTCGGCGCGGCCTGCGTGCCGAGCTGCGTGGGCACGGCATGGGCCGCCATTCGCCCGACGAGATCCGCGCGATTGGCTGCCGCGACGTGAGCGCGGTGGCCGACTTCCTCGGCGACAAACCTTTCCTGCTCGGCGAGCGGCCCAGCTCGATCGACGCCTGCGCGCATGCGTTTCTCGCCAACCTCCTGTGGGCGCCGCTGGACTCGCCGATCCAGCGCCACGCGCGCGGCCGGCCCAGCCTCGAGGCCTACTGCCAGCGCATGAAGGAGCGCTACTTCGCGTCCTGACAAGCAAGCGCGACCCAGCCGCCGCTGACTGCCCTCACCAACGTCACGTCTGCGTCCCGGCTGGCATCGTGTCGAGTTGTCCAACTCGCCGAACGACGGATCGGTCGCTCAGCCATGGCCAAGCTCATTGATAGCTGTCTGGAGCGGCTTCGAACTTGCAGTCCCGGCCAGGAGCCGACTTCCGGACAAGTGCCCCAAAGCTGCCTCTCAGCGTCGACGACTGGCGAACTGGCCCGTTTACGCTTCTGTCAGCGATCCGGCGCGTACTTGTCGCCCACCTTCTCGCGCAACGGGTGAGTGTCATAGACGATCTGCATTTCGTAGATCCGAGAACTTCCCGGCCGAAAGCTGAAGACGTCTACGCAGGTGAAGTCCACGCTCCTTCCATCATTCAGCGTCCAGTCATAGCGGAAGTAGGCTGCTACTCGCACGACGCTGGAAGCCTGCACTGACGCGAACAAGTCGATGAGCGTGATGACGCTCTTGCTGGATGCCTGCGCGAGCTTCTCGAAGAACTCGCTCGCTGGCATCGTGCCCAGGAAGGGCGAGTGAACGACGCCGTCGTCCTCGAACGTGGAAATCAAGCCGGCCGTATCGCCGGCTTGAAGATGGTCCAAATAGGCTTGAACAGTGTGGATGGGTAGCTGCGTCATGAGACTCACCTCGAAATGCTTGGCCGTCACAGCTTCCGGGATTAAGGCGATGGCCGCAAGCCATAATGGCTTGGAATACATAAGAGACACTTATGCATCTGCGCTACCTGGAGTATCTCGCGCTGGTCATCGAGCACGGTTCCTTTGCGGCGGCAGCTCAGGCGAGCGGCGTATCTCAGCCGGCCATCAGCCACGGGATGAAAAGGCTCCAAGAGCACTTCGATGCACCTCTGCTGCTTCGATCCGGTCGGCGGTACGTTCCTACTGAACTGGCCTTGCAAGTCGCATCGGAAGGCGTGTCGCTTGCCGACCGAGTCGAGGCGCTGGCTGCAGCTGCTAAACGCCGGTCAAATTCAGATGTGCTGCGGGTGGGTCTTACGCCTTCTGCCGCGGTGGTCTGTGGGCCAGCGTTGTACGGTGCCTGGTGTCAGGGCCATCCCCGTCGCACTTTGGAGCTTTCGAGTGTCGACGAGGGGCGGCTGCTTTCGGGGCTGCGCAGGCGAGAGCTCGACCTCGTCATATCACCGCGGCCGCGACGATACGATTCGAGTGGCCTGGAATGCGAGTCTTTGTACCAACTTCAGCCCTTGGTTTACTCGCGCCGAAATCATCCTCTCGCCGGGGCGCAGACGCTTGCCGCGCTCCTGGGTGCGGAGTGGGCCTCCGCAGGGCCGAGCGTCCGTGGGCCGGTCGACGTATTGTCGGAGGCATTCGCAGTTCGCCGCATGGCGGCACCTCGAGTGGCCGCTAAGTGCCCTGACTTCACCAGCATGCTGAATCTCGTGGCCCACACCGACTTGCTTGCGGTTGTGCCACACGCCGCGCTGCTGATCGGAGACTTGCGGAAGCAGGTCGCGCCGTTGCGCCTGCTCGAGACTCTGCCTCTCTACGAGATGTGGTGGTTCCACCCGGCCGGCTCCCGTCGAGCGGCGGGAGTGGTTGCCGCGCTGCGCCAGAAGCTGGAAATGCCACCTCCAAAGACTTGAGGCGCGGAACGCCAGTTGTCAGGCGCGACAACCCATTAAACGGGGCCGCCCATCTCCGAGGACGAATGTCCGCTGTAGTCGATCGTCGATATCTGCTTCGGGTCGGTTGCGGCCGATCACTTCAGGGGCAAGGAGACGTTGGCGAACTGTCGACCTTGCCGGCAGCGCTCGAATGACCGGTGACTGATATGCAGCGGCCGATCAAGGTGGCGGCCTTCGATCGACAGATGCTTGTCGCAGCAGCCGTTCGGGCCGTCGAGCGGGAGCGACTCCAACCAGTCTTGTGGCGCCCGTCGCTCGGCATCAGCGAACAACCATTGATGGCCGGGCCCCCGTCCCAAGCAGACATGGCGGCGGCGCCGCACTCGCAAGCCGCTTCACGCGCCACAGGCGTCTCGCACGAACTTCACCAGCTCCCGCGCGCTGCGCGGCGCGATGGCCGGCGGCAGGGTCAGCGCCTGGACCATGTCGCCCTCGGCCACCGGCAGCTGCCAGCCGGGCAGCAGGTCGACCAGCCGACCGGCCTGCAGGTCGGCCTGCACGCAGTAGTCGGGCGCGAACACCACGCCGGCGCCGGCGCGGGCCAGCGTGACCAGGGCCTCCATGTCATCGCTCCAGATGCCGGGCTGGACCTCCACCCGCACGCTGTCCGGCGCATCGTCGTGGCCGCTTCTTTTGCGCCATAGCAGCGGCACGCTGTCGGCCGACACGCCCAGCAGCAGTCCGGGCCAGTCGGCCAGCGCGGCCGGACCGGCCAGCGGCTGCGCTCGCATGGCGGGCGCCGCAAAGGCGCCGACGCGGTAGGCCATCACCGGCTGCGCCAGCCAGTCGGGCGGCGGCTTGCGCGTCAGCCGGAACGCGATGTCGATGCCTTCCTTCAGCAGGTCGACCTGGCGATCGGTGAACAGCAGCTCGAAGCGCAGGCCGCGGTGCTTGTGCTGGAAGCGCGCCAGCAGCGGCGCCAGCACCAGCCGTCCGAAGGTGGGTACCGCGGTGATGCGCAGCCGCCCTTCCAGCGCCGCGCGGCCGCTGCGCACGCTGCGGCGCGCGGCTTCGGCCGCCTCCTGCACGCTGCGCGCATGGGCGGCCAGCCGGCGGCCGGCCTCGGTGAGCCCCAGCGAGCGCGTGGTGCGCGCCAGCAGTGTCACGCCGGCCTGGGCCTCGATCGCCGCGATGCGCCGGCTCACCGCCGCGCGGGTCTGCCCCAGCCGGCGCGCGGCCTCGGCAAAGCTGCCGGCGGCGACCACGCGGGCAAACAGTTCCAGCGCATTGGCGTCCAGCGCCAGCAGCACCTCGCGCCGGCGATGCGCATGGCCGAGAACGGCCGGCGTGCTGGCCGGCCGCGGCTTGATTGGTGAGCTCATGGAAGCAATATGTCAACACGGCATCGCCTAGTCAACGCCGGATTGACTGTCTAGAGTGTTTGCATGGATACCCCCAATGCCTCGCCCGACCTCGCCGCCCTCGAGGCGGCCTTCGAAGCCCCGCGTCCGCCGCGGCCTGCGGACGATGCCCTGCCGCCGCTGCTGACGCTGCACTGCGCCGACGGCACGCCGATCGCCGCGCGCTGGTACGAGCCGGCCACGCCGGCACGCGCGGTGGCGATGATCAGCGCCGCCACCGGCGTGCCGCAGCGCTACTACCGGCACTTCGCGGCCTGGCTGGCGCAGCGTGGCTACGCGGTGCTGAGCTACGACTACCGGGGCATTGCCGAATCGCGCCGCGGACCGGTGCGCGGCGATGCCAGCCGCATGCGCGACTGGGGCCTGCAGGACATGCGCGCCGCGCTGGCCGAGGCCGAAGCCCGCCGCGGCGCCGGCCCGCGCCGCCTGCCGCTGCTGTTGATCGGCCACTCGTTCGGCGGCAACGCCGCGGGTCTGGCACCGGGCCTGGCGCAGGCCGATGCACTGCTGACGCTGGGCGCGCAATCGGGCGACTGGCGCAACTGGCCGGGCCTGCAGCGCTGGATCACCTTCGCGTACTTCCACGGCCTGCTGCCGCTGGTGGGCCACCTGCTGGGCAAGGCGCCCGGCTGGGCGCTGGGCGGCCGCGGCGACGGCCTGCCGAAGCAGGTGGCGCTGGAATGGGCGCGCTGGGGCCGGCGCCGCGGCTACCTGTTCACCGACCCCAGCCTGGCCGCTGACATTCAGGGTTATCGGGAATTCCGCGGCGTGGCGCACCTCTGGAACGTCAGCGACGACCTCACCTACGGCCCGGCGCCGGCGGTCGACGCGCTGGCCGCGCAGTTCAGCGCCGCGCGGGTCGAGCGCCACGAGCTGGTGCCGCAGGCGCTGGGACTCCGGCGCCTGGGGCACTTCGGCGCGTTCCGGGCGCACGTCGGCGCGCGGGTCTGGCCGCGCCTGCTGGCGCCGATCGAGGCGGCCACGCCGGCGCTGGCGCAGGCGCTGCGGTAGGTCCCGGATCGGCGCGCCGGCGCGGCAGGCGCGGCGCGAAGCGGCTTAGGATGGGCGACCTCCCGTCCTGCGCCGTCATGACACGTCCCGACTCCGTCTCCCTCGGGCCCCTGGACTATTGCCGCACCGCCGACGGCGTGACGCTGGCGATGCGCAGCGTCGGCAGCGGGCCGTTGATCATCAAGGCGGCCAACTGGCTGGGCAACCTGCAGGCCGACGCGCAGCTGCCCTCCACGCGCCACTGGGTGGACCACCTGACGCGCAGCCACCGGATGCTGTGGTACGACGCGCGGGGCTGCGGCCTGTCCGACCGCGCGGTGGACGACATCTCGCTCAACGCCTGGGTGCGCGACCTCGAGGCGGTGGCCGACGCCAGCGGCCAGCAGCGCTTCGTGCTGCTGGGCATTTCGCAGGGGGCGGCCATCGCCATCCGCTATGCCGTGCGCCACCCCGAGCGCGTGCGCGGGCTGCTGCTGTACGCCAGCTTCGTGCGCGGCGTCTACCACCAGGGGCACTCGGCCAAGACGCAGGCCGTCTTCACCGAGATGGTCCGCATCGCGGAGCTGGGCTGGGGCCACGATGCCAGCGCGTTCCGCCGCCTGTTCACCGCGCACCTGATGCCGACGGCGCCCGCCAGCGTGCTGGATGCCTACGACACGCTGCACAAGGACAGCGTCAGCGGCCCGATGGCCGCGCGCTACATGAAGGCGTTCTACGAGCTGGATGCGCGCGCCGATGCGGCCCGGGTGCGCTGCCCGGCGCTGGTGATGCATGTCAGCGGCGATTCGCTGATCCAGCAGCAGGAGGGCGAGCTGGTGGCCTCCCTGGTGCCCGGCGCACGCTGGGTCAGCGTGCCGGGACGCAACCACCTGCCGCTGGCCGACGATCCGGGCTGGCCGACGCTGCAACGCGAGATGGCGCAGTTCCTGGCCGGGCTCGAAGCGGCCGAGGAGGCGGCGGCTCGGCACGGCGCGCCGCCCGCCCTCACCGCACGGCAGCGCGACGTGCTGCAGCATGTGGCGCGCGGCTTGGGCGACAAGGAGATCGCGCGCCTGCTGCAGCTGAGTCCGCGCACAGTGGAGATGCATGTGGCGCGGGCCCTGGCCGCGCTGGGCGCGCGCAACCGCTCCGAGGCGGTGAGCCGCGCGATGCACTGGAAGCTGCTGCCGTAATACCGTGGTCGCCCGGCCAGCGCCGGGCTGGCGCTACCGTGATGCGCCGACTTTCTCCGAAGGGCTCGGGCGCCGACCATGGCGCCACGCCAGCCCGCGGCCGCCACGCCCGGGCTGCCCTTGAAGCCACCAGGAGTCCACGGCATGACGCTGCACACCCTGCCGACGCACAGCTCGGCGCCCGCCTCCGCCCCGTTCGACGCGACGGCCGATGACCAGCCCCGATCGGTGCCCACGCTGGCCCGCGACCTGGCCGACCTGCGCGACCCGGCCTGGCTCCTCGCCCCGCGGGAGCATGCCCGCCGCCTGCGCGAGCGCGGCCGCGTGCACCGCGACCCGCAGGGCCGCTGGCTGCTGCTGGGCCATGCCGATTGCCGTGCGGCGATGCAGAGCATGCACCTGAGCCGCGACCCGCGGCAGCACGCCAGCTATGCGCAACTGCGACCCTTCGTGGCCGGATCGGCGCTGGAGCAGGCGGCCGAGCGCTTCATGATCTTCAACGACGCGCCGGTGCACACCCGCCTGCGCCGCGTGGTGAGTGCAGCCTTCACGCCGGCCGCCACACGCCAGCTGCGGGCGCAGGTGGCCGCGGCTGCACGCGCGCTGGCCGATGCGCTGCCCGCCGATGGCACCCCCTTCGACTTCATGCGCAGCTTTGCGCAGCTGCTGCCGATCCGCGTGATCTGCGACCTGCTGGGCATCGAGGCCGGCGACTTCGAGCAGGCCAAGGCCTGGTCGGACGCCGCCGCCTGCGTGGTCGAGCCGCTGGCCAGCCGCGCCGACCGCGCCAGCGGCGCGCAGGCTGTGGCCGAACTCACCGCCTACTTGCGCACGCAGGTGGCCCGGCGGCGGGCGCGACCGGGCGACACCGTGCTCGACCGCATGATCGCCGCGCAGCGCGAGGATCCCGCGTTCGACGACGACGCGCTGCTGGCCAACGTGATCCTGCTGTTCATCGCCGGGCACGAGACCACGACCAACCTGCTCGGCAACGGCCTGCTGAGCCTGCTGTCGCACCCGGCGCAACTGGCACTGCTGCGCCGGGATGCAACGCTGATGCCGCAAGCGGTGGAAGAGATGCTGCGCTACGAGAGCCCGGCCAACATGGTGGCGCGCATCACGCGCGCGCCATGGGCCATCGACGACATCACCGTGCCCGCGGGCGAGGCGCTGTACTGCATGGTCGGCGCGGCCAACCACGATCCGGCGGTGTTCGAGGCGCCCGAGCGTTTCGACATCCGCCGCCACCCCAACCCGCAGTTGTCGTTCGGCGGCGGCGTGCACTACTGCGTGGGCGCGCCGCTGGCCCGCATGGAGGCCGAGCTCGGCTTCGAGGCCCTGCTGCACCGCTTTGCCACGCTGGAACGCGCCGACGACACACAGCGCTGGCGGCCGATGATCAACCTGCGCGGCCTCGAGGCGCTGCGCCTGCGGGGCACGGCGCAGCGCGCCGGCTAGGCAGCGGGTGCAGGCGTGCCGCCCGACGGCGCCGACGCCAGATCCTGCAGCGTCAGCCACAGCCGCAGGTCGAATTCGAGCTGGTGGTAGTCGGGCGCCATGTGCTCGCACAGCGCGTAGAACGCGCGGTCGTGCTCGGGCTCCTTCAGGTGCGCCAGCTCGTGCACGACGATCATGCGCAGGAAGTCCGCCGGCGCGTCCTTGAACAGCGCGGCAATGCGGATCTCGCGCTTGGCCTTCAGCTGCGCGCCCTGCACGCGCGACACGCGGGTGTGCATGCCCAGCACGTTCTTCAGCAGGTTCAGCTTCGGGTCGTAGGCCACCTTGGCCAAGGGCGGTGCGCTCTTCAAATGGCGCGCCTTCATTTCATTGACATAGTCGAACAGCGCGCGTTCGCTGCGCACGGCGTGCGCTTCGCGGTGGCGCTGCGCCAGCGCATCGGCCAGCGTGCCGGCCTCGATCATCGACGCCACCTGCGCCAGCAGCTCGGGCGCGTAGCCCTGCAGGTACGGCAGCTTCACGCCGGGCCGCGGCGGCGCCAGGCCAGCAGCAGGTTGTTCGCCGGCATCGGCACGCGCTCGTGCAGCACCAGGCCGGCCTGCGCGGCCTCCTGCGCCACGTCCGCCAGGCGCCGCAGGCCCCAGGCCGGGTCGCGCCGCCGCAGGTCGGCATCGAAGGCCACGTTGCTCGGTGCCGTGGGCACCTCGTCCTCCAGGTAGGGGCCGTAGGTGATGAGCTGCCCGGCAGCCGACAGGTGCCGTGCCGCACCGCGCATCAGCGCGCCGCAGCAGGGCCAGGGCGCGATGTGGATCATGTTGGCGCAGAAGATCGCGTCCACCACCGCCGGCACGCCTGGCCAGTCGGCTTGCAGCACATCCAGCAGCAGCGGCGGTGCCACCTGCTGCGAGCCCGCGCACCAGGCGGCGATCGACTGCAAGGAAGCGGCATCGCCATCGCTGGGCAGCCAGCGCCAGCCGGGCAGGCCGGCGCTGCAATGGGCCGCATGCTGGCCGGTGCCGCTGGCGATTTCCAGCAGCACGCCAGAGGGCGGCAGCAGGCGTTGCAGCTGCGCCAGGATCGGCGCGGCATTGCGTTCGGCGGCAGAGCTGTGGCGGCGGGCGTCGTCGGTCATGCGGGCGATCGTCGCATGTCGGCCACTTCCCGGTGGCGGGACTAGACTGCAGCTCCCTACGATCGGAGAGGGTCATGCACAGCGCCAGCGGGGACCCGGCCAGCACCGGGGATCGCCGTGAGCGGCCGTCACGCCGCCGGCCGCACCCAGCGCGGCTGGCCGCCGGCCTCGTGATCTTGCTGCTGACCGCGTGCTCGACGACGACGCTCGCGCCAGCGTTCCCGACGGCCACGCCCGAAGCGGTGGGCCTGACCACCGAGCGGCTGGCGGGCATCGACGCCTTCATCGCGCGCATGCAGCGCGAGGGCAAGGTCGCGGGCGCCGTGACGCTGGTGGCGCGCCGCGGCAGGCTCGTGTCGCTCAAGGCCCACGGCCTGGCCGATCTGGAAGCGCGGCGTCCGGTGCACGTGGACGACCTGTTCCAGCTGCAGTCCATGACCAAGCCGATCGCGACCGTCGCGGCCCTGCAGCTGGTCGAGCGCGGGCTGCTGCGCCTGTCCGATCCGGTCGAGCAGTTCCTGCCCGAGTTCGCGCACCTGCAGGTCGCCGTGGCACGCGAAGGCGCGCCCGGCGGCTTCGATCGGGTCCCGGCCGCGCGGCCGATCACCATCGCGGACCTGATGACGCACCGCGCCGGCTTCGCCGGGCTACCGCCGCGCGACACACCAGGCGCCCGCCTGCAACGCGCGGCCCTCGCCAGCCTTCCGGCCAACGGCGACTACACGCTCGCGCAGTTCGTCGCGCGCCTGGCCCAGGTGCCGCTGGACACGCAGCCGGGCGCGGGCTTCCGCTATGGCCCGGCCACGGTCGTGCTCGGCCGCGTGATCGAGGTCGTCACGGGGCAGCCGCTCGACGTGGCGCTTCACGCGCAGATCTTCGGCCCGCTGGGCATGCACGACACCTTCTTCCTCGTGCCGCAGGACCAGCGCACCCGTCTCGTCCCGGCCTACGCGCTGCAGCCCGGCCAGGGGCTGGTGCGCTTGCCGGCCGATGACCCGGCGCCCCGGTTCCTCTCGGCCGGCGGCAACCTGTTCGGCACGGCCACCGACTACCTGCGCTTCTGCCAGATGCTGCTCAACGACGGCGAGTTGGACGGCGTGCGCATCCTCAGCCGCGAATCGGTGGCGCTGATGCGTTCGGCGCAGGTGGACAGCGTGCCACTGCCCTTCCTGCCCGGCCAGGCGTTCGGTCTGGGCGTGGCCGTGCGCAAGGCCGATGCGGCGGCCTGGCCGGGCTCGCCCGGCACCTACGGCTGGAGCGGCGGCTACAACACCTATTTCCGAATCGACCCGGCCGAGCAGGTCGTGTTCGCGCTGTTCGTGCAGCTGCGCTTCTCGCCACTGGACCTCGAGTTGCAGCGCGGATTCCACGATGCCGCAGTACGGGCCTACCTGCCCGGCGGCTAACTCACAATTGGCGCGGGTCCAGCGCGTCGCGCAAGCCATCGCCCAGCAGGTTGAACGACAGCACCAGCAGGAAGATCGCCAGCCCCGGCCAGAAGGCCATCCACGGCGCGCTGTCGACGTAGTTCTTCGCGGTGTTGAGCATGCTGCCCCAGCTGGGCGCGGGCGGCTGCTGGCCCAGGCCCAGGAAGGACAGGCTCGCTTCGGCGATCACCGCCGCGGCGATGGCCAGCGTGGCCTGCACGATCAGCGGGCCGACGATGTTGGGCAGCACATGGCGCAGCGCCACGCGCCAGGGCGGGTTGCCCAGTGCGCGCGCGGCCTCGATGTAGTCCTCGACCTTGACGTTGAGGACCTGGCCGCGCGTGAGGCGCACGAACACCGGTGTGGCCGAGATGCCGATGGCCACCATCGCGTTGCTGAGGCTGGGGCCGAGGAAGGCCGCCAGCGCGATCGCCAGGATCAGGAACGGGCAGGCCAGGAAGGCATCGGTCACGCGCGAGATCAGGCTGTCGACCGCGCCGCCGAGAAAGCCCGCGGCCAGCCCGATGGGCACGCCCAGCAGCAGCGAGATCGACACCGACACGATGCCGGCCATCAGCGACGCGCGCGTGCCCCACACCACGCGCGCCAGCACGTCGCGGCCGATCTCGTCGGTGCCGAACCAGTGCTCGGCCGTCGGCGGCTTGCGGATCGCGCTCCAGCTGGTGGCGATGGGGTCGTGGCCGGCCACCACGCCGGCGAACACCGCGAGCAGCACGAAGCCCAGCACGACCACCGCGCCGAACAAGGCGCTGCGTCGCCGCAGCAGCTTCAGCAGCGCGCGGTACCACGGGCCGGTGGTTGCGCCGGAGGCGGCCGCGCCGGCGGACAGCTGGGCGAACGGGTTGGTGGAGGTCATGAGCCCATCGTCTTCTGTCGAGTTCGCTTTTTGCCAAGGGGCAGCGGGCTGCGGATCAAGGATGTCTGCTCATGGCCCCTGGCGGTGGTCCGTTGGCTTGCTCTTGGTGAGAGCTTCCGCCTGCACAGGTGCCGGGTCCCGCCCCGGCGGGCGGGTAACTTTCTTCTGCTGGCCCAGAAGAAA
>CAZXLI010000159.1:0-15144 GCA_964641795.1 uncultured Bordetella sp. | reverse complement strand
CCTGCACTTTGCCGGGCGCCGTGCGATGGACATCGAGGGCCTGGGCGACAAGCTGGTGGACCAGTTGGTCGATGGCGGCCTGATCCGCACGCTGCCCGAGCTGTACACGCTGGGGCTGGCCAAGCTCACCGCGCTGGAACGCATGGGCGAGAAGAGCGCGCAGAACCTGCTCGAAGGCCTGGCGCAGAGCAAGCAGACCACGCTGGCGCGCTTCCTGTTCGCGCTGGGCATCCGCCAGGTCGGCGAGAGCACGGCCAAGGACCTGGCGCGGCACTTCGGCTCGATCGACCGCATCATGGACGCGACGGTCGAGCAGTTGCTCGAGGTGCCGGATGTCGGACCGATCGTCGCGCAGAGCATCCACACTTTCTTCGCGCAAGCGCACAACCGCGAGGTGGTGGAACAGCTGCGCGCGGCCGGCGTGCACTGGCCCGAGCATGAAGGCGCGGCGGCCGATGGGGCGCCGAAGCCGCTGGCGGGCCAGACCTTCGTGCTGACCGGTACGCTGCCGACGCTGGGCCGCGAAGATGCGAAGGCGCTGATCGAAGCGGCCGGCGGCAAGGTCTCGGGCTCGGTGTCGAAGAAGACGCACTATGTCGTCGCGGGCGAGGAGGCCGGCAGCAAGCTCGACAAGGCGCGCGAGCTGGGCATCACCGTGCTCGACGAGGCCGGGCTGAAGGCCTTGCTCGCCGCCGCGCCGGCATGACGGGCACGCTGCAGCCGGAAGGCCGCACGCTGCTGGTGCTGGCGGTGTTCGGCATCGTCTACCTCGGCATGATCCTCGGCGGCCTGCCGCGGCTGCGGCTGGACCGCACCGGCGTCGCGCTGCTGGGCGCGATCGCCATCGTCGGCGGCGGCGTGATGACGCCGGAGCAGGCCGCGCAGTCGATCCACCTGCCGACCATCCTGCTGCTGTTCTCGTTCATGGTGATCTCGGCGCAGATGCGGCTGGGCGGCTTCTATGGCGCGGTGACGCGGCGCATCGCATCGCTGCCGCTGCGACCGGCGGGGCTGATGGGCGCGGTGATCGCGGTGACGGCCGTGCTGTCGGCGGTGTTCTCGAACGACATCGTCTGCCTCGCGGTGGCGCCGGTGCTGGCCGAAGCCTGCCTGCGGCGGCGGCTCGACCCGGTGCCCTTCCTGCTGGGGCTGGCCTGCGCGGCCAACATCGGCTCGGCCGCCACCTTGATCGGCAACCCGCAGAACATGCTGATCGGCGAGGTGCTGCACCTGCCCTTCGGCAGCTACCTGCTGCAGGCCTTGCCGCCGGTGCTGCTGGGCTTGCTGGCGCTGTGGGGCTGGCTGGCCTGGTCGCTGCGGGGCGGCGCGGGGTCGTCAGCGATGGACGCTCCAAATGGGCGTCAGCTCGCGCTGCTGGAAGCGGAGGCACCGCCGCTGAATCGCTGGCAGACGATCAAGGGCCTGTTCGTCGCGCTGGCGCTGGTCATCGTGTTCCTCGCCACCCACTGGCCTCGCGACGTGGCCGCGCTGGTCGGTGCCGGCGTGCTGCTGCTGAGCCAGCGTTTCCACTCGTCGAAGGTGATGGGCCAGGTCGACTGGGAACTGCTGGTGCTGTTCATGGGCCTGTTCATCGTCAACCATGCGCTGGCGCTCACCGGCCTCACCGCCCAGGCGGTGCAGGCGCTGGCCGCGCACGGCGTGCGCCTGGGCGAGCCGGTGCCGCTGTTCGGCGCCACGCTGCTGCTGTCGAACCTGGTGTCCAACGTGCCGGCGGTGATGCTGCTGCTGCCGGTGGCGCAGGGCACGCACGCCGGGCCGACGCTGGCCTTGGTCAGCACCTTGGCGGGCAACCTGGTGATCGTCGGCTCGCTGGCCAACATCATCGTCGTCGATGCGGCGGCGCGCGCGGGTATCGTGATCGACTGGCGGCGCCACGCACGCACCGGCGTGCCTGTCACGCTGCTGAGCCTGGCGCTCACCGCGGCCTGGCTGGCCTGGCGCACCTGAGGACCGAACCATGCAAAGGAAGACCGGATGGCCGTGAGAGAAATCCTGAAGATGGGCGACCCGCGCCTGCTGCGCGTGGCGCAGCCGGTGCGGGAGTTCGACACGCCCGAACTGCACGCCCTGGTGGCCGACATGATGGACACGATGGTCGCGGCCAACGGCGCCGGCCTCGCCGCGCCGCAGATCGGCGTCGACCTGCAACTGGTGATCTTCGGCTTCGAGCGCAATGTGCGCTACCCCGACGCGCCACCGGTGCCGATGACGGTGCTGATCAACCCCGAGATCACGCCGCTGGACGACACGTTGGAAGAGGGCTGGGAGGGCTGCCTCTCGGTGCCGGGGCTGCGCGGCCAGGTGCCGCGCCACGCCCGCATCCGCTACCGCGGGGTCGACCAGCGCGGGCTGCCGATCGAGCGGGAAGCCGCAGGCTTTCATGCCCGCGTGGTGCAGCATGAGTGCGATCACCTGATCGGCCGGCTCTACCCCACCCGCATGACGGACTTGCGCAAGCTGGGGTTCACCAGCGTGCTGTTCCCCGAACTCGACCCGGCCAGCGACGAATGACGGCCCGCCGGGCGTTGACGCTTTGTCACCGCCCCGCGGGTCAACCCGGTCGGCGCAAGTCGGTGCGGCTGCGTTGAGCCGGCATGCGATCCTTCCAACGCCTGCTTGGTGCGCTGCTGGCTGGCCTGGCGCTGCTGCCGACCGCCGTCCTGGCGCAGAACGAAGATCCGGCCGACTGGCCGGGCCGTGTCGGCCGCATCGTCGAGGTGCAGGGCTCGGCCAGTCAGCTGGACCTGACCGAGAACACCTGGATCGCCGCGGTGCCGAATCGGCCGTTGACGGGGGGCGATCACATCGTCACCGATCCCGGCGCAAGGCTCGAGCTGCGCATTGGCTCCTCCACCGTGCGGCTGGATGGCCGTACCGACCTGCTGCTGGCCCGCCTGGACGACCAGGCCATCGTGCTGCAGCTCAACCGCGGCAGTCTGGCCCTGAAAGTGGTGTCGCAGGCGGTGCTGCCCCAGATCGAGGTCGTGACGCTCGAAGGCCGCTTCCGCCCGCGACAAATCGGCCACTACCGCATCGACCAGCGCGAAGATGGCACCGAGGCCACCAGTTGGCGGGGTGAACTGCAATTCGACGGCCGCGACAGCACGCTCGGCATCCCGGCCGGGCGCCGGGCCGAACTGTGGCTGCAAGGCCCCGCGCAGACCACGCACTACACCTGGCGCGACGTCGAGCGCGACGCCTTTGCCGACTGGGTGGCCTACGACGACACCTTCGACGATCGCAGCATCAGCGCGCGTTACGTATCGCCGGAGATGACCGGCTGGGAAGACCTGGACCGCTACGGCAGCTGGCAGAACCATCCCGAGTACGGCGGCGTGTGGATTCCCACCGCCGTGCCGGTGGGCTGGGCACCCTACCGCAGCGGCCATTGGGCCTGGATTGCGCCCTGGGGCTGGACCTGGGTCGACGATGCGCGCTGGGGCTTTGCACCCTTCCACTACGGGCGCTGGGTCTTCTGGGGCCAGCGCTGGTGCTGGGTTCCCGAGCACCGCAGCGTACGGCCCCGGTACTCGCCGGCCCTGGTGGCCTGGGTGAGCGTCGGCAGCGGTTTCGCCAATGGCCGTGGGCCGGCCGTTGGCTGGGTGCCGCTGGGGCCGCGCGAGCCCTACCATCGCCGGCCTCCGACGCAAGGGCCGGGCCTCGCCGGCAGCCCAATGAACCAACTGGTGGCAGGCGCCGTCACGGCGGTGCCAGCGGAGGCCTTCGGACACCGGCGCGCGGTGCAGCCGGGCACGGGCGGCGGCCTGCCTGCCGCGACCCAATGGCGGTCCGTGGCCGTGCCCCCGGCGCCGCCGGGCATCGTCGGTTCCGGTCAGCGGGCGCCTGCGGTGCCCACGGCACCGCGTTCCGTGCTGCCAGCGGCACCGAGCGGCGCAATCCCGACGGCACCACGCGCCGCTGTCCCGACTGAGCCGCGCGCCGCTGTTCCGACTGAGCCGCGCGCCGCTGTTCCGACTGAGCCGCGCGCCGCTGTTCCGACTGAGCCACGCGCTGCGGTACCGACTGCGCCACGCGCTGCGGTCCCGACTGCGCCACGCCCCGCCGTTCCCACCGCGCCGGAGAGTGCGGTGCCCACGGCACCCCCTGCCGCGGTGCCCACCACGCCGGGGCAGCGTGCGGTGCCCGGGCTGCGCCATGAGCGGCCCGAGGCCCCGGTGCGCCCGACGGAAGAGCCCCGTCAGGCGCCCGAGCGCGGCCACCGCGCGCCGGCCGTGCCCACGGCGCCCGCGGCGCCGCCCGCCGCAGTGATCGTGCCGACCCCGTCACCGCCGGCAGCCGTGCCCACGGTGCGGGCACCGCCGCCGGCGGCCCCCGCCGCACGGACCCCACCGCAACCGGCGCCACCGCCCGCCGCCCATGCGCCGCCAGCGCCCGCCCCGCGTGCCACGCCGGAGGCGCGGGAGCAGGAAGGCCATCGCCGCGCCGCGCCAGAGCAGCGTCAGGACAAGGACGAGAAGCGCGAGCGCCAGAACGCGCGGTGAGTTGCGGCCCTGTCAGCGCACGGGCAGCCAGCGGCTGAACACCGGCCACACGTTGGCCAGGATCGTCGGGTGGGCTTCGGCGGTGGGGTGGATGCGGTCGGCCTGGAACAGCCGCTCAGCATTCGGGGCATCGGCAATGCCGGCCAGCAGGAAGGGCACCAGCGCGGCGCCCTCGGCCTGGGCGATGCTGCCAAACAGGGCACTGAAGTCCTGCGTGTAGCGCGCACCGTAGTTCGGCGGTACCTGCATGCCGATCAGCATCACCTTGGCGCCGGCGGCCTTCGCGGCGCGGGCCATCGCCTGCAGGTTCTCGCGGGTCATCGCCAGCGGCAGGCCGCGCAGGGCGTCGTTGCCGCCGAGTTCGATGATCACGTGCGTGGGCTTGTGCTGCTTCAGCAGCGGGGCCAGCCGTGAGCGGCCGCCCGACGTGGTGTCGCCGCTGATGCTGGCGTTGACGACCACGGCGGCCACCTTGTCGGCTGCCAGCTTCTTGTCGAGCAACGCCACCCACCCCGTGCCGCGCTGCAGGCCGTACTCGGCGGACAGGCTGTCGCCCACCACCAGCACCACCGGGCGTTGCGGCGCCGCTGCTTCGGCTCCCGGCCCTAGTCCTGGCGCCAGCAGCATCAGGCTACAGTGCAGCGCTACCATCCGCCGCGAGCGGCCTCGCGCACCCAACATCTTCATGACCGACCCCATCATCGCCGTCGATCACGTCACCCGCCAGGTGACCGATTCCACCGGCACGCTGACGATTCTCCACGACATCGATTTCACGCTGCGGCCGAGGGAATCCACCGCGATCGTCGGCGCCTCGGGCTCGGGCAAGAGCACGCTGCTGGCCATCATCGCCGGGCTGGACGTGCCGACGAAGGGCACGGTGCGCCTGGCCGGCAGCGACATGTTCGCGCTCGACGAGGACGCGCGTGCCGCGCTGCGCGCGCGCCAGCTGGGCTTCGTGTTCCAGAGCTTCCAGCTGCTGGGCCACCTGAGTGCGTTGGAGAACGTGATGCTGCCGCTCGAATTACTCGGCCGCGGCGATGCCCGGCGCAAGGCCGGCGAGATGCTCGAACGCGTGGGCCTGGGCGCGCGGCTGAACCACTACCCGCGCACGCTCTCGGGCGGCGAGCAGCAGCGCGTGGCGCTGGCCCGTGCCTTCGTGGTCGAGCCCGCCGTGCTGCTGGCCGACGAGCCCACGGGCAGCCTCGACTTCGCCACCGGCGAACGGGTGATGGCGCTGATGTTCGAGATGAACCGCGAGCAGGGCACGACGCTGGTGCTGGTGACGCACGACCGCGCCATCGCCGCGCGCTGCGATCGGCAACTCCACATCGAAGCCGGACGCTTGGTCCCCTAGCACCGAATGTCCCCGGCAGGGGACAGGCCGCCAAGCGGCCAGGGGAGCGCGGTGATGTCGGAAGGGCCCACGCCGCAGCAAGCATGCTGCGGCGGTTCGTGAGGCGGTCATCGGCGCGCAGGCGCCGATGCCCGTCCACACTCACCCCCTCGGGGGGCGGCCGCTAGACGGCCGGGGGCTCACTGACCTGGGAATTTGTAGTCGGTCTTGGCGGACTTCCGCAGGCTTTCCTGGAACTCCTGCAGCTTCATCTGCGCCAGGCGCTGCTGGATCTGCGGCTTCACGCTGTCGAAGTCGGGGAACTGCGCGTCGCGGGTGTCCTCGAGGCGGATGATGTGGAAGCCGAACTGGCTCTTCACCGGCGTCTCGGTCATCTCGCCCTTCTTCAGCGCGGTCATCGCCTTGCTGAACTCGGGCACGTAGTTCTCGGGCTTGGCGAAGTCGAGGTCGCCGCCGTTCTGGCCCGATCCCGGATCCTTGCTCTTGGCCTTGGCCAGGTCTTCGAACTTGGCACCGGCCTTGATCTGTGCGATCAGCGCCTTGGCCTCGTCCTCGGACTCCACCAGGATGTGGCGGGCGCGGTATTCGGTGCCGGTGGCCTGGGCCTTGAACTTGTCGTACTCGGCCTTGGCTTCGACGTCCGTGACCGGGTTCTTCTTCTTGTAGTCCTCGAACAGCTCGCGGATCAGGATGCTCTGGCGGGCGAGTTCCATCTGCGCCTTGTAGTCGGCGCTGGCGGCGATGCCGCGCTTCTCGGCTTCCTGGGCGAAGATCTCGCGCAGCACGACCTGGTCCTTGGCCTGGGCTTCGAGTTCCGGCGTCACCTGCTGGCCGGCGCGCTTGGCCTGGTCCACCAGCAGCGTCAGGCGGGCCTTGGGCACCGGCTTGCCGTTGACCACGGCGATGTTCTGGGCCTGCGAAGCCAGCGGCAGCAGCAGGGCAGCGGCAGCGGCCGCAACGGCGGCGCGCGCGGCAAAGGTCTTGCGGATCATGGGAATGAGGGTCTTTCGGGGTGGGGCAGGCCGCAGCGGCGGCCGGCGAGATGAGGATTGAACCTGCGGGGCGGGATGATATGCGATGGAAGTTTCAGGCTTCGCCGGGCGCGCGGGCCTCGATCGCCAGTGCGTGGATGCCGCGGGCCATCAGCTCGCGCAGGCTCTCGTACACCAGCCGATGGCGCGCCACGCGGTTCAAGCCCGCCAGCCGGGGGCTGACCAGCAGCACCCGCAGGTGCGAGCCTTCGCGCGCGCCGGCGTGGCCGGCATGCAGGTGGCTGTCGTCGAGGACCTGCAGGCTTTGCAGCGGCGCCAGGGCCTCGGTGGCCCGCAGCACGCGCTCGACTTCAGCGGCAGTGACATGCGGCATGGCAGCGGTCCCTACGATTCCTTGCGCTCGCCGTCGGCGGGCGGGGTGGGCTCGTCGCTGATGTACTTGCCCAGGTAGAAGCCCTGCGCGATCGTGAACACCACGATCAGCCCGACCACCCCGAAGACCTTGAAGTTGACCCACACCTCGAGCGCAAAGGTGTAGGCCACCCACAGGTTCAGCAGGCCCATCAGGCCGAAGAAGGCGATCCAGATGAAGTTCAGCCGGCGCCACACCGCATCGGGCATCTGCAACTGGTCGCCCAGCAGCAGGCGCAGCAGGTTGCGACCGAAAAGCGCCTGGCTGATCCACAGCGCCAGCCCCATGCCCCAGTACAGCGCACTGGGCTTCCACTTGATGAAGGTGTCGTTGTGGAAGTAGATCGTCAGGCCGCCCAGCACGACGACGAGCACCAGGCTCAGCCACAGCATGAAGTCGATCTTCCGGCCACGCAGCTTCAGCACCACCACCTGCGCCAGCGTGGCGATGATGACCACGATGGTGGCCAGCATCACCGCGCCTTCATCGGGGCCGACCTTGCCGCCGGCCACCAGGAAGCCGAAGTGCTGGCTGGCGAAGTCGGCCGCCCACTGCTTGTGGGCCTCGGCGTACTTGAATGTGCCGAAGAACAGGATCAGCGGCAGGAAATCGAGCAACAGCTTCATGCGGGCGGCAAGTGTACGGGCATCGGCCCGCGGCCCTTACGGCTTGTCCGGTTCGGCCGGCCCGCGCGGCACGAAGTCGATGGCCGCCGAGTTGATGCAGTAGCGCTCGCCGCTGGGCTCCGGGCCGTCCTCGAACACGTGCCCCAGGTGCGTGCCGCACTGGGCGCAGCGCACCTCGACGCGCGTCATGCCGTGGCTGGTGTCCACCAGGCGCTCGATGCGGCCGGGCTCGATTTCCTTCCACCAGCTCGGCCAGCCGCAGCCGGCGTCGAACTTGGCCTCGGACTCGAACAGCACCTGGCCGCAGCCGATGCAGCGGTAGGCCCCGTCGGCCCAATGGTCCCAGTAGCGGCCGGTGAAGGCGCGCTCGGTGGCGGCCTGGCGGGCCACCTGGTACTGCATCGGGTCGAGCTGGGCGCGCCATTCGGCATCCGTCTTGCGGACCGGGTAGCGCGGGTCGTCGTGGTCGTGCACGGGCTGGTCGGGCTGGCGATTGAAGAGCTTCATGGCAGCGGGCGGTGCGGGGCTGTGACGGGGATCAGTGTAGGCAGCGCGCGGATGTCGTCTGGATGACAAGGTCTATGGCATCGCCATGCCACGATGCGGGACACTTGATCACTACCACTGACGGAGACAACGATGCCAGCCTTGATGGGCCAGATGATGCACATGCCGCTGCTGATCTCGTCGCTGGTGCGCCATGCGGCCCGGCATGCGGCGGACACCGAGATCGTCTCGAAGCGGGTGGAAGGCGACATGCACCGCACCACCTGGGCCGAGGTGGAGCTGCGCTCGCGCAAGCTGGCGCAGGCGCTGGCCCGGCTGGGCTGCGAGGCGGGTGACCGCGTGGCCACGCTGGCCTGGAACGGCTACCGCCACCTCGAGATCTACTACGGCGCCTCGGGCTCGCAGCTGGTGTGCCACACCATCAACCCGCGCCTGTTCCCCGAGCAGGTCGTCTGGATCGCCAACGACGCGGCCGACAAGGTGCTGTGCTTCGAGCTCAACTTCCTGCCGTTGATCGAGAAGATCGCGCCGCAGCTCGGCAGCGTGAAGCACTTCGTGCTGATGGCCGGCCGCTCGCACATGCCGGCCGACTGCAAGATCCCGAACCTGCTGAGCTACGAGGAACTGGTCGAAGCCGAAGACGGCGACTACGCCTGGCCCGAGTTCGACGAGAACACCGCCTCGAGCATCTGCTACACCTCGGGCACCACCGGCAATCCGAAGGGCGCGGTGTACAGCCACCGCTCCAGCGTGCTGCATGCCTATGCCGCGGCCCTGCCGGATGCGATGGACTGCGCCGCGTCCGACGTGGTGCTGCCCGTGGTGCCGATGTTCCACGTCAACGCCTGGGGCCTGCCGTATGCCTGCGCGCTGGTGGGCTGCAAGGTGGTGATGCCCGGGCCGCACCTGGACGGCAAGTCGCTCTACGAGCTGTTCGAGAACGAGAAGGTCAGCTTCTCCGCCGGCGTGCCCACCGTGTGGCTGGGCCTGCTCACCTACGTGAAGAGCAACAACCTGAAGTTCTCGACCTTCAAGCGCACGGTGATCGGCGGCTCGGCCTGCCCGCCCGCGATGATGAAGACGCTGCAGGAGGACTTCGGCGTCGAGGTGATCCACGCCTGGGGCATGACCGAGCTCTCGCCGCTGGGCACGCTGTCGAAACTCAAGGCCAAGCATGCCGAGCTGCCGCACGACGCGAAGCAGCGTTTGCTCGAGAAGCAGGGCCGCGTGATCTACGGCATCGACATGGCCATCATCGACGACGATGGCAGGAGCCTGCCGTGGGACGGCAGCAGCTCGGGCAACCTGGTGGTGCGCGGGCCCTGGGTCATCGACCGCTACTTCGGCAAGGCCGACGAGTCGCCGCTGGTCAGCGTCGACGGCGTGGGCGGCTGGTTCCCTACCGGCGACGTGGCCACCATCGATGCCGACGGCTTCATGCAGATCACCGATCGCTCGAAAGACGTGATCAAGTCCGGCGGCGAATGGATCAGCTCGATCGACCTCGAGAACATCGCGATGGCGCACCCGGCGGTGCACGAGGCCGCGGCCATCGCCGCCAGGCATCCGAAGTGGGATGAGCGGCCCTTGCTGGTGGTGGTGAAGAAGCCGAATGCCGAGGTCTCGCGCGATGAACTGCTGCAGTTCTTCGAAGGCCGCATCGCGAAGTGGCAGATTCCCGATGACGTGGTCTTCGTCAGCGAAATCCCTCATACGGCCACCGGCAAGATCCAGAAACTAAAGCTGCGCGATCAGTTCAAAGACTATCGCCTGCCGACGGTCTGAACCGCATGCCCGCAAGGCCTTCGCGCTGGGCGTTGTCCCAGCCGCGACAGGCTTGTGTGGGGTAGTCCCTGAAGCGCAATCGCGGTCGCATCCGGTACCGTCGCTGTCGTTGGTTGCACTGCATCATTCCTCTCGGAGACTCGTATGGCACAAGCAAGAACCCTGCTGAATCTGGCGGTCACGGCAGCCCTCGCGATGAGCGCTTTTGCCGCGCACGCGCAGAAGGGCGAGACGGTCAAGATCGGCTGGATCGATCCGCTCACGGGGCTGATGGCACCGGTGGGCCAGAACCAGATCAAGAGCTTCCAGTTCATCGCCGAGCACTTCAACAAGGGCAACCCTGCCGGCGTGAAGTTCGAGATGGTGCCCATCGACAACAAGCTGAGCCCGCAGGAGAGCACGAACGCCGTCAAGTCGCTGATCGACCAGGGCGTGCGCTACGTGGTGCAGGGCAATGGTTCGGGTGCGGCGCTGGCCATCATGGACGCGATCGCGAAGCACAACGAGCGCAACCCGGGCAAGGAACTGGTCTACCTGAACTACGCGGCGGTGGACCCCGACCTGACCAACAGCAAGTGCAGCTACTGGCACTTCCGCCTCGACGCTGATACGTCGATGAAGATGGAAGCGCTGACCAGCTGGGTGAAGGACCAGCCGGACATCAAGAAGATCTACCTGCTGAACCAGAACTATGCGCACGGCCATCAGGTCTCGCGCTACGCCAAGGAAATCCTGGCGCGCAAGCGGCCCGATATCCAGATCGTCGGCGACGACCTGCATCCGCTGGCGCAGGTGCGCGACTTCGCGCCTTACGTGGCCAAGATCAAGGCCTCGGGCGCGGACACGGTGCTCACCGGCAACTGGGGTTCCGACCTGACGCTGCTGATCAAGGCGGCCAACGACGCGGGACTGAACGTCAAGTTCCTCACCTACTACGCCGGCGTCACCGGCACGCCGACCGCGCTCGGCCCGGGTGCCGAAGGCCGTGTGTACGTGGTGGCCTATGCTCACTCGAACATGCCGGGCGAAGTGGGCAAGCTGGCCAACGACTTCAAGGCCAAGTTCAACGACGACTACTACACGATGGCCACTTACTCGGCTTTCGCGTTGCTGTCCAACGCGATGGCCCAGGCCAAGACCACCGATCCGGCGAAGGTGGCGGCAACGATGGAAGGCCTGAAGTTCAAGAGCTTCAACGGCGACGTCGAAATGCGCAAGGCTGACCATCAGTTGCAGCAGGCGCTGTTCATGACGGTGTGGAAGAAGGCCGATGCCAAGCATCCGTACAGCGTCGAGAACACCGGCTACAACTTCCAGCCCCTGAAGGCCTACGACGCGTATGTGGCCAGCACGCCGACTTCCTGCCAAATGAAGCGGCCCTGATCGTTTGAGCCCCGGCCGCCTGGCCGCCCCCGAGGGGCTGCCCGACCCGACCGGCAGAGCCGGATCGGGGCGGGCGGCTCCGATGACAACCGCGCTCCCCTGGCCGCCCTTGGCGGCCTGTCCCCCCGGGGACGAAGGTCCTACGCGCGTGGAGCGTTAGGAGGAGTGCGATGGACCAGATACTGATCAACACCCTGAACGGTGTCAGCTACGGGCTGATGCTGTTCATGCTGAGCTCGGGGCTGACGCTGATCCTGAGCATGATGGGCGTGCTGAACTTTGCGCACGCGAGCTTCTACATGCTGGGGGCGTACTTCGCGTACACGCTCACCGGATTGATCGGCTTCTGGGCCGCGCTGGTGGTGGCGCCCCTGGTGGTGGGGGTGGCGGGTGCCTTGTTCGAGCGCACGGCGCTGCGGCGGGTGCACAAGTTCGGGCACGTGCCGGAGCTCTTGATCACCTTCGGGCTGTCGTATGTGGTGCTCGAAGTGGTGCAACTGGTGTGGGGCCGCACCTCGCTGGCCTTCGACCCACCGGCGGCGCTGCAAGGCCCGGCCTTCACCGTGGTGCAAAGTGCCACCAGCGGGCTGTCCATTGCGCTGGGGGCAGCGTCCGACACCGTGTGCCAGGCCGCCAGCTGCTCGCGGTTTCCCATGACCCGCGCGTTCATGATGGGGGTGGCGCTGCTGATGCTGGTGTCGCTGTGGCTGCTGCTCACGCGCACACGCATCGGCCTGGTGATCCAGGCGGCGCTGACCCACCCCGAGATGGTCGAAGCGCTGGGCCACAACGTGCCCTGGGTCTTCATGCTCGTGTTCGGCGTCGGCTCGATGATGGCGGGCCTGGCCGGCGTGGTGGGCGGCATCACCTTCGTCACCGAGCCGGCGATGGCCGCGGTGGTGGGCTCGATCATCTTCGTGGTGGTGGTGGTGGGCGGCATGGGCTCGCTGGCCGGGGCCTTCGTCGCCTCGCTGCTCATCGGGCTGCTGCAGACCCTGCCGCTGACCGTGGACGCCTCGCTGGCCGATGCCATCAACCGCGTCGGCGGGCAGGTCGGCCCGCAATCGCCGGGCTGGCCGCTGCTGCGCATCACGCTGGCGCAGGCCGCGCCGATCCTGCCGTACCTGCTGCTGGTGCTGATGCTGATCCTGCGCCCGAAAGGCCTGATGGGCACCAGAGAGGGATGAGATGACCACACAGACCATCAATCCGGCCAATGCCGGCGCCCACGCGCAGCGGCCGAACTTCCATTTCAAGCCCCACAACGTGGGCCGCTGGGTGATCTGGGGCGGCTTCGCGCTGATGCTGGGCGTGGCGCCGCTGCTGTGGACGAGCGGCTTCGCGCAGACCATGCTGTCGCAGATCGGCATCGGCATCATTGCCTGCCTGGCCTACAACATCCTGCTGGGCCAGGGGGGCATGCTGAGCTTCGGCCACGCGGTGTACAGCGGCCTGGGCTCCTTCCTCGCGATCCACACCCTCAACCTGATGATTGCCGGCCAGCTGTGGCTGCCGGTGAGCCTGATCCCGTTGGTGGGTGGCTTGGGCGGCCTTTTCTTCGCGGCCGTGCTGGGCTATGTCACCACCAAGAAAAGCGGCACCACCTTCGCGATGATCACGATGGGCATCGGCGAGCTGGTGTGGTCGATGTCGCTGATGATCCCGGAGTTCTTCGGCGGCGAAGGCGGCATCACCACCAACCGCGTGGTCGGCAAGGCGGTGATGGGCATCAGCTTCGGGCCGCAGATCCAGGTGTACTACCTGATCGCGATCTACTGCTTCATCTGCACCGCGGCGATGTACGCGCTGACGCGCACGCCGCTGGGGCGCATGCTCAACGCCGTGCGGGACAACCCCGAGCGGGTGGAGTTCATCGGCTACAGCACGCAGAACGTGCGCTACCTGGCCTTCATGATCTCGGGCTTCTTCGCCGGCATTGCCGGGGGCCTCGGGGCGCTGAACTTCGAGATCGTCACCGCCGAAGTCGTGGGCGCGCTGCGCTCGGGGGCGTACCTGCTGTTCGTCTTCCTGGGCGGGGCCACCTTCTTCTTCGGCCCGATCATCGGCGCGGTCCTGATGGTCATTGCGCTGGTGCTGCTGTCCGAGCTGACCAAGGCGTGGCTGCTGTACATGGGCATCGTGTTCCTGTTCATGGTGATGTACGCGCCCGGGGGCGTCGCCAGCCTGATCATGATGAACGTGCGGCTGGCCGCCTTCGGCAAGCTCAAGCGCGTGTGGACCTCCTACCTGGCGCTGGGCGGCTCGGGCCTGGTGGCGCTGATCGGCATCGCCGCGATGATCGAGATGTGGTACCACCGGCAGCTCAATGCGGCGCTGGGCCCCGAGATGCAGTTCCTGGGCGCCACCTTGAACGCCCGGGGGCTGGACAGCTGGCTGGGCGCGATCTTCGTGCTGGGCGTCGGCGTGGCGATGTTCGAGCTCTCGCGCCGCAGCTTCAGCCGCGAGTGGGGCCAGATCCAGGAAGAGATCGAGGCCGAGATCAAGCGCAAGGAGTCCGCAGCATGAGCACCTACGCGGTCGAACTCAAGGACGTGCGCAAGAGCTTCGGCAAGACCGAGATCATCCGCGGGGCCAACCTGGCGGTGAACCCGGGCGAGCGGGTGGCCATCATCGGGCCGAACGGCGCGGGCAAGTCCACCTTGTTCAACCTGATCAGCGGCCGCTTCGGCCTGACCAGCGGCGAGATCCTGCTGCATGGCCAGCGCATCGATGGCAAGACGCCGTTCGAGGTCAACCGGCTGGGCCTGTCGCGCAGCTTCCAGGTCAGCAACCTGTTCACGCGGCTGTCGGTGTTCGAGAACATCCGCTGCGCGGTGCTCTGGAGCATGGGCCACCGCTATGCGTTCTGGAAGTTCCTGGCCGACCTGACGGACGCCAACGAGCGGGCCGAGGAGGTGATGGCGATGATCAAGCTGGACCGCCGGCGCGACCACCTGGCCACCAACCTCACCTATGCCGAGCAGCGGGCCCTGGAGATCGGCATCACCATTGCCGGCGGCTCCAGCGTGATCCTGCTGGACGAGCCGACGGCAGGCATGAGCAAGAGCGAGACCAAGCGCTTCATCCAGCTGATTCGCGACGTCACGGTGGGCAAGACCTTGCTGACGGTGGAGCACGACATGGGCGTGGTGTTCGGCCTGGCCGACAAGATTGCGGTGCTGGTGTACGGCGAGGTGATTGCCTTCGACACGCCCGACGCGGTGCGCGCCAATCAGCGCGTGCAGGAGGCCTACCTCGGCTCGGTGCTGGCCGATGCCCAGGCGGCCGGACATTGAGAGCACACCGATGCTGAGACTGCAGGACCTGCACGCCTTCTACGGCAAGAGCCATGTGCTGCATGGCGTGAGCTTCGAGGTCAAGCCCGGGGAGATCGTGGCGCTGCTGGGGCGCAACGGCTCGGGGCGTTCGACCACGGTCAAGACCATCATGGGGCTGGTCGAAGGCCAGGGCACGATCCACTGGCGCGACACGCCCATCCTCGGGATGCAGGCCTACCAGATCGCGCACCAAGGCATCGGCTACGTGCCGGAGAACCGCG